>JAFHCF010000048.1:0-11746 GCA_048497495.1 Prosthecomicrobium sp.
GCGCGGGCTCGCCCCGCGCCGCTTCGGCGAATTTCGCGACGAGGCAGCAACATTCCGGAAACGGCAACACTTCCTTTACCGTGCGCTGCCATGGTTGCGACCGCGGGGTTCGAAAGTATCGCGTGCCCCCGCCGACCCCCCTCTCCCGCCCGATGGGAGACCCTGGAGAATGTCATGGATCCCGTCTCGATCGCCACGTCCCTGGTGATGAACGGCGCCGCGGCGCAGGCGGAACTCATGGCCGTCAAGCTTCTCAAGATGAACGCCGACGCCTCCCAGAACGTTCTCGACCTGCTCGACGCCGCCAGCCAGAGCATGGATCGCATCCAGGCCTCGCTCGGGCCGGGCATGGGCGGCAATCTCGACGTCACCGTCTGATCGACACCCGGCCGCCCGTGGTGCGATGCCGCGCGTCGGGCCCGCCGATACGCGCCCTTGCGCCGGCCTCAGCGTCCCTTCACCGCCGCCGCGATCAGCGCCGCGGCGTCGGCGCGGTCCCAGTCGGCGGGGCCGGCCATGGTGCCGAGCTCGCAGCCCTGGCGATCGACCAGGATGGAGGTCGGCAGGCCGGTGAGGAGGCCGATCTTCTGCAGGGCCTTCATCGCGGCGAGCGAGGGGTCGGCGCGCCAGGCGAGGTCGGTCACGGCGATGTCGGCGAGGAACTTCTTCGAACGCTCGGGATCGCGGCTGTCGAGATTGAGCGCCACGACCTCGAAGTCGGGCGAGCCGAGGTCGCGTTGGAGCCGGTCGAGCGCCGGCATCTCCTTGCGGCAGGGCACGCACCAGGTGGCCCAGAGGTTGAGCAGGACGACGCGGCCCTTCCAGGCGGCGATCGACGTGCGTCCGCCGTCGGCGCCGTCGAAGGCGAGGTCGGAGAGATCGCGCTTGCGCTCGGAGGGGGTGAAGGCGGCGACGTCGCCGCGCGCGAAGGGCTTCAGCCGGGCGGCGTCGCCGAGGGTGGCGGTGCATTTTCCCTCGTCGCCCGCGTTGCCTCCGAGGCCTCCGATCCCGTATACCGCGCCGAGACCGGCGACGGCTGCGAGGAGCGCGAGAAGCGCGAGCTTGGGGCGGCGCGAGGCCTTCGGGGCGGCGGGTTCGGGGGGGACTTCGGGCGACTGCTGGTTCACGAGGGGCTCACTCCGGTCGGTCGGGCCAATTTCGTCGAGGTTCTTCGTCATGTCCAATCGTATGTGGGGTGGCCGTTTCGCCACCGGCCCGGCCGCCATCATGGAGGAGATCAACGCCTCCATCGGATTCGACCAGAAACTCTGGCGCCAGGACATCGCCGGTTCGAAGGCCCATTCCGCCATGTTGGCGGCGCGGGGCATCGTCTCGGCCGAGGACTTGGCGAAGATCCACGCCGGTCTCGACGAGATCGCCGGCGAAATCGAGGCGGGGACGTTCACGTTCTCGCGAAGCCTCGAGGACATCCACATGAACATCGAGGCGGCGCTCGCCGCCAAGATCGGCCCGGCGGCCGGGCGGCTGCACACGGCGCGCTCGCGCAACGATCAGGTCGCCCTCGACGTCAAACTGTGGGTGCGCGACACGCTCGACCATCTCGACGGCCAGTTCGCCGACCTGATGGGCGTCCTGGCGGAGAAGGCGGCGCGGCACGCCGGCGTCGTCATGCCCGGCTTCACCCATCTCCAGTCGGCCCAGCCGGTGACCTTCGGCCACCACATGCTGGCCTATGTGGAGATGCTGGCGCGCGACCGCTCGCGCTTCCGCGACGCCCGCGCCCGGCTCAACGAATGCCCGCTGGGGGCGGCGGCGCTGGCCGGCACCTCGTTCCCGATCGATCGCGAGGCGACCGCCACGGCCCTGGGCTTCGCCCGGCCGACCGCCAATTCGATGGATTCGGTCGCCGATCGCGACTACGCGCTGGAGGCCTTGTCGGCGGCGGCGATCGCGGCGGTGCATCTGTCGCGGCTGGCCGAGGAGATCGTCATCTGGACCTCGGCGCAGTTCCGCTTCGTCGCGCTGTCGGACGGGTTCACCACCGGTTCGTCGATCATGCCGCAGAAGCGCAACCCGGACGCCGCCGAACTGGTGCGCGCCAAGACCGGCCGCATCACCGGTTCGCTGACCGCGCTGCTGATGGTGATGAAGGGCCTGCCGCTGACCTATCAGAAGGACATGCAGGAAGACAAAGAGCAGATCTTCGACGGGCTGGAGAGCCTGTCGCTGGCGCTCGCCACGATGACCGGCATGATGGCCGACCTCGAGCCCGACGCCGCCGTGCTCAAGCGCGCCGCCGGTTCCGGCTTCTCCACCGCCACCGATCTCGCCGACTGGCTGGTGCGGCGGCTCGGGATTCCCTTCCGCGAGGCCCATCACGTCACCGGACGGATCGTGGCGATCGCGGCGGCGAAGAACACCACGCTCGACAAGGTGAGCCTCGCCGAGATGCAGGCCGTGCACGCCGGCATCACGCAAGAGGTCTACTCGGTCCTCTCGGTGGCCAAGTCGGTGGCGAGCCGCGTCTCCTACGGCGGCACCGCGCCGAAGAACGTGCGCGCCCAGGCCAAGCGCTGGCTCGCCCGCCTGGCCAAGGAAAAGGCGCGGACCTGAGCGACGACGACGCGCCCCCAAAGCGGGGCAAACCGGCTATGATCGCCGGGCCGACCAGCCGAGACCCAAGGTGGACCGCGTGACCTCGACCTCCTCCTCCCTCCTCCGTCTCGCGACGATCGCTCTGGTCGCCGCCGCCGCCGTTTCGCTCGCCGCCTGCGGCCGCAAGGGCGATCCGGAAGTGCCGAGCGCGACGACGGCCAAGTCCGATCGCCCGGTCGGCATTCCGGTCGGGCCGATCGCACCCGCGCCCAAGCCCGCCAAAGCCGAGAAGAAGCCGTTCTTCCTCGACCCGTTGCTGTGAGCGGAAGCGTCGGCGCCGGCCTCGGCCGGGGGCCGGGCGCGTCGCCCGTTGCTCCGGACGTCGCGGCGTGGGAGACTTCCGGCGCTCAGGGGGCGTGACGGGCGCGGCGCATGCCGCCCCCGAGGAGAAGCCGTCGACGATGACAGCCGAGGATCCCCGTTCCTCCGATACCCGGCCGATCCAGGCGCAGGATCTCGCCCGTCGCATCGCGCGGGCGACGTTGCGTGCCCGGCTCGCCGGCCTCTTCGAAGTGGCGTGGCGGCGGGCGATGCCCGTCGCCTGGGTCGTCGGCCTCTACGTGGCGCTGTCGTGGCTCGGCGTCTTTTCGGCCCTGCCGGCGGTCCCGCGCTGGGGCCTCCTCGCCGTCCTCGCGGGCCTTCTCGTCGCCGCGATCGTCACGGGCGCGAGGGCGCGGGGCGACTTTTTCTCGGCATTCGATCGAAACGCGGCGATCCGCCGGGTCGAGGCGCGGTCGGGGCTTCAGGGCCACGAGCTCGCCGGGCTCGCCGATCGGCTCGGGTCGGAGGCGGGAGCGGAAACGCGGCAGTTGTGGGCGGCGCATCGGGCGCGGCTGGCGGCGCGGATCGGCCGACTGTCGAGCGGATGGCCGCATCCCGACCTCGGGCGGCGCGACCGCTGGGCGCTGCGTCCGTTGCTCGGCCTGCTCCTGTTCGTCGGCTGGTTCGTCGCCGAGGGCGAGCACCTGACGCGATTGGCCGACGGCTTTCGCGGGACCGCGACGCCGGGCTTCGAGGATCGTCTCGACGCCTGGATCGATCCGCCCGCCCATACCGGGCGACCGCCCCTGGTTCTGATCGCCGAGGGACGCCCGACGGCGCCGGCGGCGGGCACGGCCGATGTGGCGTTCGAGGTGCCGCGAGGCAGCCGGTTGGTGGTCAGGGCGGCGAGCGGTCGGCCGGACCAGCCGCCGCGCCCGATCGCGCTGACCTTGACCGGCGCCGATCGGCGACCGGTCGAGGTGGCGGCGAGCGATCCGGCCCGGCGCGCGGCAGCGGAGGGCGCGCCGACGAAGACCGAGGCGCCCGCCGCCGCCCCGGTCGAGCGGGTGGCGACGCTCACCGGCGACGTCGTGGCGGCTCTGACGCGCGACGGGCGTCGGTTCGCCGAATGGAAGATCACGGTGCTGCCCGATCTGGCGCCGACGATCCGGCTCCTCGGGGCGCCGGAAATTCAGATCAGCGGGGCGATGAAGCTCTCCCACGAGACCGACGACGACTGGGGCGTCGCCTCCGCCGAGGCGCGGTTCGCGCCGATCGGGGAGGTCCGGGGCAGGCCGCTCTACACGGCGCCGAGCTTCCCGCTGTCGCTGCCGATCGGCCGCGCCCACACCGGCCGAGGGCAGACGATCCGCGACGTCACCGCCCATCCCTTCGCCGGCGCGACGATGCGGATGACGCTCGAGGCGCGGGACGAGGTCGGGCAGGTCGGCGCGAGCGAGGCGGTCGAGGTGGTCTTGCCGCAACGGCCCTTCCGCAAGCCGCTGGCGCGGGCGCTGGTGGAACTGCGGCGGCGACTGGCGCTCGATGCCGGCGAGGCCTCGGTGGTGGTGACGGCGCTCGACGCGCTGATGCTCGCCCCCGATCGCTTCGCGGTGAAGCCGGCGACCCATCTCGGGCTGCGCTTTCTGATGCGGCGGGCGGCGGCGGCGCGCGGCGACGACGCGTTGCGCGAGGTGGTCGATCTCCTGTGGGCGGCGGCGACGTCGATCGAGGACGGCGATCTCGCCGATCACGAGCGGGCGCTGCGCGACGCGCAGGACGCGTTGCAGAAGGCGCTGGAATCCGGCGCCTCGCCGGACGAGATCGCCCGGCTCACCCGCGAGCTGCGCCAGGCGATGGAGGCGTTTCTCGCCGCCAAGGCCGCCGAGGCGCGCCGCGATCCCAGTCGCGCCGACGAGCGCGGCCGTCCGCAACGGATGCTGACCCAGCGCGACCTGCAGCGCATGCTCGACCGCATCGAGACTCTGGCGCGGACCGGATCGCGCGAGGCGGCGGAGAAGCTGCTGCAGGAGATGCGCGAGATGCTGGAGAACCTCCAGGCCGGTTCGGGAGAGGGCTCGGCCGAGGATCAGGCGGCGGGCGAGGCGATGGAGAAGCTCGGCGAGATGATCCGCCGTCAGCAGAAGCTGATGGAGGAGACCCATCGATCGTCGCGCGGCGAGGACGGCAGCCCGGCGGAGGGCACGCAGGGGATGGGACGGCTCGGCGACGACCAGACCGGTCTCGGCGAGGCGCTGCGCCGTTTCTCCGAGGAAATGAAGACCGGGCGCGGGCCGGGTGGGGCGACCGGTCGCGGCGGCGAAGGCCGGGCCGGCGAACCGGGGGGCGGCGACGACGGGTCGGAGGATCTCGCCGGGGCGGCCGACGCCATGGACGAGGCGGGCGGGGCGCTGAAGCGCGGCGAGGGCGCCGAGGCGCTCGATGCCCAGACCCGGGCGCTCGAGCGGTTGCGCCAGGGCGCGCGCAAGCTCGCCGATCGGATGACGGGGCAGAACGGCCGGGGTGGACGCGACGGCGACGAAGCGGGCGGCGAGGATCCGCTCGGCCGGCCGCGGCGCAGCCGGGGGGCGAGCGACGGTCGGGTCGAGGTGCCGGAGGAGATCGACGTCGAACGGGCGCGGCGCATCCTCGACGACATCCGCAAGCGCCTCGGCGAAGCCGCGCGACCGCGCTTCGAACGCGACTATCTCGATCGCCTGCTGAAACTCGATTGAGCCGGCTCAGCCGGCCAGTCGGGTCGGCTCGGGAGCGCCTGCCAGGGTGGCGGCGACGATGCGGCGGATGTCGGCGAGGGTGAAGGGCTTCAATACCACGTCGCGGACGATCTGCTCCAGTCCGTGGGCGCGCTCGCGCTGGTCGGCATAGCCGGTCATCAAGAGGATCGGCAGGTTCGGCTTGTCGCGCGCCACGTTCAACGCCAGGGCGATGCCGTCCATGATCGGCATCTTGATGTCGGAGACGAGGAGATCGAAGCCGCCCTCATCGCTGCCGACGATCTCGAGCGCGGTGGCGCCGTCCTCGACCGCGACGACGAAGTTGCCGTCGAGTTCGAGGGCCCGCTTGACGAAGGCTCGAACCGAGTCGTCGTCCTCGGCGAGAAGAATTCGCGCCATCATACCCTCCCCAGGTCGGCGGGTTCTCTGCCCCGCCGTGGTCTACGAGCAGCGAATCGATGTGATTCGCAGGTTCAGTCGGCCTCGACGACATGGCCGATGTATGGCAATTCGCGGAAGGCATGGCCCATGTCCATGCCGTAACCGACGACGAAGAGATCGGGACAGGTGAATCCGACGAAATCGCCCTCGATCTCGGCGGCGCGATGTCCCGGCTTGTCGAGCAGCACCGCCACCCCGACGCGGGCGGCGCCGCGTTCGGTGAGCAGGCGCTTGGCGTGGGCGAGGGTGCGCCCCGATTCGAGGATGTCGTCGACCAGCAGCACCCGGCGGCCGGTGACGTCGGTCTCGAGGTCGCGCAGCACCGTGACGGTGCCGGCGGAGGCGGTGCCGGCGCGGTAGCTCGACAGCGACATGAAGTCGACCTCGGGCGAGACGCCGGCATGGTGCAGGGCCCGGATCAGGTCGGCGGCGAAGACGAAGCCACCCTTGAGGATGGCCACCACCAGGAGGTTCTCGCCGTAGCCGGCGTCGCGGATCGCCTCGGCGAGAACGCGGTTGCGCTCGGCGATGGTCTCCGCCGAGTAGAGCACGTCGATCCGACGTTCGGTCATGGCAATCCCGCCTGCTTGCTGCGCCGCTCGACGAAGCGGACCTGGACTTCGGTCGCCAGGTCCGGTGGGGCGGCGAGGCGGGTACGGAAACGGATGGTATCGCCGGAGTCGATCGACGTCGACCGCGGGTCGATCGACCAGGCGTAGAGTTCCTGGGTGTCGACGCCGCGCAACGCGAAGCGCAGCGCCGGGACCTGACGCATCCGCGGCGTGACGTTGGAGATCGACCCCTCGACCACCAGGACGGGCTGGCCGTTGTCGATCTCGCGCAGGGTCTCGATGCGGCCGAAGACCAGACCGCGCAGGTTCACCGGCGCGCCGAGGGAGGCATAGAGGCCGGCGAGGTCCGGCGCGGCGGCGACGATCGTCTGGCGGAAGACGAAGACTCCGGTGACGGTGAGGGCGGCGGCGAGAAGCACGCCGGGGCCGACGAAGGGCTGGACCCGGCCGGCGAGGGCCGCCAGCGTGTTCTTGCCCAACCGGGGGAAGTGGCTCTTGGTGCGGATGTGGACCTTGCGTCCCGGCGGTAGGGGCGGTGGCGCCGGGAGGGCTTCGTCCTCGACCGATCGGGTTTCGACGTGGTGCGCCGGCTCGGCTGCGGGCGGGGTGGCGGGCGGGGCGTCGTCGGCGAAGGTGCCGCGGCCGGTCTGCGCCCTGTCGAAGGGATCGTCGAAAGACGGCGGCGCGGTGGCCGGGGCCGGCGGGACGGGCGGCGGCGCGGGCTCGACGACGGCGACCGCCTCGGTGATCGGCGGCGTCTCGGACGCGGCCATGACCCGCCATTCGTCGCCACACTTGGTGCAACGAACTTTGCGCCCCTTGGCGCCGATGCGCTCGTCGGGGATCGTGTAGGCGGTTTCACAGGTCGGACAGGTGGTGCGCATGGTCTCGAGATCGCCGATTTCCACGTCAGAATCGCGCATCGGTCTGAACGGCGCGTAAACCTCGACGAGAATAGCGCCGCGAAGGGTCCGAGTTCGGGACCGACATGGTTAACGAATTCTCAACGGCCGGTGCGGCAGGATGAGCGGCCGGGCCTCGGCCTCGGCCATGGCGGCGGCCGGCGGGAATGGACGGCTGGGATCGGGGACGCGTGACGGTTTGATCAGGTTCGAGAACGTCGGCCTCAGATACGGCATGGGACAGGAAGTGCTGCGCGACCTCACGATGGAGATCGCGCCGCGCTCGTTCCAGTTCCTCACCGGGCCGTCGGGCGCCGGCAAGACCTCGTTGATGCGCCTTCTGTTCATGTCGCTGAAGCCGACGCGCGGGCTGATCTCGATCTTCGGTCGCGACACGGCGCGGGTCTCGCGCGCCGACCTGCCGACCCTCAGGCGACGCATCGGCGTCGTCTTTCAGGATTTCCGCCTGCTCGACCATCTCACCACCTACGAGAACGTGGCGCTGCCGCTCAGGGTGTTGGGCAAGGCGGAGGCGGACTACCGGGCCGACGTCGTCGATCTGCTCGACTGGGTGGGCTTGGGGACGCGCATGCACGTGTTGCCGCCGGTGCTCTCGGGCGGCGAGAAGCAGCGCGCGGCGATCGCCCGCGCCCTGATCACCAAGCCGGAGATCCTGCTCGCCGACGAACCCACCGGCAACGTCGATCCGCCGCTCGCCCGTCGCCTGCTGCGCCTCTTCGTCGAACTCAATCGCCTCGGCACCTCGGTGCTGATCGCCACCCACGACCTCACCCTGATGGAGCAGTACGATGCCCGCCGCATCGTGCTCGCCGAGGGGCGGGTCCGGATCTACGAGTGAGGCGATGGCACGCGACGATCGCCCCGACCCCCACCGTCCGGCGCCGCCGAGCCCGCGCGACCTGCGCGCCTCGTTGTCGTCGTCGATCGGGCTGGGCCAGGGCCGGCCCGGCACCGGGACGCCGGGGCGCGGATCGCGCGAGGTGGCCCCGGACGACGACTTCGAGGTCGCCGCAACGGACGATGTCGTCCCGGAGGTCACGGCCCAGGGCGAGGTGTCGCCGGTTCGAGGCCCGATGGTCCATGCCTTCGAGCCGGAGGCCGACGAGGACGGCGGAACTCCCCTGCCGCGCCGACGGGCGACGTCGCCTTCCAAGTCGACGGGCGCCGGGACGAAACGACCCCGGCCGGCCCGATCGAGACCCAAGGCCCGTCCGAGCGGCGAGGACGGCGATACGTCGGGCCGGACCATCGTGCCGCCGCAGGCGGTGGCGGGGCGGGCGTTGGTGTTGGTGGTCGCCATCATGGGATTTCTCGCCTGTCTGGCGGTCGGCACCCTGTCCCTGGTGGCGGAGGCGGCGCGCGACTGGCAGCTCGACGTCAGCCGCGAGGTGACGATCCAGGTCAAGCCGATCGACGGCGTGGCGATGGAGGGGCGGCTGCAGAAGGCGATGGAGATCGCCCGCGCCACCCGAGGCGTGCGCTCGGCGAGACTGATCGACGCGCGCGAGGGCGAGATCCTGCTCGAGCCGTGGCTCGGCAGCGGGCTCGATCTCTCCGCCCTGCCGATCCCGCGTCTGGTGGTGATCGCGCTCGACGATCCGGCGACCGCCGACGTCGCCGGGCTGAAGCGGCGCATCGACGAGGAGGTGCGCGGCGCGCTCCTCGACGATCACGCGGTGTGGGCCGGGCGTCTGCGGACCATGGCCGGCACCATGGTGGTGGTCGGCATCGCCGTCGTCCTCCTGATGCTCACGGCGATGGTCCTGTCGGTGGTGTTCGCGACGCGGGCGGCGATGGCGGGCAATCGCGACGTCATCGAGGTGCTGCACTTCGTCGGCGCCGAGGATCGCTTCATCGCGCGGGAATTCCAGCGCCACTTCCTGGTGCTGGGCTTGAAGGGCGGATCGATCGGCGGCGCGGCGGCGATCCTCGGCTTCCTGGTCGCCGATTTCGCGACGCGGTCGCCCGGCGGCGCCTTCTCCGATCAGGCGCATGCGTTGTTCGGCGGTTTTTCCGTCGGCTGGAGCGGCTATCTCGGGGTGACGGCGGTGGTCGGCCTGGTGGCGATCCTGACGGCGGTGACGTCGCGCATCACGGTTCTCGGCCACCTCGGCCGGCTCGACTGAGGGGGAGGGATGCGCATGAACATCGCTCCGAGCCGTCGTTCTGATATGGTTTCGTCGATGGAGACACGAATCGAGGGGGCGATCCAGGCGGATCGCGACCCGAGTGTCGGAGAGACACCGAAGCGGATGGCGAAGGCGGACCGGGGGCCGTCGAGGTCGATGGCGGTCCGGGTCGCCGTCGGCGGAAGCCTCTTCGTCACCGCCGTCCTCGTCGCCTTCGGCCTGGGGTTCCTGTGGTTCACCACCTGGGTGGCGCTGTCGGTGCCGCCCGCCGACGCCCGCGCCGACGGCATCGTCGTGCTGACCGGCGGCCGCGACCGGGTCCAGGGGGCGGTCGAACTGCTCGAGGCGGGACGCGGGCGGCGGCTTCTGATCTCCGGCGTCCATCCGGCGACGCGGGCGGAGGACATCCAACGGGCGACCATCGGTGGCCGCGGCCTGTTCGACTGCTGTGTCGACCTCGGGCACCGGGCGGAGACGACGGTCGGCAACGCGATCGAGGCGGCGGATTGGGCGCGGGCCCACCGGTTCACCAGCCTGATCGTGGTGACCAGCGCCTATCACATGCCGCGCTCGATGCTCGAGCTCGACAAGGCGCTGCCGGGGGTGCGCAAGGTGGCGTGGCCGGTGAAGCGGCCCGATCTGAACATCGACACCTGGTTTCTGCATCCGCCGACGGCGAAGCTTCTCTTGCACGAGTACGTGAAGTATATGGTCACACGGTTCGGCCCGACGGCCAGCCTGATCCGGCCCACCGAGTTCGCCGCGACGACCGGCGTGCGGTGAGGGCGGCGCCGAAGTCGCCTCCCTCCTCTCCGACGGAACCCGCCGCGATGGTCCTCCTGCGCTCGCTCGCCTTCAACGTCTTCTTCTATCTCCACACGATCTTCTGGCTGTTCGTGCTGCTGCCCACCGAAGTGATGCCGAAGTCGGCGTTCTGGTGGGGGGTCGATCACTGGTCGCGGATCAACCGCTGGGCGATGACCGCCATCGGCGGGGTGAAGGTGGAGATCCGGGGGCTCGAAAACCTGCCGGCGGGCGGCGCGCTGATCGCCGCCAAGCATCAGTCGACCTTCGAGACGGTGGCGATCCTCGACCTCTTCCGCCGGCCGACCTTCGTGATGAAGCGGGAGCTCAGGCGGATCCCGCTGTTCGGCTGGTACACGATCAAGGGCGAACAGATCGCCGTCGACCGCAGCGCCGGGCGCCAGGCGCTCACCAGCATGACCGAGCGGGCGCGGGTCGAGACGGCGCGCGGTCGGCCGATCCTGATCTTCCCCGAAGGCACCCGCCGGCCGGCGGGAGCGGAGCCGCAATACAAGCACGGCATCGCCCATCTCTATGCCAATCTCGGTGTGCCGATGGTGCCGATGGCCCTCAATACGGGCCTGTTCTGGGGCCGCCACGACTTCATTCGCCATCCCGGCACGCTGGTGGTGGAGTTCCTGCCGGCGATCCCGCCCGGGCGCGACCCGGAAGAGGTCTTCGCCGAGATGCAGATGGCGATCGAGACGGCGTCGGATCGACTGATCGCCGAGGCCCTCGCCGCGCCCAATCCGCCGCCGCTGCCGAAGGCGGGGCAGGCCTATCTGGCGCGCGCCGCGAGCGGGCCGAGGAGTTCTTGAAACGTTCGCATCGACGCTTGCGTTACCGCAAATCCTGTTCTAACTTTGTTCTCATTCGGAGAACCGAGGCGGGACGAGGTGCGGTGATGGCGGCGTGCGATGTGGCTCCTTCGAGCGTGGCGGCGGCGGTGGCGATCGGTGGTGGCGAGCGCTATCGGCTGTGGGTCGGCCGGTCCGGTCGGCGCCACGTCTTCACCCGGATCGACGACGGATGCGACGCGACCGATCTCGAGGGCGCGGTGGTGATGATCGCGACGAATGGGCCGAGCGGCGCGGATCGCCCACTGTGGGTCGGCGAGGCGGCGCGGGCGCCGCTCCATGGGCTCGGCGGGACCCGTCGGGTCTTCGCCCATTGGCTCGCCGACACGGCGGCGACGCGGGCGGCGGTGATCGCCGATCTCGGTGGCGAGGCGCGCCGCCCGGCGTGCGTCGCCATGGAGATGGGAC
>JAFHCF010000049.1:0-28104 GCA_048497495.1 Prosthecomicrobium sp.
CCGAAGGATTTCGGAAACACCGGTAGGACGCTTGACGGCCCCGAGGATGACCTCCGAACCGAGCGCCCTGCCCACGCGTGTGGAATGCGGCGGGGATTAGGGGAGATGGGGGGAAATGTCAAGGATGGGGTGGTGTGGATGGTGATTGAGAGGTGTGGTCGATGGCAGCTTGCGACCCGAAAGGGAAGATTTGCTGGGGCATGTCACCGTGCCGCGAGCGCGGTACGGCATCGCACCGCCAGTTTGGCGGCTCGCAGCGGCGTGAAGGGCTGCAGCCCCTTGGCCATCAACAGCGTCAAATTATGTATTTTCTTTCAACTTCAGGAGTTGAGGAAAATTAATATAGCAGGCTATAGTCATTATTTGACCAACAACATTTGGTTTCTATTCATTACCTTTAGATAGGCCCGAGAGTGCCGCGACTAGGATGAGGCTGAAAAACCACCCCAGAAGGATCTCAGTCCACATGACGAACCGCGCGATTGCGCCCGGTACAAGCATGGTGACCCCATCGGGTTCGGTGACCATCGGCGACCAGTCGCGATCCTGCTGGAGATCGACCAAGGGAAGTATGAGATCCAACGAGTAGAAGAACGCGTTGAACGTTGTATATTCCTGAGGCACCGAGCCACAGACGGTCCATCGAACCTTCTTCGTGGTCGCCCTCGGCTTCGTCCATCCACAATCGCGAGCAATTGCCTCGTTGTTGAAGATCAGGGCATTCGACGGACCGATGGAGGCTTGTTGATCAGCCCAGAGGTACACCAATGACGAAATGAGCCAGGTCGCAATCATCAGTTTGACGACGCGGAATGGTTCATAGCCATAACCGGCAATCCATCCGAAGAGACGATGCCAAGAGCGTCGCCCGAAACTCCGGATGACGCGACCCTTGCCTAATCGGACTTCTTTTTCGATCGCGACTGACCTTGCTTCTATTTTATACCCGAGACTATTGAGTGTCTTGGTCAGTTGTTCCCAAGGCTGCGCGAAGAAACTGCTGTCGGCATGGCTCTCGACTTTGTCCAGCCACGCCACGCGCTTGGGCACGTCGATGTCTCCGTCGATGCGGTCGTATGTGAAGCCGTCGAGCCGAAGTTCGGTCGCTTGCATCCAAGCGGAGAGGTCGAAGTCTGAGACGATATTGGCGTGAGAGTAGGCGAAATTGAGCGCTCCCTTGATGAGCCTTGCTCCCCTCACGAAGAGAACGCCGTCAATGCGCGATCCATCGACGATGACGGCGTATTTGCTGTAGCCGTTACTGGAGAACGTGCCGCCGGTGAAATCGAGATCGCGCCCTATCCGTATCCTATTCATTTGAATTGGACCAGTACAGGCGAACCTTGCTCCGAGCTTGATGCTCCCTCCAACGACAATCGAATCGAATAGGATTGAACAACTGTCCGTGAAAATCTTCGTCCCTTCGAAGTCGATATTTCTCTCAACCTTCATGTCGTTCAACTGCGACAGCCCGTGAATTTGGCTGCCATTGACGTGAGCCGTGCCGGCCACGGTCGTGTACGCCAAGAACAATGCAACTCCGTCCTTGGCAGCTAAGAACTTCGATTCGCCGAGATCTATGCTGCCATCGATCCGGGCGGAAACGAGCCGCACGCCATCGATTGCCTCGAACCCTTTCCTCATGAACAGGCTACCACTGATGGTACAACCGTCGGCCTTAAATGAAATGAGCGACGTTGATTGTAGATTGATGTGCCTAAATTTGGCTCCATAGCCTAAGAAGTCGCCAGAAACTATGCTGTTTGTTATGTGCAGCGGAAATCGAACGTCGGCGTCGATCAGATTGACATCACCATCGATCCACGCTCCCGAAATATTGATACCGCGAATGCCGATTCCATCACCAATGAGCTTCGATAAGAATTCCCCACGGACACGAAGAGTCGCCACGGACGCATGGAGATCTTCCGAATTGCGATATATTCGCTCAGATGGACGAGGTATCTGGAAAATACGGATGCCATCGCGATGCGCCAGCCCAAACCAACAGATAAATGGCCTGTTCAGAGGTTCGTAAGCAGTCATGTAAAAGGCGTTGGCAATTGGAACAATGGCGATATAACGCGCTAAATCAGAAGAAGTACGCTTTGGTATCTTTCTCCATTCAGCGACTACACAAAGACGCAGCAATGATGGTCCCGCTGCGTCGAGCACACAATTGGATTTCATGTGAGTGTAGGATGCGGCAATCTGTTGGAGTTTCGTCAGTTCAGAATTGTTGATGATACCCGCATATTCATCATTCAACAGCTTGCGAAAATAATCGACCGGGTGCGGAAATTCCTCCGTGGTTTGGAATATTAATGCGAATGGTGGTAGGCGATGATTGTGGAATGTGCACGCGGAACCGGAATGAGCGGCCTCTCGGACACATTCTTCAGCTTCACTGAGTTTCACGTCAGTGCTCGATTCTGCTGGTGATCTGCGCGAATTGTCTGGGTGTCGCGGGTTATGTCTCGCAGGTCGCTGTTTGCGGGAGCCGGACATCGTTCCACCTGATACGGATACCGTGATAAATAATTAATACTGTATAGACGTCACATACAATAGAAGGTTGCAGGTGCCCGTGGCGGAATACGGCTTCGCCTATTCACGCCCTACGGCGCCGGTCATTCCCCCCGCCCATACACCTCGTCCGCCCTCTTCGCGAACGCCTCGGAGAACTTATGGAACGCCCGGTCGAACATCGTGCCCATCAGGGCGCCGAGCGTGCGGTTGCGGAACTGGTAGTCGATGAAGAAGCCGACGTCGCAGGCGCCGCCGTCGAGGTCGACGAAGGTCCAGCGGTTGTCGAGATGCTCGAACGGGCCGTCGAGATAGGCGACGTCGATGCGCATCCTCGGCCGGTCGAGGACGACGCGCGAGGTGTAGGTCTCGCGCACCACCTTGAACGACACCGTCATGTCGGCGACCAGGACCTCGCGGCCCTCGCCGAGGTCCTGGCGGCCGCGAATCCGCAACGCCTCGCACAGCGGCAGGAACAGCGGGTATTTCTCCGCGTCGGCCACCAGATCGAACATGTTCGCCGCCGTGTGGGGCACCCGGCGGGTGGTTTCAAACGACGGCATGGGCGGTCTTTCCAGGCTGAGGGGAGGCCCGCAGGAAGCGTCGGACGTCCGAGCGCCGCTCGAAGCGGTGGAGAACGAAGGACGCGGAGGCGCGCTCGAGCGCCGCCACGATCCGCGGCCGGGTCTCGCGTCGAAACGCCAGGACGTATCCGAGAAAGTCTCGATCGATGCGCTCGGGGCACCCCGGCGCCATGTCGGGGCGGTTGCGCCCGATATAGGCCGCCGTGCGTTGCGCCACACCGAGGAGCGAGGCGAGGGTCGAGGCGTCGAACCAGAAGACGGTGTCGACCCGTTCGAGCCGCGCCTCGAGCGTGCCGGTCATGTTGCCGTCGAGGATCCAGGCGTCGCGCGCGATCAACTCGCCATGGCGGGCACGCCAGTCGTCCTCGTCGCGCTGTCGCCATCCCGGCTGCCAATATTCGGCGTCGAGATGGACCAGGGGCAGCCCCGTGCGGGCGGCGAGCGCCGTGGCGAACCGCGACTTTCCGGCGCCGGAACAGCCGATCACCGCGATCCGACGCATGCCCCCTCCCCTCAGCCGCGCTTGGCGGCGCGCGCGGCGCGCAGGCGCTCGAAGTCCTCGCCGGCGTGATGGGAGGAGCGGGTCAGCGGGCTCGCCGAGACCATCAGGAAGCCCTTGGAATAGGCCACCGTCTCGTAGCTCTTGAACTCGTCGGGGGTGACGAAGCCCAGCACCGGGTGGTGCTTCCGGGTCGGCTGGAGATACTGGCCGATGGTGATGAAGTCGACGTCGGCGGAGCGCAGGTCGTCCATCAGTTGGAGGATCTCCTCGCGCTCCTCGCCGAGGCCGACCATGATGCCCGACTTGGTGAAGATCTCCGCGTCGAGCTCCTTGACCCGCTGCAACAGCCGCACCGAGTGGAAATAGCGCGCGCCGGGCCGCACCTTGAGATAATTGCCCGGCACGGTCTCGAGATTGTGGTTGAAGACGTCGGGCTTGGCCGCCACCATCACCTCGAGCGCGCCGTCCTTCCTCAGGAAATCGGGCGTCAACACCTCGATGGTGGTTCCCGGCGAGCGGGCGCGAATGGCGCGGATGGTGCGGGCGAAATGCTCGGCGCCGCCGTCGTCGAGATCGTCGCGGTCGACCGAGGTCACCACCACGTGGAGGAGACCGAGCTTCTCCACGGCGATCGCGACGTTTTCCGGCTCGGCCTCGTCGAGCGGCAGCGGCTTGCCGGTCGCCACGTTGCAGAAGGCGCAGGCGCGGGTGCAGGTGTCGCCCATGATCATGAAGGTCGAGTGCTTCTTCGACCAGCATTCACCGATGTTGGGGCAGCTCGCCTCTTCGCAGACGGTCACGAGGTTGTTGTCGCGAGCGATCTTCTGGGTCTCGTTGAAGACGGGCGAACCCGGCGCCTTGACGCGGATCCACGCCGGTTTGCGGGCGATCGGCTGATCGGGGCGATGCGCCTTCTCGGGATGGCGCGGGCGCAGATCCTTGGTCGTGTCGACCACGGTGACCATTGGCGGGCTCCTCGTGGGCCCGCGCGCGCGGGCGTCCAGCGATCTGATATAGGCGGCGACGGCCTCCGGCAAGGCAGGGCAGGTTCGCGTTCAGTCGACCCTCGCGCCGGCGCGCGCCCGGATCGGCTTCATCGGGCGTCCCTTGAGGTCGAGGATCATCGGCAGGACCGTCTCGCCGCTCGCCAGCGGCTCGGCGAGATGCACCTCGCCGGAGAAGCCGGTCTGGCGCCAGAAGGCGGGCGCGGGGCCGCCCTCCGCCTCATAGGCCAGGGTCGAGACGCCCTTGGCCGGCACGACGCGCAGCTGCCAGACGATGCGACCGGGCGCGCAGGTCGAACGCGCCACGTCCCAGGCGACGCCCCCCTCCTCGCCCCGCGCCGTCACTTCGGTCGGGCAGAAGTCGCGCGCCATCCACTTCCGCATCAGATCGGGCGCGACCATCGCCACCAGCGCGCCGATCCCGACGAGCACGAGAACGATGCGGCCACTGCGGCGGCGTTGGAATTGTTTGGATGCTGGCTCGGTCGGCTGCAAAACCGGTTTCCTCGTCTCGACGCCCCGCCCCCTCATACGCCAAAGGGCGGCGCATGGGAAAGGCCGCGGCGAGAAGCCGGAGGCCTCCGATCCGACGATGCCGGTGGAACCCCGATCAGGCGACGCGATGAAGCACTTGGCGATCGCCGGTCTCGACGAGGACGCCGTACCAGCCGAGCCCGCCATAGGTCTCGTAGCCCGGCGTCAGATGGAAGGCGACCGATCCGCCGCCGGCCATGGCGTCGCATCCGTGGGTCCGCCCCTTGGGATCGAAGGCGATGTGCTCGCTGAGCACCCCGTGGCCGTCGGACGACGCGATCACCCGGTGTCGGCGATCGACCAGCAAGACCCGGGTGCGGGCGCGCTCGTGGTCGGCGAGACGAACCCCGCCGACGATCGCCGCCGCCTGCGGCTCCCAATCGAAGTGCGCGGCGAGAACCCCGAGCGATCGACCGTCGGCCCGGCCGCCCTCGCGCACCGTGGTGGCGAAGGTCGCGACCTGGGCGCCGCCGAGCAGGGCCTCGTGGGCGATGTCCTCGGCGTGGAAGTCGTCGCCGCTGGCGAGCCCCATGGCGGTGCGGAACCACGGCCGATCGGCGACCGAATGACCGGCGACGGCGAAGCGGTCGCCGCGCCCGGCGGCGATGACGCGGCCGGACGGTTCGACCAGCCAGAGGTCGAGATAGACGGTATAGGCCTTGAGGATCACGCCCAACCGTCGGCCGGCGTGGTCGCGGGCCATCGGCGTCGGATCGGCGGCGGCGTCGACGACGGCGCTGTCGGTCGCCCACCAGCGCACGTCGCAACTGCGCTCGTAGAGATTGCGGTCGATCAATTCGACGGCGTTGAGCGCGAGGTCGACCATGCGGGCGCCGTGGGCGGTCTCGGCCATGCGGGTCGCCAGCCTCGACAGTTCCTCGATCTCGCCGCCGAGTTCGGCCTCGAGCCCCACCGCCAGCGCGTCGACCTCCTCGGAGATGCCGCGCACCTCCTGGGAGACCACCGCGAAACCGCGGCCGACCTCGCCGGCCCGCGCCGCCTCGATCAGGGCGTTGAGCGCCAGGATCTTCATGCGGCGGGTGATGGCGCGGATCTCGCCGACCTTGTTCAGGGTGGTGCCGCGTGCCGCCTGCGAGCATTCGACGATGTCGCCGATGCTCACCGCGCGATCTTCCGTCGCCTCGACCCCAGCCTTCTTCCGCCCGGACATCAGCCGCCCCCTTCCCATTCGTGATTTCTCGTCACGCAAGGAATTTGCCACGACTGGGATTTAAGCGGATCCTAATGAGATCACTAAAAACCGTAGCATTTCAACGTTGCACAAAATTTCCGCAAGGGAAGCCAAGGAAACCTGCGAAAGAAAATTACTCTCAATTGCCCGCAAGGCCGAATGACCTCGAAATAGGCAGATTCCGCCGTATTTCCCGGTGGCGCGCGGTACGTGGCCGGGCGGACGGCGGGTCGAGGCGCCGGGACGACGGAGACCGGAGCGGCCCGATTCGTCGGTCCGCCCCGCCAGGACGGCGCGGCACCAGGACGGCGTCGCCTCACATGTGGATGGCGCGGCCTTCGGAATCGAGCACCGCCTCGTGCATCATCTCCGACAGGGTCGGATGCGGGAACACGGTGTGGATCAGCTCTTCCTCGGTGGTCTCGAGATTCATCGCCACGACATAGCCCTGGATCAACTCGGTGACCTCCGCGCCGATCATGTGGGCGCCGAGGAGACGCCCGGTCTTCTTGTCGAAGATCACCTTGAGCATGCCCTCGGGCTCGCCGAGCGCGATCGCCTTGCCGTTGCCGACGAAGGGGAAGCGGCCGACCTTGACCTCGAACCCGGCCTCCTTGGCCTTGGCCTCGGTGTATCCCACCGAGGAGACCTGAGGCTGGGAATAGGTGCAGGCGGGGATCTTCAGCTTGTCCATCGGATGGGGATGGAGGCCGGCGATCTTCTCGACGCAGATGATGCCCTCGTGCTCGCCCTTGTGGGCGAGCATCGGCGGGCCGGCGACGTCGCCGATGGCGTAGATGCCGGGAACGTTGGAGCGTCCGTAGTCGTCGATGACGATGCAGCCGCGATCGGTCTTCACGCCGAGCTTCTCCAGCCCGAGGTTCTCGACGTTGCCGACGACGCCGACCGCCGAGATCACCCGGTCGACGATGATCTCGCGCTTCACCCCGGCCTTGTCCTCGAGCGTGGCGGTGACGCTGTCGGCATGGCGGACGAGACCGAGCACCTTGGTGCCGACGTGGATCTTCAGGCCGAGCTTCTCGAAGCTCTTCCGGGCCAGGCCCGAGATCTCGGCATCCTCGACCGGCAACACCCGGTCCAGCACCTCGACCACCGTCACGTCGGCGCCGAGCGCGTTGTAGAAGCTCGCGAACTCGATGCCGATGGCGCCCGAGCCGACCACCAGCATGGTCTTGGGCAGGGTCTTCGGCACCATCGCGTCGAAATAGGTCCACACCAACTTGCCGTCGGGCTCGAGCCCGGGCAGGACGCGCGGCCGGGCGCCGGTCGCCAGGATGACGTGCTTCGCCTCGTATTCGCCGCCGCCGAGCGCCCCCTTGGGCGCGCCGTCGGTGCCGGTGACGACGATCTTGCCCGGCTGGGTCAGGATCGCCTTGCCCCAGATCACGTCGACCTTGTTCTTCTTGAGAAGGAAGCCGACGCCGCTGTTGAGCTGGCCGGAGACGCCGCGCGAGCGCTTGACGATGGCCTCGAGATCGAAGGTCGGATTTTCGACCTTCAGCCCGAAGGCGCTCGCGTGTTTCATGAACTGGAAGATCTCGGCCGAGCGCAGCAGCGCCTTGGTCGGGATGCAGCCCCAGTTGAGGCAGATGCCGCCGAGGTGCTTGGCCTCGACGATCGCCGTCTTCAAGCCCAGTTGGGCGGCGCGGATGGCGGTGACATAGCCCCCGGGGCCGGCGCCGATGACGATGACGTCGTATTGAGACATGAGTGACCTCGCTTCGCCGAGCCCCCGTCCATCAGGAACGGGTCTCGAGCACGGCGAGCCGCTTCTTCAGGTCGGCGATTTCCGCCTGGATCCCCTGAACGTCGGCCCGATTTTCCCCATGGAGGCCGACCGTGAAGGTGACGTAACCCTGAACCCGCTCGAGAATTTCGCGCTGGTCGAGCACTTCAACCTTCAGATCGCCGACATCCGTCTTCACTTGGCCGAGATCGGCCTGGATGCGCTGGAGGATCGGCAGAACGACGTCAGAAATCTCCGACATGCGAGACTCCTCATCTCAACAGTTGAGATCATAACGTGAACAAGCCGATCCCGCAACTCAAACCAACATCCCCATCGGATTTTCGATCAACCCCTTGAACGCCTGGATCAGTTCGGCGCCGAGCGCGCCGTCGACGGCGCGGTGGTCGGTCGACAGCGTCACCGACATCACCGTGGCGACGGCGGGGGCGCCGGCCTTGACGACCACCCGCTTCTCACCGGCGCCGACCGCGAGAATCGTGGCATGCGGCGGGTTGATGATGGCGGCGAAGTCCTTGATGCCGAACATGCCGAGGTTGGAGACGGCGGTGGAGCCGCCCTGGTATTCCTCGGGCTTCAGCTTGCGGGCCTTGGCGCGGGCGGCGAAGTCCTTCATCTCGCCCGAGATCGCCGACAGCGTCTTGGTCTCGGCATGGCGCACCACTGGCGTGATAAGGCCGCCGGGGATCGACACGGCGACGCCGACGTCGGAGTGGCGATGCTTCAACATCGCCTGATCGGTCCAGGTGACGTTGGCGTCGGGCACCCGCTGCAGCGCCACCGCCATCGCCTTGATGACGAAGTCGTTGACCGACACCTTGAAGGCCGGCTTGCCGTCCTTGACCGGCGCCGAGGCGTTGATCTGCTCGCGCAGCGCCAGAAGCGCGTCGAGCTCGCAATCCACCGTCAGGTAGAAATGCGGCACGGTGAGCTTCGATTCCATCAGCCGCTTGGCGATGGTCTTGCGCATGCCGTCGTGCGGCACGGTCTCGAAGGAGCCCGGCTCGAACATCTTGGCGACGGCCTCGTCGGACGGCCCGGTCGGCAGGCTCGCGGCGGCCTTGGGGGCGGCGGCGGGCACCGGCGCGGCGGTGGCGGGCGCCGAGGCGATCGCCGTGCCGGCCTTGGCCGAGGTCTCGACGTCGGCGAGCACGACGCGGCCGCGCGGGCCGGAGCCGGCGATCTTGGAAAGATCGAGCCCCTTCTCCTTGGCGATACGACGGGCGAGCGGCGAGGCGAAGATGCGTTCGCCGGAAGCGGCGACCGGGGCAGGACCAGCCGGGGCGACGGCCGCGGGAGCCGCGGTGGCGGCGGCGGGCGCGGCCGGAGCCGGAGCCGCCTTCGGGGCGGGGCCCTTCGCGGCGGCGGCGACGTCCTCGCCGTCCGCCGCGATCACCGCGATCGGGGTGTTGACGGCGACGTCCTGGGTGCCGGCCGGCACCAGGATGGCGGCGAGCACGCCTTCGTCGACGGCCTCCACTTCCATGGTGGCCTTGTCGGTCTCGATCTCGGCGATCACGTCGCCGGACTTCACGACATCGCCGACGGCCTTGAGCCATTTGGCGACGTTGCCCTTCTCCATCGTCGGCGACAGGGCGGGCATGAGGATGTTGGTGGGCATGGGTCCCCCCGAAAAGGCTCTTCGAACACGTGTCGGTCGGCGCGAGCGCCGGTCATGCGAGGGAGATCGCGGCCGGGCCGCGATCTCGGGGGATCACCGGTAGGTCACCGCGCGCACCGCCGCGATCACTTCGCCGACGTTGGGCAGAGCGAGCTTCTCGAGGTTGGCGGCGTAGGGCATCGGCACGTCCTTGCCGGTGACCTTGAGCACCGGCGCGTCGAGATAGTCGAAGGCCTCGGTGACCAGCCGCGAGGCGATCTCCGAGCCGATCGAGCACTGCGGCCAACCCTCCTCGACGGTGACGCAGCGGCCGGTCCTCATCACCGAGGCCACCACCGTCGCCATGTCGAGCGGGCGCAGGGTGCGCAGGTCGATCACCTCGACCGAGATGCCCTGTCCCTCCAGCTCCGTCGCCGCCTTCATGGCGTAGCTCATGCCGATGCCGAAGGAGACCAGCGTCGCGTCGGTGCCGGGGCGCACCACCTTGGCCTTGCCGATCGGCACCACGTGATCGCCCACCGGCACGTCGAAGGACTGGCCGTAGAGGATCTCGTTCTCCAGGAAGACCACCGGGTTGGGCGAGCGGATCGCCGCCTTGAGCAGACCCTTGGCATCGCCCGCCGACCACGGCTGGATCACGGTGAGGCCGGGCACCTGGGAATACCAGGCGGAATAGTCCTGGGAATGCTGGGCGCCGACCCGGGCGGCGGCGCCGTTCGGTCCGCGGAAGACGATCGGGCAGCCCATCTGGCCACCCGACATGTAGAGCGTCTTGGCGGCGGAATTGATGATGTGGTCGATCGCCTGCATGGCGAAGTTGAAGGTCATGAACTCGACCACCGGCCGCAGACCCGCCAGGGCGGCGCCGACGCCGAGGCCGGCGAAGCCGTGCTCGGTGATCGGCGTGTCGATGACGCGGGTCTCGCCGAATTCCTGCAACAGGCCTTGGGTGATCTTGTAGGCGCCCTGATATTCGGCGACCTCCTCACCCATCACGAAGACGTCGCCGTCGGCGCGCATCTCCTCGGCCATGGCGTCGCGCAGCGCCTCGCGCACCGTCTGGGCGACGAATTCGGTCCCGGCCGGATATTCGGACTCGGACGGCGCGGGCGTGGCCGGCGCGGCGGCGATGATCGCCGGCGCGGCGGGGGTGGCGGCCGGCGTGGCGGGGGCGGCCGGGGTGGCGGCGGGCGCCGCAGCGGCTGCGGCGTGCGAGGTGTCGCTCGCGTCGGTGCCGATCAGGGCGATCGGCGTGTTGACCTTGACGGCGTCGGTGCCGGCTTCGATCAGGATGGCCGAGAGCACGCCCTCGTCGACCGCCTCGACTTCCATGGTCGCCTTGTCGGTCTCGATCTCGGCGATGACGTCGCCGGACTTGACGCTGTCACCGACGGCCTTCAGCCATTTGGAGAGTTTGCCCTCCTCCATCGTCGGGGAGAGCGCGGGCATCAGAATTTCGGTCGCCATGTCGCGTTCTCCTCAGCGTACGATGTCGGTCCAGAGCTCGGACGGGTCCGGCTCGGGATCGTTCTGGGCGAACTCGGCCGACTCCTGGACGACCACCCGCACGTCGGCGTCGATCTTCTTGAGTTCGTCCTCGGTGACGATGCCGGCGGCCAACAGCCGGGCGCGTACCTGCTCGATCGGATCGTGCTCGTTGCGCATCTTCTGGACCTCCTCCTTCGACCGGTATTTGGCCGGGTCGGACATGGAGTGGCCGCGATAGCGATAGGTCTGCATCTCGAGGATATAGGGGCCGGAGCCGGAACGAGCATGGGCGAGCGCGCGGGCCGAGGCCTCGCGCACGGCGCGCACGTCCATGCCGTCGACCTGCTCGCCGGGAATGTTGAAGGAGATGCCGCGCTTGGAGAAATCGGTCTGCGACGAGGAACGGTTCACCGCGGTGCCCATGGCGTAGCGGTTGTTCTCGATCACATAGACCACGGGGAGCTTCCACAGCTCCGCCATGTTGAAGCTCTCGTAGACCTGGCCCTGGTTGGCCGCGCCGTCGCCGAAGAAGGCGAGCGCCACCTTGCCGTTCTTGCGATAGCGGTTGGCGAAGCCGAGGCCGGTGCCGAGCGACACCTGGGCGCCGACGATGCCGTGGCCGCCGAAGAACTGCTTCTCGACGCTGAACATGTGCATCGAGCCGCCCTTGCCCTTGGAATAGCCGCCGCGCCGCCCGGTCAGCTCCGCCATGACGCCGTTGGCGTTCATCCCGCAGGCGAGCATGTGGCCGTGGTCGCGATAGCCGGTGATGAACTGGTCGCCGTCCTCCATCGCCATCTGCATGCCGACGACGACGGCTTCCTGGCCGATGTAGAGGTGGCAGAAGCCGCCGATCAGGCCCATGCCGTACATCTGGCCCGCCTTCTCCTCGAAGCGGCGGATCAGCAGCATCATCCGATAGGCGTGGAGTTCGTCCTTGGCCTCGAAGGGCGCCGGTCCGGCGTCTTGCGTCGCCTTGCTCTTGGTCGATTTGGCCGTGGCCATCGCATCCTCCCGTGGGTCGGCATGACGCCGATCTGGTGAGCGGAGGATAGAACGTCCTCGTGACGGTGCAAGCGTCATCGGCGAGGAGTTTGGCCCAGGCTAAATTATTGCCGTGCAACATTAAAGAGCGAATGAACCGCTTTTCGGTTCATTCGATTGAATCAACTCAATTCCGGTTCAATCGAGAATGCTGCGGTGCACTCGCGACGATGGCGATTTCGTTGGCGTTGGCGAAGCCGAGGATTTCGCGGGCCCTTTCGTCGAGCATGTCGCTCTCCAGGCTGGCCGAGCGCAGCAGCGCGACGCGCCGTTCGATCGCCTTGCGTTGCGCCTTCACCCTCGCCAGTTCGGCGTCGAGCCGCACCCCTTCCACCGCCAACTGGCGCCGCGCCTCGATACCGAAGGAACCGTGCCAGCCGTGCCAGGCGAAATAGCCCGAAAAGGTGAGCGCGATCACCGGGACGAGCAGCGGGCGAAGATAGGACTTCCGGTGCTGACGCGTGGACATGGGGACAGTGACGCCTCGTACTCGAACCGACAGACACGAGAAGCCCGAGCACGGGACACCCACACGCTACGCGGGACCCCTCCACCGGCATCGAACTCGCCGGGGATCTCACCCGACCGTCCTCATTCGATCATCCCGTGGTTAACAACCCCTTGCGTCGGCGCGGGGAATCGCGATCGCCATCGAAACGCCGCCGCGTCCATTCACCATCTTTACCTCTCCCCGGGGCGGATCCACCATCCCTCGGCGGGGGGAGTGAACGACGAGAGGAATCGGCCATGGACACGCATCGGTACGACGACCTCAGCATGCGACGCCGCGCCGCCCATGTGCGCCTGACGGCGCTCGGCTCCAAGACCTACGAGGCCTTCCTCGCCATGGAGGCGACGACCTATGCCGACGGGGCCCTCTCCCGCCGCCACAAGGAATTGATCGCCGTCGGCATCGCGGTCGCGGGCGGCTGCGAGAGCAGCATGCAGCGACATATCGAGCAGGCGGTGCGGGCCGGCGCCATCGGCCAGGAGATCCTCGAGGCGATCGAGGTCGGCATCGAGATGGGCGGCGATCCGGCCACGGTATCGGCGCGGTTCGCGCTCGAGGCGATGAACGCGGTCTTCCCCGACGGGATCTGAGGCGACGGGACACGCCGGCACCGGTCGGGTGACGTCGATGATCCATTTCCGTGGCACACTGGCCCGGATCAATCGGGATTCGCCCATGCCCCGCTCGCCCGCCCGTTGTCGTCGCCGCGTCTCCGTTCTCGCCCTGGCGCTCGTCGTCACCGCCTGTTCGAGCGATCCCTCGGCGATCTCCGTCGAGATGAAGACCGACAAGGTCGATCGCGATCTGGTCGAGCGGGCGCTCGGCGTGTTCAAGCAAGCCTGCGCCCCCCTCTTCACCGCCCACGCCGGCGATGTTTCCGGGCTCTCGGCGGTCGCCACCGACGAAGGTTCGACGGCGATCCGCCGCCTCGGATGGGGCGCCTACATCGCCTTGACCATGACGGTGCGCGCGAGCCCGACGACCCTCTCCGGCCTCGCCGAGACCGACCGTCGCGCCGATTTCCTGATCGGCGGCGGTGACAAGCCCGGTTTCACCGCGCTGTCGCCGACCTCGGCGCGGCTGTGCGACCTCGGGCCGGCGCCTGGACGTACCCAGGTGTTCCAGTCGGTCCCGGAACTCGGAGGTCTCCTGCCGCGCCTGAAATACGCCACCACCGACGCCCAACGCGCCCAATGGTCGGCGGAAATGGCGAAAGCCCTGGCCGGCGTGTACCAATACCAACGCAACATCGCCTGGTGCTACACCGACGGCTGCTACGGCGTCGAGCCGATCGACGACGTCAAGGCCTGCGCCTGGCGCATGGTCATCCTCGCCGCCAAACACCCCAAGGCCGACGCCTCGGACGCCGAGAACGTCGACTTCGACTGCAAGCAGACCCTGACCCCAGACGATCAACGCACGGCGCGCGCCTGGGCCAACACGCTGTTTCGCAAGATCTACAAGACGGATCTGCCGAAGGGGCCGTGAGGGCGCACGCCCCGGTGACGGCGAGGCTCGCCCCCGCCGGAAGATCGGATCGAAGAACGCGCCCGGTCGGAGGACTCGATCATGAAGACCACGACGACCATCCTGATGGCGCTCGCCCTCGGGCTCGCTGCCGCGCCCATCGCCATGGCCGGTGAAATCACCGACCTCGCCACGCGGGCCGAAAAGGAATTGGCGGCCGGCAACGCGGTCGACGCGGTCGCCACCCTCGAGGCGGCGACCGAGGTGGCCTGGCGCGCCACCCCGCTCACCTTCCGCAAGGTTCTCTTCGTCGCCGAGGCGCCGACCGGCTTCGGCGCCTATGTCGCCCGCCCCGACAACGTCTTCGGGCCCGGCCAGCCGCTGCTCGTCTATGCCGAGCCGATCGGCTTCGAATGGAAGGAGGGCGGCGGCGTCTTCGCCACCGACCTGACGATCGACGTGGCGCTGCGCGACGCGGCGGGCAAGGTCCTGTTCGAGAAGCGCGAGATCGGCCGCATGGCGCTGAAGAGCCACGCCCGCAATCACGAGTTCATGATGAAGCTCGATCTCAACATCAAGGGCATGCCCGCCGGCAACTACGTCCTCGACGGGGTGTTGCGCGACGCGGTGTCGAAGAAATGGGGGTCCTTCACCCTGCCCTTCGTGGCGCGCGGCTGAGAGCGATCCGGGCCGCCCCGAAACGCGAACGGCGGCCCGAAGGCCGCCGCCGTGGATGTCCGTCGACCTGATCAGCCGCGCAGGACGTCGAGGCCGGCGTAGCGGGCGGCTTCACCGAGCTGCTCCTCGATGCGCAGCAACTGATTGTACTTGGCGAGCCGGTCGGAGCGGGCGAGCGAGCCGGTCTTGATCTGGCCGCAGTTGGTGGCGACCGCGAGATCGGCGATGGTGGAATCTTCGGTCTCGCCGGAGCGATGCGACATCACCGCGGTGTAGCCGGCGCGGTGAGCCATATCGACCGCGTCGAGCGTCTCGGTCAGCGTGCCGATCTGGTTGACCTTGATCAGGATGGAGTTGGCGGTGCCGGCGGCGATGCCGCGGGCGAGCCGGGTCGAGTTGGTGACGAAGAGATCGTCACCGACCAGCTGGCACTTGTCGCCGATCATCTCGGTGACCAGCTTCCAGCCCTCCCAGTCGTCCTCGGCCATGCCGTCCTCGATCGAGATGATCGGATAGGCGCCGACCAGCTTGGCGAGATACTTGGCCTGGGCCTTGGGATCGCGGGTCTTCTTCTCGCCTTCGTAGACGTATTGACCGTTCTTGAAGAACTCGGTCGCGGCGGGGTCCATCGCCAGGAACACGTCCTTGCCCGGGGTATAGCCGGCCTTCTCGATCGAGGTCATGACGAAGTCGAGGGCCGCTTCCGCCGACTTCAGGTTCGGCGCGAAGCCGCCCTCGTCGCCGACGTTGGTGTTGTGGCCGGCCTTCTTCAACTGGTTCTTCAGCGTGTGGAAGATCTCGGCGCCGGCGCGCAGGGCTTCCGAGAAGGTCGGCAGGCCGGCCGGCATGATCATGAATTCCTGGAAGTCGATCGGGTTGTCGGCATGCACGCCGCCGTTGATGATGTTCATCATCGGAACCGGCAGGACGCGGGCGTTGGGGCCGCCGAGGTAGCGGTAGAGCGGCAGGCCGGAGGCGGACGCCGCGGCCTTGGCGACGGCGAGCGACACGCCGAGGATGGCGTTGGCGCCGAGGCGGGCTTTGTTGGCGGTGCCGTCGAGCGCGATCAAGGTGCTGTCGATGAGGAACTGTTCCTCGGCGTCGAAGCCGCCGACGGCGTCGTAGATCTCGCCGTTGACCGCGTCGACCGCCTTGGTGACGCCCCTGCCGAGATAGACCGACTTGTCGCCGTCGCGCAGCTCGACCGCCTCGTGGGCGCCGGTCGAGGCGCCGGAGGGAACGGCGGCGCGGCCGAAGCTGCCATCCTCCAGGACGACGTCGACTTCGACCGTGGGATTGCCACGGCTGTCGAGGATCTGGCGGCCGACGATGTCTACGATGGCGGTCATGACGCTCTCCTGAAAGCGAACCGGCGGGGCGGTCCCTGGGCGAGCGAGCGTTTCGCTCGCGTTTCGTCGCTGCTATAGCCGAGGGGCGCCCGACTGACCACCCCGGCATATGCCTGATGGCGCCCGAACTACGGCCATCGCGTGACGCCCACCCATTCCGACCGGCAATGAGCGATATGGGCGCCGAGGACGCGGCAAACGAGCGGCGCGGCGCCGGGCGACGCGTGAGAAGTTGACGGCGCGCCCCCGGGCGACGCGTGAGGGAGACGACGATGAGCCAATTCGACGCCGCCGGGCTGCAACTCGGCCACCCGACCGCCCTGCCCGCCTCGCCGGACGCGGCCGTCCTCGACCGCGTGCCCAATCCGCAGGCCGACACCCGCTACGTCGCCCGCTTCACCGTGCCGGAATTCACCTCGCTCTGCCCGGTGACCGGCCAACCCGACTTCGCCCATCTGGTCATCGACTACGTCCCGGCCGACTGGCTGGTCGAATCGAAGTCGCTCAAGCTCTACCTCGTCGCCTTCCGCAATCACGGTGCCTTCCACGAGGACTGCACCGTGGCGGTCGGCCGCCGCCTCGTCGACCTGCTCTCCCCCCATTGGCTGCGCATCGGCGGCTACTGGTTCCCGCGCGGCGGCATCCCGATCGACGTCTTCTGGACGACGGGCCGCCCGCCGGAAGACCTCTGGATCCCCGATCAAGGTGTGGCGCCCTATCGCGGACGTGGGTGAGGGGGCAATCCGAAAGCGGTCGGGCAGCAATTACGGATGGCATTTTCTGTTTTGCAGACTTAATCCCATGACAACTAACTGTTTTGACAAACCGTTATGCGCCATCAGTCTCCGAATTCTCATCCAGAATGGCACTATCGTCCAGAAATGGACTCGAATCTTGTTCTAAAAAGCTTACATTTTGGAGTTTACCGCACAATGATTGTTCGAAAAAAATAACGTCACCCGCTGTTTTCAATATAAAACTCAAAGATCCGCCATTTTCGACCGGTTGTACTTTCAATGGTGTACTGAGCGCATTGCGCCAATACACGAGATCGCCTTCAAATCGCCCACTCTGCCAAACATAGGCGTGATTGCGACGCACGCCGACGTATAGCCGACGATCCCCTTTGATTCGAAAAGCCATGTCCCGCGAACCCAGACGTTTTTCACTGTCGCCGTAGCTTTTCTCGAAAAGCGCTCGCACGTCGGCGTTTTTAACCTCATTCATGAGGTCAGCCCATGAGGTGCTTGTTCTGCTCAGTGCTGGTGTGCTGTCTTTTCGAACCCGCGTTGCATTGTCGACGATATCTGCCGGTGGAAAAATGCAGGCACAAGAAATATACTCTGCTGAACCATCAGAAACATATTCTATACGATAACACCGGATGCCTACACCGTAAGTGTCACTGAGCCATTCAGCCGTCTTCAACAATGAGAAATCAAACGCTTCTGCAACCAAAATTACTCGTTGCACTCTATTCAAATCATCAAGAATTTTGGGCCTCACATGATCGCGTATCGTATCGATTGCGGCTTGGGGAGGCTCATTCGCAAATTGGGAGCGTGTGGCTACGAATCTATCTATATTCCAATCCGCAAGCATCGCTACATAACTAAGAGCTTGCAGAAGCTGTAGTTTATATTCAAATCTTTTCAATTCAATTACGACCACTTGGCCTTTGGTGTCAACTGCAAGCAAATCTATCCGGTCCCCAACATAGTCCGACGGGCATATCTCCCGCCCTATCAACACAAGCCGCTCGCCCATTTCCTCAAAAAATGAGTCAGGGTTGTTAACAATCATTTGCTGAAGATCACGTCGCTCAAGAATGCCTGCTTGATGTAACGATTTTACAGATAGTCGTTCTATACTCCTGCCATCTCTATCAATTTTGAGCATTAAATCGCCTCGCCCCTTTTGTGGAGGGATGTATAGTTTATAATATGGTAATATCCATCGAGAATCAACAAATATCTGCCCAAAATAACTATACTAACTGCACCTGCACCACGCCCGGCACCGTCTTCAACGCCCCGGCGATCTGCGGCGAGACGCGGTATTTGCCGGGAAGCCGCACCTCGACCTCCTCGCGACCCTCGCCCAGCAGCAGGACCAGCGACACCTCGCCCTCGCCGCGATCGCCGAGATGGCGGGCGAGGCTGTCGATCGGGCCGGGATCCTTGAGGAAGACCCGAAGGCTCTGCTGTTCGCGCGCCGCCAGCATGTCGAGCGGCTCGACCTTCTCGATCCGCACCGAGACACCCTCGGCGCGTTCCTCGGCCGAGGCATAGACGATCACCGACTGACCGGCCTCGAGCAGGTCGCGGTAGAGCGACAACCCTTCCGAGAAGATCACCGCCTCGTAGGATCCGGTCGGATCGGAGATGCGGACGATGCCCATCTTGTTGCCGGTCTTGGTCTTGCGCTCCTGGCGCGAGGTGATGGTGCCGGCGAGCCGGCCGAAGCTCGCGCCGCGCTTCACCGCCGCGTGGAACTCGCTCCACATCTGCACCCGCATCTTGTCGAGGACGACGCGGTATTCGTCGAGCGGATGGGCCGAGAGGTAGAAGCCGACCGCCGCGTGCTCGCGCTGCAGCCGCTCGGCCGGCACCCAGCCGGTGACGACCGGCAGGTGGATCGGCTCGGCCGAGGGACCGCCGCCGAAGAGCGCGCCCTGACCGGCGCTCGCGTCGTCGCGGGCGCGGTTGGCCGCCGCCATGATCACGTCGAGGCCCTCGGTCAGCCGGGCCCGGTCGGGCTCCATCTCGTCGAAGGCGCCGGCGGCGATCAGGCTCTCGAGCGTGCGCTTGTTGAGCTGTTTGGGATCGATGCGGGCGGCGAAGTCGGCGAGGTCGCGGAAGGGTCGGTCGCCGCGCGCCTCGACCAGATGCTCGACCGCCTGGCCGCCGACCCCCTTGATCGCGGCGAGCGAATAGAGGATCGCGCCGTTCTGGACGTCGAAATATTCGCGCGAGCGAATGATCGACGGCGGTCGGACCTCGATGCCGAGCCGCATCGCCTCGCGGCGGAAGTCGGCGAGCTTGTCGGTGTTCGACATGTCGAGGGTCATGGTCGCGGCGAGGAATTCGACGGGGAAGTTCGCCTTCATGTAGGCGGTGTGATAGGCGACCAGCGCATAGGCCGCCGCGTGGGACTTGTTGAAGCCGTAGTCGGCGAACTTGGCGAGCAGGTCGAAGATGGTGTCGGCGTGGTCCCGGGTCAGGCCCTGTTTCAGCGCGCCGTCGACGAAGCGGACGCGCTGGGTGTCCATCTCCGCCTTGATCTTCTTGCCCATGGCGCGGCGCAGCAGATCCGCTTCGCCGAGCGAATAGCCCGACAGGATCTGGGCGATCTGCATCACCTGCTCCTGGTAGACGATGATGCCGAAGGTCTCCTTCAGCACCGGTTCCAACAGCGGATGCATGTAGTCGGGCCGCTCGTGCCCCTGTTTGCGGGCGCCGTAGACCGGAATGTTGGCCATCGGGCCGGGCCGGTAGAGCGCCACCAGCGCGATGATGTCCTCGAAGCGGTCGGGCTTGATCTCGGCGATCGCCTTCCGCATGCCGGTCGATTCCAGCTGGAACACCCCGACCGTCTCGCCCTTGGCCAACATGGCGTAGGTCGGCGGATCCTCCAGCCCTAGCTTGGGCAGATCGACGTGGATGCCGCGGCGCTCAACCAGTTTCACCGCCTTGTCGAGCACCGTCAGGGTCTTCAGTCCGAGGAAGTCGAACTTCACCAGGCCGGCGCTCTCCACCCATTTCATGTTGTATTGGGTGACCGGCATGTCGGAGCGCGGATCGCGGTAGAGCGGCACCAGCCGATCGAGCGGCCGATCACCGATGACGACGCCGGCGGCATGGGTCGAGGCATGGCGATAGAGCCCCTCGAGCTTCAGCGCGATGTCGATCAGCTTGTCGACGATCGGTTCCTCGACCCGCGCCTCCTGGAGCTTGGGCTCGCCGTCCACCGCCTGTTTCAGCGTCACCGGATTGGCCGGGTTCTGCGGCACCAGCTTGCACAGCCGATCGACCTGGCCGTAGGGCATCTGCAGGACGCGGCCGACGTCGCGCAGGACCGCGCGCGCCTGCAGCGACCCGAAGGTGATGATCTGGGCGACCTGATCGCGCCCGTATTTCTCCTGGACGTAGCGGATCACCTCCTCGCGCCGGTCCTGGCAGAAGTCGATGTCGAAGTCGGGCATCGACACGCGTTCCGGGTTGAGGAAGCGTTCGAAGAGGAGCGCGAAGCGCAAGGGATCGAGATCGGTGATGGTGAGCGACCACGCCACCAGCGAGCCCGCGCCCGAACCGCGCCCCGGGCCGACCGGAATCCCCTGGTCCTTGGCCCATTTGATGAAGTCCGAGACGATCAGGAAGTAGCCGGGGAACTTCATCTTCTCGATGATGCCGAGCTCGAACTCCAGCCGCTCCCGGTATTCGGTCTCCGTGCGTCCCGGCGCGACCCCGTGCCGGGCGAGACGCCGATCGAGACCGGCGATCGCCTGCGCCCGCAATTCCGCCGTCTCCGCCGCTTCCGCGTCGGTACCGGCGCCGGTGAAACGCGGCAGCAACGGCTTACGCTTCAAGGTTCGGTAGGAACAGCGCCGCGCGATCTCGACCGTCGAGGCGAGTGCCTCGGGGAGGTCGGCGAAGAGCGCCGTCATCTCGGCGCGGGACTTGAAATAGTGTTCCGGTGTCAACCGTCGCCGATCCTCCTCGACGACGACGCGACCCTCGGCGATGGCGATGAGCGCGTCGTGCGCCTCGAAATCGTCGCGCACGGCGAAGAAGGGTTCGTTGGTGGCGACCAGCGGCAGGCCGAGTTCATAGGCGAAGCCGATCAACCCGGCTTCCGCCACCCGTTCCTCGTCGAGCCCGTGACGCTGGATCTCGACATAGAGGCGATCGCCGCAGATCGCCGCCAGCCGCTCGACGCGCCGGCGCGCCAGCTCCGATTGCCCCCCGACGATGGCCCGGTCGACGGGTCCGCCGGCGCCGCCGGTCAAGACGATCAGCCCCTCGGCGAAGGCCTCGAGATCGGGAATGGTGACGTGCGGCGCCTCGGCGCCCTCGGTTCCCAGGAACGACCGCGACACCAGGCGAACCAGGTTCTCCCAGCCGGTCTCGGTGGCGGCGATCAGGACGAGGACCGGGTGCTTCTCGTTGAGATTGGGCCGCCGCCCCGGCTCCGCCGTGTGGTCGGCGAAGTCGACGGCGAGTTGACAGCCGACGATCGGCTGCAGCCCCTTGTCGGTCGCCTTCTCGGAGAATTCGAGCGCGCCGAACAGATTGCCGGTGTCGGTGAGGCCGAGGGCGGGCTGGCCGTCGGCCTTGGCGAGTTCGAGCAGCCTGCCGAGCGGCAGCGCCCCCTCGAGCAGCGAATAGGCGGAGTGGACGCGCAGATGGACGAAGCCGACCGGCGGCCTGTCGCCGCTCCCGCCCCCACCCGCTTCGCTCGCCCGTGCCATGTCGCTCTCCCGAGAAGAGACGCCGCGAGTCGTGCCGCGACGCCGTCCGGCAGTGTCGCTGCCGACGCGCGCCCGTCAACGCCGCAGTCGCCCCCTCCCCGCTATCCTCGCCCCGGATCACGAGGCGGAGGCACCATCTCGACCACGACGATCGCGGCGTCGGAGCGCGCCCCCGAGCCTCGACCGCTCGAGCCTCCGGACATATTCCTGTTTTGTTCCGTAAAATGATCAGACATGCCCGAGGAAGTCGCCCCACATGGCGATCATCGCCATGAACGACAGAAGCGCACCGAACGACGCGAACTCACGCACGACACTGCGAACCAGGGTGTTCATGGGATCCTCCCGAGGTCATATCCACCGGATATCCACAGCATGTTCGTGCTTTGTTCCTTTGTCAAGCACCAACCTTCGGGGGTGGTGTCTCGGTTTGAATTTTCAGGCGCCGGATGAGGACGTGTTGGGGTTCGGTCGGTCGACGGCGGCTCACTTCACGCCGTCACGCTCGCGGCGGCGGGCTGATCTCACCGCAAACGACCGCGCCTAGGCTCCGAATGCTTCACCGGGGAACCAGGGCTCACCCGCCCCCATTAACCGGCGGCGGGCTGCGGGCCGTCCCAGCCCTCGACGACGACGACGTCGCCGACCGAGCAATCCCGGCGCAGCGCCATGGCGGCGGCGTATTCGGGGGAGCGCCAGCAGGCGAGCGCCGTGTCGTAGTCGGCGAACTCGATCACCACGACGCGGGCGCGGAAGCGCCCCTCGACCACTTCGGCCCTGCCGCCGCGAACGAGGAAACGCGCGCCGTATTTGGCGAAGGCGACCGCGTTGGCGGCGATGTAGCGCTTGTAGCTCTCCGGATCGCTCACATCGACCGTGGCCACCCAATATCCCTTCGCCATCAGGCCCTCTCCTCATTTTGGCGGCGTCCGCGCGCGCCTCGTGGTCAGTGATATCGTGGTTCGATCGAGACGGATGCGACCCATCCGTCTCGTGAATCGGAACCACCGGCAGGGCGGCGGCGCGGACGCGAGTGGACGGCCGAAGGGTCCGACCCGCGGCGCGGGCGGCGCGCGCCGCGCCGTGATCCGACGGGTCGAGCCGGCCAGGAGCCCGAGCGCGGCATCGATCGGTGGATCCGGTCGACGGCCTCGCGTGGCCGGCGAAGATCACGCCGCGACCGCGCCGTCCATCGCCGCTCCGGGGGCGCGACGCCGGGTCAGCATGCCCTCCGCGAGATCGATGAAGAGCTTGGCCGGCAGAGCGGGCGCGAAGATGTAGCCCTGGGCGGAGGTGACGCCCTTCTCGCGCAGCCGCTCGAGCTGCTCCTGGGTCTCGACGCCCTCGGCGACGACGCCCATGCCGAGCGAATTGGCGAGTTCCACCAACACGTCGACGATGGTGGAGGCGCCGAGATCGGAGCCCATGGCATCGACGAACATCTTGTCGATCTTGACGATGTCGATGCCCAGTTGCTGGATGTAGGCGAGGCCGCCGTGACCGGTGCCGGTGTCGTCGAGGGCGACACGGCACCCCAGCGCATGCATCTCCGCGATGATCTTGCGGGCCTGGACGATGTCGCGCAGCGGGTAGCGCTCGGTCACCTCGAAGACCAGTTGATCGAAACCGATGGGCGAACCCTCGAAGGTGGCGACGATGTCCTCGATGATGCGACGGTCGTCGAAATGGCCGGCGAAGAGGTTGATCGACAGCTTCAGTTCGCGATGATTCGAATAGAGCTCGCCGAGCTGGGCGACCGACTTGCGCATCAAGAGACGCGTCATTTCGAAGACGTGGCCCGAGGTCTCGCAATAGGACATGAAGGCGCCGGGCGAGATGGTGGTGCCGTCCGGGCGGATCCACCGCACCAGCATCTCGCAGCCCTCGATGCGGCCGGTGTCGATGTTCATCACCGGCTGGAAATAGGGCGTGAACTCCTCTCGGCGCAGCGCCACCGAGATCTCGTCGTCGACGTCGGAGGTCGGCTTCCAGAAGACCAGCACGGCGATGCCGATCAGCACCGCGGCGCTGGCGAGGACGCCGATCGCCAACGTCGCCTCGAGCGGCCGCACCATGTCGTAGAGTGTGGCGAAGGGCACCTCGGCCTGCACCGTCAGCGGGTAGTGATCGGAGCGGACCATGCGGGTCAGGATGCCCTCGCCGCTCTGCCGGGTTCCCACCGACGACCACACCGTGTCGGCGCCGACCGTGACGACGATCGCCCGGGCGCCGCGCAGGAATTCGGCGCCGGCATCGAGATCGAGGACCGACGACAGCAGCTCGGCGACGATGTGGATGCCGGAGGCGGTCCGCCACCCGACCAGCACCGTGCCCGGCATCGAACCCGGGACGCGCTCGGAATCGAGGACCGAAAGGGTCACCTGTCGCGGGTTCGACGTGTCGAAGAGGATCGCGCCGCGTCGGGAGGCGGTCGGCGGATCGAAGCACATGGTGTAGCCGGCCGGATCGACCAGCCCGACGCGCCGGATGAAGCGCGATGTCGCCGCGATGTCGCCGAGCCGGGCGAGACGGCCGGCCGAACAATCGGCGATGCCGGCGCGGTCGGCCTCGCGCAGCACGGTGATCGCCTCGGCGATCGCCGTCTCGGCGCGCACCAGTTCGCGTTCGGCGATCGCCTGCAGTTCGGTGCGGCCGACCTTGTCCGCATGGACATGCAGAACCGACCGGCCGACCAGATAGGGGACCAGGGCGATCAGGACGACCACCAGGATCGCCACGAGGAGATTGCGGCTACGACCGCGCAAGACGGCACCCGATCCGTTGCAAGACGCCGCAGTGTCCCGCAATCTCGGTAAACAAGCTCTGAAGAGGCGGGATCGAGACGTCGCGCGCGGAGCTTTTCGGGGGTATTGCGTGCCCGGGTCGGCGAATTGCCCGCGATCCGGATTGCTTCCCATGGAAAATCCGAAGGCCGACGACGACCGGCCGTCGCAGCCGCGACTTCGAGGCGCGCGCGGAATCGAGCGGAGGGATCTGTGATTCGACGCCGAACCGAGCCATAGTCGCGCATTCATGGGGTGTTCGCGCTCCCGGACACGTCGGGAGACGAGAGGTTTCTCGCTTCGCCGTCGTCATGTCCGCCACATCTCGGGAGCCACGATGAACCGCCTTCGCCGCCACCGGTCCATGACGTCGCCACATCCGGGCGCCCTCGTCGCGGCGGTCCTGCTGGTGATCGGCCTGTCTGTCGCCTCCGGGACCGCCCGGGCCCAGTCGTCGGCCGAACGCATCGTCGGCGGATGGGCCGACGGCTTGCGCGCCGGCGGCGCCCGGGTCGCCTGGACGGGTCTGTCCCATTCCACCGGCGACGATCGGTTGGAACTGCGCAACGTCGAGATCGAGGCGGCCGACGGGTTCGGCAACAGCTGGAAGCTCGCCATACCGAGCGCCGTCTTCGTCGCCCTGGCCGATCGCGTCGAGGGCGGATTCACGGCGAGCGCCGTGACCGCCGCTCGGGCCTCGCTCGAGACGTCGGGGAAGGACGGCGGAGCCCGGATCGAATTCGTCGACCTCGAACAGCGGGACGTGGTGGTGCCGCGCCTGTCGTTCCCGCCGATCGACCCCGACCGCCCCTTCTCCACCTTCTGGACCGCCACCCGTGTGCTCGACCCGCTTTCCGCCTCCCTCGCCGCGATCGGCCGGGTGACGCTGAAGGCGGAGGGCAAGGATCCGGCGAGCACGATCGTCGGCGAGATCGACGGGATCACCCTCACCGGTCTCGCCGAGGGCCGGATCGAGATGCTGCGCGTCGGCGCGCTGCGGCTGACCTCGGCGGAGGGCGGCGATCCGCTGAAGATCGAATTCGGCGGCGCCGAGATCGACCAATACGACGCGGTCGCCTGGCGTCGGCTCTTCGACGACGCCGAATACGTCGACGGCAAGGGCGACGGCGTCTGGCGCATGCTGGCGAAGTCGGCGACCTTCGGCCGGATCGGCATCGACGCGGGCGACACCCGCCTGTCGATCGGGATGACGAAGGAGGCGGCGCGCTGGGTTCGCCAGTTCGACCAGCCGCTCGGCGCCCTCTTCGACCGCCTCCTGCTCAAGTCCGAGGGGCTGGCGGAATCCGACGCCTATCGCATCGTGCTCGGACTGTTCCGCGCGACCCGGACCGACGGTTGGTCGATGGAGTCGATCCATCTCGCCGGCCCCGAACTCGACCACGCCGACATCGAGCGGATCAGCCTCGGCGCCTTTTCCGGCGAAAGGCTCGCCGACTTCACCGTCGAAGGCCTCGACGTGGTCGCCGACAAGGGGATGATCCGCCTCGGCCGTTTCGGCCTCGCCGATCTGCGCATGCCCGACGGCGGCGATCTCGATCGGGCGATCGCGGCGGCGGTCGTCGGTGCCGACATCGATCCCTCCTCCCTGGTGCCGACCGTCGGCCACCTCGAGATCGAGAAGCTCGAGGCGTTGCAGCCGGGCAACCCGGTCGTCCGGCTCGAAGGATTCCGGATCGACCTCGGCGGGTTCATCCGGGCGATCCCGACGTCGGTGGCGATCGAACTCCGGCATTTCGTCGCCCCCGCCGCGCTCTCCGACGAGGCCGGTCGGCGGACCCTCGGCCGGCTCGGTTACGACCGGATCGACCTGTCGGGCGCCTTGCGCATGGCCTGGCGGAAGGAAACTCGCGAGTTGACGATCGCCGAGGCCTCGCTCGAGATCGCCGAGATGGGGCGCCTCGCCGTCGAGGCGCGGTTGACGGACGTGCCGGAAAGCGTATTCACACGGCCGGACACGGCGGCGCTCGCGCTGCTCGGGGTGCGCCTCGCCGAGGCGCGCGCCACCTTCACCGACGCCTCGTTCACCTCGCGCATCCTGAAGATGCTGGCGGACGACCAAGGTCTGAAGCCGGCCCGCTTCAAGCGGAAGCTTCTCGACGAAATTTCGCCTTTGTTCGCCGAAATCAGAGACGGCGAACGTCGGCGACGAATCGTCGAAGCGGTGAAACGTTTCATCGAGGATCCCAAGACGCTCGCCGTCGCCGCGCGCCCCGGAGAACCGGTCCCCCTCACCGAGATCCTGGCCGCGACCGATACGCCGGCCGCCTTGGCCGAAAGGCTCGAACTCACCGCGTCCGCCGGCCGTTGACCGCGCCGTCGGACTCCCATCAGAACACCCCGGTCGCCGCGGCGCCGGGTCGATACCCCAGGACGCCGTCGGCGACCGACGCAGGAGGAGTGACATGACCTACACGTTCCGAAAGAGCAGCCTGGCCGCCGTATCCCTGGCCCTCCTCTTCACCGCCGCGGGACCGCTCGCCCCGGCATCCGCCCAGGCGACCCGCGACAAGGTTCTCGCGACCATCTCCGAGGCCGCCAAGACCGCCGGTGCCAAGGAATTCACCTGGGGCACGGTGAGCGGCAGCGACGCCGAATTCACCGTCGAGAGCACCAAGGGGGTCTTCGAGAAGGACGGCAAGACCTCGGAGATGACCGCCGAGAAGATCGTCTACTCGAGCGCCAAGCCGACCGCCGACGGCGGCTTCTCCGCCGACGCGATCACCGCCACCGACGTCGAGATCGACGCCGACGATTCCAACGTCACCGTCGCCACCCTGAAGGTCACCGGCTACGTCGGCGGCAAGGCGGCGGGCGAGCGCTTCGACCGTCTCGAGGCGACCGACATCGAGGTCACCGACGAGAACGACAAGAAGATTCCGATCGACACGATCACCGTCACCGCCGCCGACTTCGTCGCCGGAGTGCCGCGTCGCGTCGGCTTCGACATGAAGGGCCTCGTCGTCCCGGTCGACCCGGCGGACGCCGAGATGAAGGACGTCGCCGAACTCGGCTACAAGGAGCTCGCCATCGACGCCAGTTTCTCCGGCAGCTGGGACGACAAGACCGGCCGCGTCGTCATCGATCAGATGGCGGTCACCGGCGCCGACATCGGCGGCCTCAAGCTCACCTTCGCGCTCGGCGGCTTCACCCCGGAAGTGATGGAAGGCTTCAAGAAGGCCGAGAACGACCAGGCCAAGCAGATGGAACTGCTGCAGGGCGTGACCGTCGAGCGGCTGTCGCTGCGCTACGAGGACGCCTCTCTCGCCAAGCGTATGATAGACGCCCAGGCCAAGAAGCAGGGCGTGCCGGCCGACGCCTTCGTCCAGCAGATCAACGCCATCGTCCCGATGATGCTGTCGGCGATCGGCAACAAGGACTTCGAGAAGAAGATCGCCGCCGCCGCCGGCACCTTCCTCAAGGCGCCGAAGTCGCTGACCGTCTCGGCGAGCCCGGCCAAGCCGCTGCCGGTCTCCGAGATCATGGGCGCCGCGATGATGGCGCCGCAGTCGCTGCCGACGGTGCTCGGCGCCGAAGTCAAGGCCAACGACTGACCCCGAACCGG
>JAFHCF010000050.1:0-13466 GCA_048497495.1 Prosthecomicrobium sp.
AGCGTCGCCGCCTCGCCCGCGAGGTCGGCGCCGCCTCGATGGTCCTGGTGAAGAACGACGGCGATCTCCTGCCGCTCGCGCTCACCGGTGGGCCGATCGCCCTGATCGGACCGGCGGCGGTGACGCCGAGCGAAGCGCTCGGCCCGTGGTTCGCCCTCGGCGACATGAACCCGATCGTCGGCCTCGCCGAGGGGGTCGCCGCCGCTTTCCCGGGGCGCGAGATCCTGGTCGAGAAGGGCTGCGACTTCGCCCTCTCGGGCAAGGCGATCGCGACCGACGACGCCGACATCGCGCGCGCCGTCGAGGTGGCGAAGGCCGCCGAGGTGGTGCTCCTCGCCATCGGCGAACCGGCGATGCTGACCGGCGAGGCGGCGAGCCGCATGCACCCGGGCCTCACCGGCCGGCAGGGCGAGCTCGCCCGCGCGCTGATCGCCACCGGCAAGCCGGTGGTGCTGTTGCTCTCCTGCGGCCGTCCGCTGACGGAGGCCTGGTTGTTCGAGGCGGTCGGCGCGGCGCTGGTCATCTGGTATCCGGGCTCGGAGGCGGGACACGCGCTCGGCGATGTGCTCTGCGGTGTTCGCGCGCCTTGCGGTCGCCTGCCGGTCTCCTGGCCGCGCGACGTCGGCCAGATCCCGGTCTTCTACGGCGAACGGCCGAGCGGGCGGCCCTTCGTCGAGGGCAAGCAGTTCACCACCCGCTGGGTCGACGGCCCCAACACCCCGCTCTTCGCCTTCGGCCACGGCCTCGGCTACACCCGTTTCGAGGTCTCCGAACCCCGGGCGAATCCGAGTTTCGGCCCCGGTGAGAGCCTCGCCGTCGAGGTCGACGTCGCCGTTGTCGGCCCGCGCCCCGGGACCACCACGGTCTTCCTGTTCCTGCGCGACCGCGTCGCCTCGACCACCCGTCCGCTGATGGAACTGCGCCGCTTCGAGACGGTGGAACTGGCGAAGGGCGAGCGCCGGACGCTGCGCTTCGCGCTCGCGCCGGAGGACTTCGCCTGTCTCGGTCCCGACATGGTGGCGCGCGCCGAGCCCGGCGTCTTCGACCTCCTCGTCGGCGAGAGCGCCGAACGGTCGCGGCTGAAGACCTGCGCCGTGACGCTTCTCGGCCATCCGCCGGTGGCGTGATCGCGGCGCGAGCGCTCGGTACGGACCGATCAGGGCGCGGCGGGCCTCGGCGCCGGCACGAAGACGGCGCAGGCGAAGAGCACCGCGCCGAGGCTCATCACCAGCGGCGTCGCCAGTCCGCCGCCGAAATGGGCCGCGACCAGCGACAGGGCGATGCCGCCGACCTGCTGGAAGAGACCGAGCCAGGCCGAGGCCTGTCCCGCCATCTCGGGGAAGGGCCGCATGGTGATGGCGATCGCCATCGGCTGTCCGAGGCCCCAGCCGAGATAGAAGGGGAAGACCGCCGCCAGGATCACCGCCCAGTGCTGGAAGCCGAGCCACAGCACCAGCGCCGGGGCGGAGGTGCCGAGGATCAGCAGGACCGCCGCGGTGCGCAGGATGTGGCGCGGCAGCAGGCGCTGCGCCAGCCGCATGGCGACGAGGCTGCCCGAGACGAAGCCGGCCGACCCGATGGTGTAGATCGCCGAGGCCTCGAGCTTGGTCATGCCCAGGGTGCCGATCAACAGGAAGCCCGACGTGGTGAGCCAGGTGAGCAGGATGCCGTAGCCGGCGGAGAGCGCCGCCGTGCCGATCAGGAAGACCCGGTTGCGGACGAGATGGCCGAGCGCCTTCAGGATCGGGATCTCGTCGGCGCCGTGGAGGTTCGTCGGCCGGGTCTCCGGCAGCCGGCGCCACAACACGGCGGCGAGCAGCGCGCCATAGGCGACGAGCACCAGGATCGCCGCGCGCCAGCCGCCGAAATGGGCCGCGAACGTGCCCATCAGGGGCGCGGTGAGCGGCGCGATGCCGACCAGCGCCCCCATCTTCGACAAGGCGCGTCCGGCGCCCTCCGAGGCGACGGTGTCGCGCACCAGGGTGCGCGACAGGATCGGCCCGGTCGCGGCGGCGGCGCCCTGGATGAAACGCCCGAGGATCAGGAGATCGAGGCTCGGCGCGGCGGCGGCGAGGATCGAGGCGAGGGTGAAGACCGTGATGCCGATCAGCGCCGTCGGCCGTCGCCCGAACCGGTCGGCGAAACGGCCGATGAAGAGATGGGCGATGCCGAATCCCAGGGTGAAGGAGAGCATCGTCCGCTGCACCCCGGCGATGTCGACGCCGAAGTCGCGGCCGAGATCGACCATGGTGGTCAGGTAGATGTCGGTCGACAGCGGCAGCACCGCGAAGAGCGCCGCGGCGAGCCCGACGATCGGGGTGCCGCCCGCCGGCGAGGCGGAACGGTGCGGCGTCGGCAGGGGTGAGGTCATCGTCGGTCTCGGGGGCGAAGGAGCGAGGGCGGAACGCCCCCGGGCGCCCGGTCCCGCCGCGTGGCGCGTGGCGCGTGGCGACGGGACGACGCAGCTTACCGCGCCGCGCCCCGGCGGCGAAACCATCTTCGCGCATGGCCGGGATCGGAAGACCGCCCCGCTCATTCGGAATGCCTATAGGAACGCGACGGCCTCACGGCGAGATCGCGATCACCACCCCCTCGTCCGGCCCGAGGGTCACCGTCGCGCCCACGGTCTCGCCATCGCGGTCGAGACCGGTGGTGAGGACCACCTGGCCGCCCGCCGCCTCCGGCAGGGCCACGTCGCGGACTTCGGGCGAGAAGTTGAGGGCGACGACGAAGCACGCCTCGCCGTCGCAGCGCGTGTAGGCGAGAACCTCGTTCGTCCCGGTCAGCACCGCCACGTCGCCGATCGCCAGGGCGGGATGGGCCCGCCTCAGCGCGATCAGGCGGCGATGCAGCGTCAGCATCGAATGCGGATCGGCGCTCTGCGTCGCGACGTTGCGGGCCTCGTGGCCGGGCACCAGCGGCAGCCACGGCTCGGCGGTGGAGAAGCCGGCTCCCGGCGAGGCGTCCCATTGCATCGGCGTGCGGGCGATGTCGCGGTTGTGGCCGGGCAGCCCCGGCTCGTTCTTTTCCTGCGGGTCGCGCACCCGGTCGGGCGGGATGACGCCGTTCTCGAGCCCGATCTCGTCGCCCTGGAAGAGGGTCGGCGTGCCGCGCGCGGTGAGAAGGAACATCGCCGCCACCCGCGCTTGGGCAGCGCCGAGGCGCGAGGCGACGCGTCCGTTGTCGTGGTTGCCGAGCACCCAATTGGGCCAGGCGCCCTTCGGCAGGCACGCTTCGTAGGTCTCGATCGACCGGGCGACGACGTCGGCCTCCCACGGATCCATGATCAGATGGAAGTTGAACGGCAGATGCACCCCGTCGAGAGCCTCGCCGTAATAGGCGCAGAGCCGGTCGAAATCGAGATAGAGCTCGCCGATCAGCACCTTGTCCGGGAATTCGTCGGCCACCCGGCGGAAGCCCTCGACCAGAGCGAGGACACCGGGCTGGTCGCAGGTGCGGATCTGCAGCAATTCGCGCACCGCCGGCTCACCGGGCCTGAAGTCCGGGTTCGGCGGGTTGTCGCGCCACAGCGGATCCTTGAGCAGGTGCCAGACGACGTCGATGCGGAACCCGTCGACGCCGCGTCGCAGCCAGAAGCGCAACACCTCGTGCATCGCCGCGACGACCTTCGGGTTGCGCCAGTCGAGGTCCGGCTGGCCGGCGAGGAAGGCATGGTAGTAGTACTGGCCGCGCTCCTCGCACCAGGTCCAGCCGCCGCCGCCGAACATCGAGCGCCAATTGTTGGGCACGCCGCCGCCCGGCGCCGGATCGCGCCACAAGTACCAGTCGGCGCGGGGATTGTCCCGGCTCGCGCGGCTCTCCAGGAACCACGGATGCTGGTCCGAGGTGTGATTGGGGACGAAGTCGAGGATGATCCTCATGCCTCGGGCATGGAGGTCGGCGATCAACGCGTCGAGGTCGGCGAGGGTGCCGAAGATCGGATCGACGTCGCAGTGGTCGGCAACGTCGTAGCCGAAGTCCTTCATCGGCGAGCGGTAGACCGGCGACAGCCAGATCGCGTCGACGCCGAGGCTCTCGAGATGGTCGAGACGGGCGCGAATCCCGGGGATGTCGCCGATGCCGTCGCCGTTGGTGTCCTGCAGTGACCAGGGGTAGATCTGATAGACGATGCCGCGCTTCCACCACGGTTCGGCCAGAGTGGCGGGATGGGTCTTCATCGCAACGCTCCTGATGCGGCGTCGAAGGCGCCGGTCGCGGGCGAGGCGCCGGTCCGGCGCCGATCATAGACCCACGGGCGTCGGCGTCGACGGGGTTTGTCCCTACGAGCCCGATCGCGCGCTCATTTCGCGCCGGGAAGTCGGATCAGGAGATTGCCGCGCCGCCCGGACTCGAAGCCGAAGGCGAATTCGTAGAGCGGACGGGTGTCGAAGGTGCCGTCGTGATCGCCGGGTTCGGGCTTGAAGCCATAGAGAATACGGTCGAGGCCGACCCGCACCGCCACGCCGTCGACCTCGCGCCGACGCCCGGACGCCGGATCGACCCGCTTGAACATCGGCGTCTCCAAGAGCGGATCGCTCGACCGATCGAGGGCGACGATCGCCATGCGGTCGAACCCGCTGATCGGATCGGTGTTGGACTCGAGCGCGAGATCGAGGCCGAAGGGCGCCTCGGGGGCGACGAGATGCCCCCGCCAGGCGGCGTCGGCGCCCGTGCCCGCGCCGACCCAGGTGATCCGCCCGGAATATTCCTTCTTGTCGTCGCCCTTCGCGTCTTCGACGCGGAGGTGGGCGGACGTGGCGTTCGCCTCGGCGAGCGGGGCGAGACGACGCGCGACGAGGTCGGCCCAGCGGCCGTCGGCGGAAAGGTCGTCGGGGGAGGGCTTGTCGACGACCACGACGGCCTTGGGCAGGGATCCGCTGGTCGCCAGCCGATAGAGGACGGTGCCGACGCCGGTCTCGTAGGCGAGGACGAGCGCCAACACCGTGACCCCGAGAATGAGCGTGCCGCGCCGATTGCGCCGCCGCCGCTCGCCGTCGTCCTCGAACGCCTGATCGTCCTCTTCCGAAACGCGATCCTCCTCCTCCTCCGCCTCCTCGGAGGTGGCGAAGAGATCGTCGGCCGGCGGCAGGTGACGCGCCTCGGCGCGTCCGGCCTCGAGTTCATCCCGGTCTTCCTCACCCCGGTCTTCGAGGCGCGCGTCGAGCGGCTCGGCGGCCGGTTCCCGGGGCTCGGGTGGTTCCGCGGTGGCCGGCTCCGGTGGTGGAGGTGAGGGTGCCGCGCCGGGCGGAGGGGCGGCGACCGACGACGCGGGCTCGCTTCGCCGCGCCGGTGGCGGCGCGACCGGTTCGTCGGGCGGCAGCGCGGCGAGAGGTTCGGGCGCGGCCCGGGGCGAAGGAGGCGTTCCGGCCCCGCCGGTCGCCCCCGGCGGGGCGGCGGAGGTGAACTGGTGCTCGATCTCCGCGATCGCCGCCTCGAGTTGACCCCGCTGGTGATGCCGCCCGTCCGCGTCGATGCTCGGGGTCTGTTCGAAGAACCGCTCCAGGGTGCGCCGCGACATGTCGTAGACGCTCTGCCGGCTGGTCGGATCCTCATGGTCGCGCGCCTCGAGGGCTCGGACCAGAATCCTCAGGAAATTGTTGACCGACATCGAGCGTGTCTATCCGGACTGCGATGCCCGCGGTTCGGGCAGGGTTTCGACGGGCGTGCCGACGGGCCGGTCGGAACCGGTCGCCGCTCCGCGACGCGACGAAGATCACAGAGATGCGCGCCGCGCACAAGAACACGGGCGCGACCTCGCCGGCCGAAGTGCGTCCCACCCTCCGTCGTAGGCTGCGACTTTCGCCCATTCCGCCGCGAAACCGGCCGTCTCGGCGGCATTCGCCCGTTGTAACGCCCCACGATCCACACTAAGAAGAGGTCCGCCGATCGCCCGTCGTGCCGGTCGGATTTCGCGACGCTCGCCGACCTCGGTCCGGCGAAACGCTCGGATGTCGGCGGCATCGGTCCCGAACCGAAACGCCGAACGATCAGAAGCGTCCCGAGTGCCGCGTCCGGCGCTCGCGGGATGCGCAGGCCAAGGTGAGAACGTGACCCTTTCCGTCGAAAGTCTGGCGATTCCCGCCGTCAAGATCATCACTCCGAAGAAGCATGGCGACGATCGCGGTTTCTTCTCGGAGACCTACAGCCGCAAGGCTCTGGCCGATGCCGGTATCGACATCGACTTCGTCCAGGACAACCATGCCTTCTCGGCGGCGAAGGGGACGGTGCGCGGCCTACATTTCCAGACCCCGCCGGCGGCCCAGGACAAGCTGGTGCGGGTGGTGCGCGGCGCCATCCTCGACGTCGCCGTCGACCTGCGCGTCGGCTCGCCCACCTTCGGACGCCACGTCGCGGCGGTGATCTCGGCGCAAGCCTGGAACCAGATCCTGGTGCCGGTCGGCTTCGCCCACGGCCTGGTGACGCTCGAGCCGAACACCGAGGTGATCTACAAGGTCTCGGGCTATTATTCGCCGGAGAACGACAAGGGCCTGCGCTGGGACGATCCCGCCCTCGGCATCGACTGGCCGCTCGACGGCGCCGAGCCGCAGCTCTCGGCCAAGGATCGGGTCCAGCCGCTCCTCGCCGAGCTTCCCGCCTATTTTCAATATGACGCGGGAGCGGCTCGATGAAGGTCGTCGTCACCGGCGCCGCCGGTTTCATCGGGTCGGCCGTCGCCCGTCTGCTCGTCGGTGAACTCGGCGTCGAGGTCGTCGTCGTCGATGCTCTGACCTATGCCGGCAACCTCGCCTCGCTGGCGCCGATCGCCGATCGTCCGGGCTACCGCTTCGTCCGCGCCGACATCCGCGATCGCGCCGCGATGGATCGGGTCTTCGCCGAAACGCAGCCCGACGCGGTGATGCATCTGGCGGCGGAGAGCCACGTCGATCGCTCGATCGACGGCCCGGCCGCCTTCATCGAGACCAACATGGTCGGCACCTACACGCTGCTCGAGGCGACCCGCGCCTATTGGGCGAGCCTACCGGCGGCGAGGAAGGCGGCATTCCGCTTCCATCACGTCTCCACCGACGAGGTCTATGGCGCGCTCGGCCCCGAGGGCCTCTTCACCGAGACCACGCCCTATCAGCCGAACTCGCCCTATTCGGCCTCCAAGGCGGCGTCCGACCATCTGGTGCGGGCTTGGCACCACACCTACGGCCTGCCGGTGGTGACCACCAACTGTTCCAACAACTACGGCCCCTATCACTTCCCCGAGAAGCTGATTCCGCTGGTGATCCTCAACTGCCTCGACGGCAAGCCGCTGCCGGTCTACGGCACCGGCGAGAACGTCCGCGACTGGCTCTACGTCGAGGACCACGCCCGCGCCCTGTGGACGGTCCTGACCCGTGGTCGCCTCGGCGAGACCTACAACATCGGCGGCGAGGCCGAGCGCACCAACATCTCGGTGGTCCACGCCATCTGCGATCTGGTCGACGAGCTGGTGCCGGCCGCGACGGCGCGCCGCGACCTCGTCACCTACGTCACGGATCGCCCCGGCCACGACGCCCGCTACGCCATGGACATCTCCAAGATCTCCGCCGAACTCGGCTGGCGTCCACGTGAAACCTTCGAGACCGGCCTCCGGCGCACCGTCGAATGGTATCTCGCCAACCGCCCGTGGTGGGAGGCGATCCGCTCCGGCAGCTATCGCGGCGAACGCCTCGGGCTCGCCACGGAGGAGACGGCGTGATGGTCGACCTCCTCATCACCGGCGCCGAGGGTCAGCTCGGGTTCGAGCTGGCGCGGCGCGCGGCGGCGCGCGGGCTCGCCGTCGAGGCGGTTGGGCGTGCCGGTCTCGACATCACCGATGCCGCCGCCGTGGCGGCGAAGATTGCGGCGGCGCGGCCGAAATTGGTGATCAACGCCGCCGCCTACACCGCCGTCGACAAGGCGGAGAGCGACGCCACGACCGCCTGGGCGGTCAACCGCGACGGCCCGGCCCATCTCGCCGAGGCCTGCGCCCGCCTCGCCATCCCGCTCGTCCACGTCTCCACCGACTATGTCTTCGACGGCACCAAGACCGGCGCCTATGTCGAGGACGATCCGGTCGCCCCGCTCGGCGTCTACGGCGCCAGCAAGGAAGCCGGGGAGGCGGCGATCCGCCGGGCGCTTCCCCGTCACGTCATCCTGCGCACCGCCTGGGTCTACGGTCCCCACGGCGCCAATTTCGTCAAGACCATGCTGCGCGTCGGCAAGACCCGCGACCGGTTGACCGTCGTCGACGACCAGCACGGCTGCCCGACCCATGCCGGCGATCTCGCCGAGGCGATCCTGTCGATCGCCGCGAGGATCCTCGAAGACACCATGCCCGAGGGCGGCTGGGGCACCTTCCATTGCGCCGGCGAGGGGCCGACGACCTGGTGCGGTTTCGCCCGCGAGATCTTCGCCCAGGCGGCCCCCCGGCTGGAGCGCCATCCCGAGATCGTCGCCATTCCGACGTCGGGCTACCCGACGCCGGCGGCCCGGCCCGCCAATTCGGTCCTCGATTGCGGCCGCCTCGAACGGATCCATGGGCTCCGCCTACGTCATTGGACGGTTGCGCTCGCCGACATGCTCGGCGATACCTCGATCGCCGATCTCTGACGCACCCGCGGCGCCGGACCTCTCCGGCCGAGACGACATGGAAGGCATGACGATGAAGGGCATCATTCTGGCCGGGGGCTCGGGAACGCGCCTCTACCCGATCACGCGGGTCGTGTCCAAGCAGTTGCTGCCGGTCTACGACAAGCCGATGATCTACTATCCGCTCAGCACGCTGATGCTGGCCGGCATCCGCGAGATTCTGATCATCACCACGCCCCACGACGCGCCGCACTTCGAGAAGCTCCTCGGCGACGGCGGCCAGTGGGGCGTGTCGCTCACCTACGCGGTGCAGCCGAGCCCCGACGGGCTGGCCCAGGCCTTCCTCATCGGCCGCGACTTCATCGGCTCCGACGGCTGCGCCCTGGTCCTCGGCGACAACATCTTCTACGGCCACGGCCTGACCGAGAAGCTCAAGGCGGCGGCGGCCCGTCCCTCCGGCGCCACGGTCTTCGGCTATCACGTCCACGATCCCGAACGCTATGGCGTCGTCGCCTTCGACGACAGCGGCCGGGCGACCTCGATCGAGGAGAAGCCGACGGCGCCGAAGTCCAATTGGGCGGTGACCGGGCTCTATTTCTACGACAACGACGTCGTCGACATCGCCGCGAGCATCGCGCCGAGCCCGCGCGGCGAGCTCGAGATCACCGACGTCAACCGCCGCTACCTCGAGCGCGGCGACCTCCAGGTCGAGCGCCTCGGGCGCGGGTTCGCCTGGTTCGACACCGGCACCCACGACAGCCTGGTGGAGGCGGCGAGCTTCGTCCAGACCATCGAGAAGCGCCAGGACAGCCGCATCGCGGTGCCCGAGGAGATCGCCTTCGCCAACGGCTGGATCGACGTCGCGCGGCTCACCGCCGCCGGTCGTGAGATGGAGAAGAACGGCTACGGACGGTTCCTTCTGCGCCTGGCCCAGGAGGCCGAGACCAAGGGTGGGGTCGTCTCGCGCTGAGATCGATCCCGCAGCCGTTCCAACTTTCGAGGCCGCCGGCGCGCGGCGCGCCGGACCTGTGCCCATGATGACGAGGTAGCGAAGATGATACGAGCCGTCTCCACGGCAATTCGACGATATGTCGGCGTTTCGCGGTCCCTCGCCATGGCCGCCGTCTGGTTTTCCCTGGGCAAGAAGGTGCGGGCCCGCAATCGCTGGCGCATGGTCTTCGGAGCCAACGCCGTGTTGCGCGAAAACCTGATTAGGGCCCGCGCGATCTGTGAACGGCACGACCGCCTCGATGCCGGGGAGATCGCGGCGATGAAAGCCGCGATCGGCGAGATGGTCGATCCGCCGCTGATCTCCGTCGTCATGCCGGTCTACGACACCGAGGAGAAGCTGTTGCGCGAGGCGATCGCCTCGGTGCGCGCGCAGCTCTATCCCCATTGGGAACTGTGCATCGCCGACGACGCCTCGCCGTCGCCGCGCGTGCGGGCGATCCTCGAGCAGGAGAAGGCCGCCGATCGCCGCATTCGCGTCGTCTATCGCGAGACGAACGGCCATATATCGGAGGCCAGCAATTCGGCCCTGGAGATCGTCGGCGGCGCCTATGTCGCGCTGATGGATCACGACGACACCCTGCCGCGCCACGCGCTCTACCATGTCGCCGCGGCGATCGTCGCCGATCCGAAGCTCGACCTGATCTATTCCGACGAGGACAAGATCCGCGCCGACGGCCACTTCGACGGACCGCATTTCAAGCCCGACTGGAACGAGGAACTCTTCCTCACCCAGAACTACATCAACCATCTCGGCGTCTATCGAACCACGATCCTGCGGGAGATCGGCGGTTTCCGCAAAGGCTTCGAGGGCAGCCAGGATCATGATCTGGTGCTGCGCTTCATCGCCCGCTCGTCGCGGGAGCGAATCCACCACATCCCGCGCATCCTCTATCACTGGCGTGCCTTCCACGGCTCCGGGTCCTTCTCCGATCGCTCCCTCCACCGGGCGATCGAGTCGCGCCAGCGCGCGGTGCGTGAATATCTCGCCGCGACCCGGCCCGGTCTCTCGGTCTCGGTGATCGCCGGCCCCTACGGTTGCAACCGTCTCATTCGCGAGTTGCCCGATCCGGCGCCGAAAGTGTCGATCGTCATCCCCACCCGCGACCGGGTCGACCTCCTCGCCAAGTGCCTGATGTCGATCTTCGCGAAGACGGCCTACCCGAACTACGAGGCGATCGTCGTCGACAACCAGAGTTCGGAAGCCGAAACCCATGCCTATTTCGCCGAGGTCTCGGCTCGGCACCCGGTTCGCGTCATCCCCTATGACGCCCCGTTCAACTATTCGGCGATGAACAATCTCGCGGTGGCGGCGGCCGACGGCGATGTCGTCGTCATGCTCAACAACGACATCGAGGTCATCGGCTTCGAATGGCTGCGCGAGCTGGTGGCCTATGCGATCCAGCCCGAGGTCGGCGCCGTCGGCGCGCGCCTGCTCTACGGCAGCGGCGCCGTCCAGCACGCCGGCGTCGTCCTCGGCGTCGGCGGCATCGCCAATCACGCCCATCACGGCTATGGCGGCAACGAGGCCGGCTATCAGTCGCGCCTGCAATTGCCGCAATATGTGAGCGCTGTGACCGGCGCCTGCCTCGCGGTGGAGAAGAAGAAGTTTCTCGCCGCCGGTGGCCTCGACGAGGTCGACCTGAAGGTCGCCTTCAACGACGTCGACCTCTGCCTGACCCTGTCGAAGATGGGGCTGGAGAACGTCTACGACCCCTATGCGGTGCTCTTCCACCACGAATCGCAGTCACGCGGCGCCGACGTGACCCCCGAACGGGTGGCGCGGCTCGAGCGCGAATCCGAATTCATGCGCGGGAAGTGGGGCGACCGCCTCCGCCTCGATCCCTACTACAACCCGAACTTCTCGCAGGCCGATGCCTGTTTCCGTATCCCGTCCGCCACGAACTGAGCCGGCGAGCCCGCGAGCTTCGCCGGATCTGGCGAAACCACGAGCGAGAACGTATGGTTGCCGCCGGGCGACACGAAGAGAGAGACGTCATGACTTCTGATTTTCGCAATCCCGGGTTGACCATCCTCAACGAGAGCCAGATGGACGACACCCGGCCGGCGACGATCATCGTCGTCGGGGTGGCGCGGAGCGGAACATCGATGGTGGCGGGCGTCTTAGACAAGCTCGGTGTCTTCCTCGGGGAGAAGAGCGGCAAGGCGGTCTTCGAGGACGTCGAGATTGCCAAGGCGATCCGAGAGAAGGATGTGAAGACGCTGAGGGCCATCATCGAAAAGAACGATCAGGCCGGCGAGGTCTGGGGTTTCAAGCGGCCCGAAGTGTTCGATGTGTTACCCAACTACCTCGCGATGTTTCGCAATCCGCGCATCGTCGCGATCTTCCGTGACCCGATCTCGATCGCCAAGCGCAACGAAATCTCGATGCACTCCGATTTCATCGACGAACTGGAGCGGGCCGCCAAGCGCACCGTAGCGCTCGTGAGCTTCGTGAAGCACCAGAAGGTGCCGTTGATGTTGGTCAGCTATGAGAAGGCACTCTTCGAGCCGGCAGGGTTCCTGGACACGCTCACGTCCTTCTGCGGTCTGACACCCGACGTCCAGACGAAGCAGGCGGCACTGGCAGCGATCGAGAACGGTCCTGCACTCTATATCCATTCCTCGAGGCTGCGCTTCGACGGTTGTTTCGAATCGGTCGAAGGTGGGGTCGCGCGCGGTTGGGTTCGCACCATGCCGCGTAATGCCGCCTGCAACGTTGAAATCCGAGCCGGCGACCGTCTGCTGGGAGCGGGCGTCTCCGACCAGGAGCGGGCCGACATCGCCAAGCCCAATCACAACCGCGCCTTCGCCATCCCGGTCTCCGGGCTCATCGCCGGTGAGGATGTCGTCGCCAAGATCGCCGGCAAGAATTTTTTCCTACCCAAGGCGGCAGATTTCCACGTCGATGGAAGTCGTGCGGAGCCGGGCGTCGCGGCCCGACGGTGAGCGTACGTCCTGTCGTCGCGCGGCCTGTGGTGTTCTTGCACGCCGCCGCGACGCCCTCGCCGCTGCATGACCGTGGTCGCTATCCGGGTCGGTGACGCGGTCCGGTCGGCGGGCGAAGATTTGAATAGAGGAATGCGGCCGGCGGGATGCCGGCCCCGGGACGGCGACAATCGGCATGGATGGCCGAGCCGACCCGCAGAAAGGCAGGATGATGAACCCTCTCATCTTCTTCGTACATGTCCCGAAGACGGCCGGTTCGACGGTCAACGCCCATCTCGCCGAGGCGATGCCGAACGGCAAGACCCATTGCGAGTCGATCATCGGCAAGGAAGCAGCCTTCAAGAAGGCGGCCGAAACGCGCGATTGGCTCTCCGGCCACGTGAACCTGTTCACCGCGCGGGCTCGGCTCAAGGCGATGACCGAGCGGCCTGTTCGCTATTTCACCTGTATCCGAGAACCAACCAAGCAGGTGATGTCGCATTACAACTGGTTGATTGAGATATATCACCGGGGAGAACAGTTCTATACCTCGCATTCGTCTGAGATACGAGAGCTTTCGTTGCGTTTTCGCGAATCCGACAATTCGGATCCTGCAGTGATCGTCGAAAATCTCAAGGCGGCTCCGCATCTTTTCTTGAATTTCCAGTCACGGGTGATCCTCGGCCACCGTTTCGCGTGGAACGGAGGGCTCCTCTATCAGCAACTCGCCAAATACGAGATGGTCAGTAAGGAGGACCGGCTCGGCGAGTTGATCGAGAGAATGACCGGCACTCGTCCGTCCCTCGTCATGAGCGAGAACACCAGTCGCTATCATTTCGACAGCAGCGTCTTCCATCGCGACGAGCTGGTCGATTTCCTGAAGAAGAACAATACGCTCGACAATATTCTCTACGGCCTCGTCGAATGATCGCATCGCTCCGGGCCCACCCCCCGGGGGGGGGGGGGGGGGC
>JAFHCF010000051.1:0-17529 GCA_048497495.1 Prosthecomicrobium sp.
CCATGGAGATGGGACCGCGCCGCGCCGCGTGAGGTCGGGTCGCGCGGCGGCGTCGCCCGGTTCAGCCGGCGCGCAGCCGGGCGGCGATGCGTTCCAACGTGGCGTCGCGCATGCCGAGCCGGTCGAGGTGATCGACGGTGGAGAGCACATAGTCGGGATTGGCGCCGGAGACGCCGCGGCCGGCCCTGATCAGCGCCAGAATGGCCTCGTCGTCGAGCGGGCCGGTATATTGCGGGTGGCCGCGATCGACCACATAGGTGAGCGCCGCCGGCCCGGGGGTCTCGGCGCGGCGGCCCTCGGCGTCCTCGAAGCGAATCGGGCGGAAGATCTGGCGATAGATCGGGCTCGGGATGTGCTCGAGCGGGCTGATCTGCTCGCGTTCCTCGAGATAGGCGAGAACCGTGGCGCGGCGCGCCGCCGCGACCCGGTAGACGACGCCCCGGCAGGAGCCGCCGCGATCGAGGCCGAGCACGATGCCGGGGGTCTCGACGGTGCCGCGATGGTGCCAGGAATAGACGCAGAGCGCCCGGTGCCAGCCCCAGAGGCGTGCCGGCCGGACCTCCTCGAAATCGAATCCCGGGCGCCAGATCAGCGATCCATAGGCGAAGACCCAGAGATCTTCCGACGTTGCCGACATTCTCGTCCCTCATATGGCGGATCGGGCGGCCGGCGGGCGCCGCGGACGCGGACCTCGATCCTCGTCCGGCCGGTCGGATTTCCGAGCCGATGCGACTCGATCGCAGAACGCTCCAGTGGTCAAGATCCGACGCCCGCGTCCCGCGAGCGCCAGATCGATTTGACCACGAGGTCAATGAGTTGGTGGATCTGATTGACGAGACGGACGGTTCCCATCCGTCTCGTCAATCAGATCCACTAGCCCGAAGCGGCGGAGAAATCGAGGGGACGCCCGTCTCGATTCCGCGACGCTCCTCGCGCAGATTGACGATCTGCCGATTCGGCGCGCCGTCGCGCGCCGTGGCCGAAGGAGCCCGCGCCATGGATCGACCGAGCGTCTCGACGCGCCGCTTTCGCCGTCTGCCCCTGGTCGTCGCCGTCGGCGTGGCGATCACCGCCGCCGCCTGGACGGCGGTGTGGGCGACGGCGCGGACGCGCATTCTCGCCGAGGTCGACGGGCAACTGGCGATGCTGGCGGCGCGGGGCGTCGTCGTCGCCTGTCCCGATCGCGCCGTCGGCGGCTATCCCTTCCGCATGGAATTCTCCTGCCGGGATCCGGGCGTCGAGATCCGCGCCGTCGGCGCCTCGGCGTCGGCCGCGTCGTTGCGGGTGGTGGCGCAGGTCTGGGATCCGAGACTGATCCAGGTGGAACTCGACGCACCCGGCGTGGCGCGCGACGCGCGGGGCGTGACCTCGGCGACGTGGCGCGGTCTCAGGGCGTCGCTGCGCTGGACCGCGCAGGGCCCGCAGCGGCTGTCGATCGCGGCGGAAGGACTGGACCTGACGACGCGGCCGACGGGCGCCCCGATGGTTCACCTGACGGCCGAGCATGCGGAAGCCCATGGCCGGCCGAGCGGTGGGGAGGGGCGGGACCTCGATCTCGCCGTGTCCTTCGGCGCCGCTTCGCTCTCGCTCGCCGACAAGCGTCTCGGCCCGCCGCGCTCGGATCTGGCGGTGTCGGCGACCCTGGCGGACTTTCTGCCGCCGGGGCCGGGACCGGCGGCGATGGCCTTCGCCGGGCGCGGCGGGTTGATCGATCCGGTGCGGCTCTCGTTTTCCACCGGCGGCGTCGTGGTGGAGGGGGCCGGCCGGCTCGTCCTCGACGGCGGCGGTCTCCTCGACGGCATGATCACGCTCGGGGCGCGTGGCCTCGAAAGCCTGGCGAAAGGCGGCGCGGCGGGGCTCGGGCCGGAACTGACCACCGTCCTCACCGGGTTCGTCCTGCTCGGCAAAGCCTCCAAAGACCCGAGCCTGCCGGGTCGGCGGCTGGAGATGATCGTCGATCACGGCCTGGTCCGCATCGGCCGCGTGACCCTCGGCCGGATCCCGTCGCTCTTCCCACCGGGTACGTGAAGGCGCCGCGACCGATCCTCGACGGAGGCGCCGATGCGCATCGTCGTCGTGTCGCGGACGCATCGTTCGCCGTCTCGGATCTGGACTCGGCGGGTATCGGCCCCATCTCGATGCGATGTGTGGATCTCGACCGACGAGGATGCGTGCCATGAGTGAGAAGACCCTGCAGAGCGTGCTTCCGGCGCCGCCGCCGCATTGGGTGGGCGACGGGTTCCTGGTCCGGCCGCTGTTCGGATCCCTCGCCTTCACCGGTGTTCCGAGCCCGTTCCTGATGTTCGACTGGGCGGCGCCGACCGCCTTTGCGCCGCGCGCCGAGCCCCACGGGGTCGGGCCTCATCCCCATCGCGGCTTTGAGACGGTGACCATCGTCTACGACGGCGAGGTCGATCACCGCGATTCCGCCGGCCATGCCGATCGGATCGGCGCCGGCGACGTCCAATGGATGACCGCCGGCGCGGGGGTGGTCCACGAGGAGTTTCACGGCGCCACCATCGCGGCGAAGGGCGGCACCGTGTCGATGGCGCAGCTCTGGGTCAATCTTCCGGCCGCCGACAAGATGGTACCGCCGCGCTATCAGGCGATTCAGGCCCGCGACATTCCGACCGTCGCCTTCGACGGCGGCCGGCTCAGAGTGATCGCCGGGGCTCACCGGGGCACCGACGGGGTCGAGACGGTCGGTCCGGCCCGAACCCACACACCGCTGTCGGTCTGGGACGGGACGCTCGAGGCGGGCGCGCGGTTCGAGGGTCGCGTGCCGGCCGGGTGGACGACGATAGTGGCGGTGCTCGCCGGCGCCCTCGACATCGGCGGGCGGGAGGTCGCCGCCGCCCGGGTGGCGATGCTCGACCGACGCGGCGAGACGGTGAGGCTGGTCGGCGGCGCGGCGGGCGCGAAATTCCTGGTTCTCGCCGGTGAGCCGATCGACGAGCCGATCGCCGCCCACGGCCCCTTCGTGATGAACACGCGCGAGGAGATCCGCGAGGCGATCGTCGACTTCAACGCCGGGCGCATGGGGCGTCTCGCCGCCCGTTGACGGCTCCGTATCGCCCCCCCCGCCGCACTTCGGTGGGGGCGCTCTCTCGGCGCACCCGATGCGACCAAGAGGCGCTCCCCCGAAATTTGACCCTAGGTCACCCCATTGCGTCCAAAACGTTTTGAGGCAAAAATATGAGCCTTGCAGACGGCGCGAGGCATGTCATCGATTCTTCCCGCTCCGAGCCAGATCTCGTCAATTCCTCGGGAAATGGCGCTGCATGAGCCACGAAGAGAGGCAAGGATGGCCAAGTCGAGCAAGCTCATTGCGAAAGTGGCGGCTCGACTCGAGCCGATCATGAACTTCGAACCTATCGAGGAGAGAAGTTCCTATACGATCGGACAACTTTCATCCCATCTGGGCGTGTCGCTCCGAACCCTGCGTTTCTACGAGCAGACCGGATTGCTGGCGCCGGATCGGGAGGGGTTGCGGCGTCTCTATTCCCACGACGATCTCGAACGCCTCGACGTCATCGTCATGTTGCGCGAACTGGAAGTCTCGCTGACGGCGATCAAGACGTTGATGGCGGCGATCGACGGCGACGGCCGGACCTCGGAACGGGAGGTCATGGCGCAGGTCGAGGCGATCCTCGCCGGCTTGGCTTCGGACAATCTGGACCGCATCGCCGAACTGCAGCGCATCAACGCGCGGATCGACGACGCCCGCCGCAACCTCGGCGCCGAATGACGCGCCGGGTCGGCGCCGCGAACCGGGCGCCGCCCGCGAGTTCTCCGCGAAGAGGGGCCGCTCAGGCGGCCTTGGCCGCCGTCTCCGAGACGATGCGCACCACGTCGGCCATGATGTCGGTGATCTGGAAGTCCTTCGGCGTGTAGACCGCCGCGACGCCCATGTCGATCAACGCCTCGGCGTCCTCCGGCGGAATGATGCCGCCGACGACGACCGGCACGTCGGCGAGACCGGCGACCTTCATGCGATGCACCACGTCGCCGACCAGCGCCAGATGCGAGCCCGACAGGATCGACAGGCCGACGGCGTGGACGCCTTCCTCCAGCGCGGCGTTGACGATCTGTGCCGGGGTCAGACGGATGCCCTCGTAGACCACTTCCATGCCGCAGTCGCGAGCCCGCACGGCGATCTGCTCGGCGCCGTTGGAATGGCCGTCGAGGCCGGGCTTGCCGACCAGGAACTTGAGGCGGCGGCCGAGCGTCCTCGACACGTCGTCGACGGCGGCGCGCACGGCGGCGAGGTCGCCGCCGCCGTCGCGGGCGGCGCGGCCGACGCCGGTCGGGGCGCGATACTCGCCGAAGACCTGGCGGAGGGTCTCGCCCCATTCGCCGGTGGTGACGCCGGCGCGTGCCGCGGTGATCGAGGGTTCCATGACGTTGCGGCCTTCGGCGGCGGCGGCGCGCAAGCTCGCGAGCGCCTTCTCCACCGCGCCGGCATCGCGTGCCTGCCGCCATGCCTTCAGCTTGTCGATCGCCTCCTGCTCGACCTCGGGCGGAACGGTGAGGATGGTGCCTTCGCCGGTGGTCAGCGGCGACGGCTCGGTCTCCTTGAAGCGGTTGACGCCGACCACGGTGGAGGCGCCGGATTCGATCGCCTCGAGCCGGCGGGTGTTCGATTCCACCAGTTTCTGCTTCATGTAGCTGGACTCGACCGCGGCGACGGCGCCGCCCATCGCCTCGATGGCGGCGAGTTCGACCTTGGCCTCCTCGACCAACTGGGCGACCTTGGCCTCGATTTCGGCCGAGCCGTCGAAGATGTCGGCGAATTCCAGGAGATCGGTCTCGTAGGCGAGGATCTGCTGCATTCGGAGCGACCACTGCTGGTCCCAGGGGCGGGGCAGGCCGAGGGCCTCGTTCCAGGCCGGAAGCTGGACGGCGCGGGCGCGGGCGTCGCGCGACAGCGTCACGGCGAGGGCCTCGATCAGGATGCGGTAGACGTTGTTCTCGGGCTGCTGCTCGGTGAGGCCGAGCGAATTGACCTGGACGCCGTAGCGGAAGCGGCGGTTCTTCTCCTCGGTGACGCCCCAGCGCTCGGCCGTGATCTCGTCCCACAGCCGGCCGAAGGCGCGCATCTTGCAGATCTCGGTGACGAAACGCATGCCGGCGTTGACGAAGAAGGAGATGCGGCCGACGGCCTCGCCGAACTCGGCGGCGGGGATCGCGCCGGTCGTCTTCACCGAGTCGAGCACGGCGATGGCGGTCGCCAGCGCGAAGGCGAGTTCCTGCACCGGCGTCGCGCCGGCCTCCTGCAGGTGGTAGGAGCAGACGTTCATCGGGTTCCACTTCGGCATTTCCGAATAGGTCCAGGCGATGACGTCGGTGGTCAGCCGCATCGACGGCGTCGGGGCGAAGACATAGGTACCGCGCGACAGGTATTCCTTGATCAGGTCGTTCTGGGTGGTTCCCGACAGGGCCTTGCGGTTCGCCCCCTGCTCGTCGGCGGCGGCGACATAGAGCGCCAGCAGCCACGGCGCGGTGGCGTTGATGGTCATCGAGGTGTTCATCTTCTCCAGCGGGATGCCGTCGAAGAGGGCGCGCATGTCGCCGAGGTGGGAGACCGGCACGCCGACCTTGCCGACCTCGCCGCGCGACAGCGCGTGGTCGGGGTCGTAGCCGGTCTGGGTCGGCAGGTCGAAGGCCACCGACAGGCCGGTCTGGCCCTTGGCGAGATTGGAGCGATAGAGCCGGTTCGACGCCGCCGCCGTCGAATGGCCGGCATAGGTGCGGAAGAGCCAGGGCTTGTCGGGCGACGTGAGGGGCATGGGCGGCTGTCCGGATGGTGGAACTCTGGATCGATTAGATACCGCGCCGCAGCAGTCGCGTCACCCCGCACGAAGGACGCACTGCGACATTCGGCCACGCACTTCGCTGCGGCCATCGGACGTAACAGGGCGAAGAGTTCCGTATTCGATAGGTAGCGTTTCCGGCGGAAACACAAGGGTTTTCGCATCCACGACGGGCCTGCTTGCGGTCGGTGCGCCGGGGCTCTAGCTTTCGCATTGCAGCATGACGAAAGGTCGCAGGTCGTATCTGGCGCGATTTCAATCCTTTAGTATTATGGAAAATCGCCTGAAAGCGGTCCGATAGTGCGGGTATCCTATGGGATTGCGGGAGAGTTGAAGGCAATTTTTCCGCATTGCGAAATAAATTGCGGCGAACCGCACTCCGAGACGTCGGCCCGAGGTGGCCGACCGGCCCGAGGCGGTCCACGCCCGACACGATCCACCGACCGACCTCGAGGGGAGGGGTGCGGGAACGGGCGATCCCAACGCGGGAAGGAAGACCATGGCAGGGAATGACGACGTGGCGCCGGGCATCGAGGATCGGCCGGTGAAGGACCTCTATGAGATCGGCGAGATCCCGCCGCTCGGTCACGTGCCGAAGGAGATGTACGCCTGGGTGATCCGCAAGGAACGCCACGGCCCGCCGGAGGACAGTTTCCAGCTCGAGGTGGTGCCGACCTGGGAGTGCGACAGCCACGACGTGCTGGTGCTCGTGATGGCGGCCGGCGTCAACTACAACGGCGTGTGGGCCGGCCTGGGCAAGCCGATCTCGGTGTTCGACGTCCACAAGCAGCCCTATCACATCGCCGGGTCCGACTGCGCCGGCATCGTGTGGAAGGTCGGCTCGAAGGTGAAGGCGTGGAAGGTCGGCGACGAGGTCGTCATCCATTGCAACCAGGACGACGGTGACGACGAGGAGTGCAACGGTGGCGACCCGATGCTGTCGCCGTCCCAGCGCATCTGGGGCTACGAGACGCCGGACGGGTCCTTCGCCCAGTTCGCCCGCGTCCAGGCGCGCCAGTTGCTGCCGCGGCCGCAGCACCTGACCTGGGAGGAGAGCGCCTCCTACATGCTGACGCTGGCGACCGCCTTCCGCATGCTGTTCGGGCACAACCCGCATCAGTTGCGGCCGAGCCAGAACGTCCTGGTGTGGGGCGCCTCGGGCGGCTTGGGCGTTTTCGGCATCCAGCTCTGCGCGGCGGCCGGCGCCAACGCCATCGGCGTGATCTCGGACGAATCCAAGCGCGACTACGTCATGAGCCTCGGGGCGCGCGGCGTCATCAACCGCAAGGACTTCAAGTGCTGGGGGCAACTGCCCAAGGTCGGCAGTCCCGAGTACGACACCTGGTTCGGCGAGGTGCGCAAGTTCGGCAAGGCGATCTGGGACATCACCGGCAAGGGCAACAACGTCGACATGGTGTTCGAGCACCCGGGCGAGAGCACCTTCCCGACCTCGACCTTCGTGGTCAAGCGCGGCGGCATGGTGGTGTTCTGCGCCGGGACCTCCGGCTTCAACATCACCTTCGACGCCCGCTACGTCTGGATGCACCAGAAGCGCATCCAGGGCTCGCACTTCGCCCATCTGAAGCAGGCCGCCGCCGCCAACCGCTTCGTGCTCGACCGGCGGGTCGAGCCGTGCATGTCGGAAGTGTTCTCCTGGGCCGAGATCCCGCTCGCCCACACCAAGATGTGGAAGAACGAGCACAAGCCCGGCAACATGGCGGTGCTGGTGGGTTCGCCGAGGCTCGGGCTGACCACCTTCGAGGACGTGCTCGAGGCCTCGGCCGAAATGGCGAAGTGAGGGCGCGACGCCGATCGGCGCCGTGAGGGATGAACAGACGGCGATCCGGGGAGCGACCTCGGATCGCCGTCGTCGTTTCGGGGCGGCGACGAGAGGCTTGCATCGCGCCGCGCGGGGTGCCATCTCGGGCGCGATCGGTCGCAACGGAGAGGGGTCGGCGATGAAACTCAAGGTCTTCTGCGCGACCGACGAGAACTACGTCGAGATGACGCACGTCATGCTCGCCTCGTTGATCGCCAACAGCCGGGCCTCGCTCTCCGAGATCCACGTCTTCGGCTGGAAGCTGTCGGCGAAGAGCGTCGTCGCCTTCGAGGCGATGGCGCCGGAGCTGATCCGCGTCCACGACCACCAGGACCTGCCGCCGGCGCTGGAGCCGATCCGTTTCCGCATCGTCGACATGGTGCCGACCTGGATGCGGCTGGTCGCCCCCGACATCATCCGGGCGAGCGACGAGAACCTGCTCTACATCGACTGCGACTGCATCGTCGATCGCGACATCGCCGATCTCGCCGCGATCGATCTCGCCGACATGCCTTTCGGCGCCGTCGCCGACTTCGCCAAGGCGAAACATCCCGGCTGGCTCGAGCGGCTCGGCCTGCCGCTCGACACGCCCTATTTCAACGCCGGGGTGATGCTGTTCAACCACCGCCTCTATCAGCAGGGCGGTTGGTCACGCCGGGCCATCGAGCTGACCCGTTCGATCCCCGATCGGCTGAAGCTGCACGACCAGGACGCCTTCAACACCATCGCCGAGGGGCGCTGGTACGAATTGCCCTATTCCTACAACGCCCACGCCAGTTCGGCGAAGACCAAGCACGGGGCGGGAAGCGAGTTGTTCGCGGGCGCCCACGTCATCCACTACGTCGGCAAGCGCAAGCCGACCGACGAGGACTGCCGCCATGCCGCCAAGGACGTCTACCTGCGTTACCGCGCCGGCACCGTCTATCGCGACGCCCCGCTCCGGAAGGCATGGGTCCGCGAGGTGTTCAATCACCTGCGGCAGGGCTTGGGGAAAGTGAAGCGGGCCTGGGCGGCGCGGCGCGCCTCGGCGGCGTGAGGCGAGGGCGGGACTCGTCCCTCAATGCACCGGCGCCTTGTCGGCGCGCCACAGCTCGAGCGAGTGGTTGATCTCGGCGCCGAAGAGGAAGATCAGCCCGACGATGTAGAAGAACAGCATCGAGGCGATGGCGCCGCCGAGGCCGGCGTAGGTCTTGGCGTAGCCGGAGAAGTGCGACAGATACCAGGAGAAGACCAGACCGGCGACGAACCACATCACCAGGGTCACCAGGACGCCGGGTAGGATGCCGCGCACGGTCTGGCGCCGGGCCGGCAGCCAGAGATGGGCCGAGGCGAGGAAGCAGAAGACGCCGAGGGTGAAGAAGACCAGCGGCAGTCGGTTGAAATAGGACCAATAGGGCGCGAGGTCGGGGACGTGGGGGATGAGGAAGCCCCACAGGACCGGCATCACCACCACCAGGAAGCCGAGGCCGATGATCACCACGGCGGCGATCAGCATGAAGAATGTGCCCTCGAGCCGGCGAATCAGGAAGTGGCGCTGGTCGTAGGAGCGATAGGCGTAGTTGAGGCCCATGCGCAGGGCTTCGACCAGACCGGTGACGATGACGCCGAGCAGGACGGCGCCGACGGTCAGCACGCTGCCCTGCGAGGTGGCGAGGACCGCCGAGATCTCCGGCCTGAGGATGGCGGCGACCTGTTCGGGCAGGACCGAGAAGACGCCGCCGGTGCCCTGTTCGGCCGCCGCCGCCAGTTCGGCGCCGCCCCAGAAGCCGGCGAGCCCGGTCAGCAGGATCAGGAAGGGGAAGAGCGAGAACAGGATGGCGAAGGCGATGTTGGAGGCATGCGCGAAGGACTCGTTGCGCAGCAGCCCCCAATAGAGCGCTTCCCACGTCACCCATCCGATCGCCCGCCATCGCCCGCGCGGCGGCGCGGTGGTCGTGGGGGCGGGGGGGGCGGTGATCTCGTTCTGAACCATGGCGCGGAACATAGAAGGCGGAAGGCGCGGAGACAATCGCTTCCACCGCGAGGGGCGACGCGCCGAAGGCGCGCGCCCGGATCTCGCCGACGAATGCTGGCGGCTGCTGCCCTTTTGCCGCATTCTCCCGGCAGGGAAGCCGTCACGTTCGATTCCACGGTGCCGGCGCTTCGCCCTGCCGTCGTCTCGCCTCCCAGAACGGATCGATCCGCCTTGATCAGCCCCTCCGCCCGCGTGCTCCTCGCCCTCGCCTTCGTGACGCTCCTCGGCGCGCCGGTCGCGGCGCAGATCGAGCCGGTCGCCCCGGCGGTGAAGACCGAGACGACGGCCGGCCCGGCGGCGGCTTCGAAGCAGCCCGCGCCAGCGCCCCAAGGGCAGCCGGCGGCTCAGGCCGTGCCCGCCACGACGCCGGCTCGGGTTCAGCCGGCGGCTCCGGCCGCGCCCGCCACGACGCCGGCTCAGGTTCAGCCGGCGGCCGCGCCGGCCAAGGCGGTGGTCCCGACCAAGCCCGACGAGGTCCAGAAGAAGCTCGATTCCTGGAAGGTCGAGATCGATCAGATCGTCGCCGGCATCCAGCGTGAGGGGCAGACCGACAAGCATCTGGCGGAGCTGCGCGAACGCGCCGAGCGCATTCGCGGCGCGACCACCGATCTAGTGACGGCCGAGAGCCCGCGCCTGGTGGCGGTCGAGGCTCGGCTCAAGCAACTCGGTCCGGCGCCGCAGGCCAAGGAGGACGAGCCGGCGGCGGTCGAGGCCGAGGCGGTCAAGGTCGAGCGCGAGGACCAGCAGAAGCAGCTCGCCGAGACACAGGGGCGAATCAAGCAGGCGCAACTGCTGCAGTTGCGCGCCGAGGAGATCATCAAGACGGTCGGCGACCGGCGCCGCGAACGCTTCACCCGCGAGTTGGTGGAACGCTCGCGCTCGGTGATCGATCCGACGCTGTGGCTCCAGGCGTTGAAGTCGATGCCGGGCACGTTGAGCAGCCTGCGCTATCTCGTCGGCGATTGGGCGAGCCTGATGGCGGAGCGCGGCTTCGAGACGGCCGTCGCCGTCGGATCGGTGATCCTGGCGCTGGTGCTGGTGCTCTTCGCCACGCGGCGGCGTTTGGCGCTGTTCGTCGCCCGCGATCCCTCCGTGCACGAGCCGCCGCGACTGCGCAAGGCGGCGGTGGCCGCCGGCATCGTGGCGCTCAATCTCCTGGTTCCGCTGGTGGGCCTCTACGGCACCACCCGGGCGCTCGAGGTCTTCGAGCTCAATCCCGAACGGATCTCGCAATTCCTCGACGCGGTGATCCTCGGCGTCGGCGGCGCGGCGGCGGTCTATGGCGTCGCCCTGGCGTTGTTCGCGCCGTCCAAGCCGCAATGGCGCCTGGTGGCGGTGGGCGATCACACGGCGACGCGCCTCGTCCAGCTCTCGGTGGTGCTGTCGGTCGTCCATGGCTTCGGCATCGCCGCCAGCCGCGCGACCGGGGTGCTCGCCATGCCGGTCACCGAGGTGATCGTGCTCTCCGGCGTCATCGCGCTGGCCGAGGCGGTGATCGTCATGGCGGCGCTCAAATCGGCGGCGCGGGCGCTCAGCGGCGAAGACGCGGCGCCGGCGCCCGAAGTCGTCGGCGACGAGGCTCCCCCGGCGCGCAGCGTGCTGTGGCGGTGGATCGTCCCACTCGGCTGGATCGTCGCCATCGCCGCGGTGGTCGCCGCGGCGAGCGGCTACGTGGCGCTCGCCGCCTTCATGACCAGCCAGTTGGTGCGGACCGGGCTCCTGATCGGGATCCTCTACATCGTGCTGCAGTTGGTGGACGAGGTCATTCAGGCGACGTTCCACGAGGACACCCGGCTCGGCGTCCTGCTCACCCGATCGATGGGGTTGTCGCGGGAGACGGTCGAGCAGATCGGCGTGGTGCTGTCCGGTTTCACCCGCCTGTTCGTGATCGCGCTCGCCACCCTCGTCGCGCTGACACCGATCGGGGTTTCCTCGCAGGACGTCGCCGCCGACGCCAAGACGATCTTCTTCGGCTTCACGATCGGCGGCCTGACCTTCTCGTTGTCGACCATCCTGACGGCGGTCGCCTTCCTGATGATCGGCATCGGGGTGACGCGCGGCATCCAGGGCTGGCTCGACGAGCGCTTCCTGCCGCGCACCCGGCTCGACGTCGGCCTCAAGAATTCGATCCGCACCGCCTTCGGCTACGTCGGCTATGTTCTGGCGGTGATGCTCGCCTTCTCGGTGGTCGGCCTCGACCTTCAGAACATCGCCATCGTCGCCGGCGCGCTCTCCGTCGGTATCGGTTTCGGCCTGCAGTCGATCGTCAACAACTTCGTCTCCGGCCTCATCCTGCTCGTCGAGCGGCCGATCAAGGCCGGCGATCTGGTCGAGATCGGCACCGAGAAAGGCTATGTGCGCAAGATCAACGTGCGCTCGACCGAGATCGAAACCTTCGATCGCGCCGCGTTGATCGTGCCAAATTCGTCGCTGATCTCCGGCAACGTGAAGAACTGGATGCACCGCGATCTCACCGGTCGCTGCCTCATCAATGTCGGGGTGGCCTATACGGCGGATCCGAATCAGGTGCGCGAGGTGCTGCTCGCCTGCGCCGAAGAGCATCCCAAGGTGCTCTCCTTCCCGGCCCCGGGCGCCTTCTTCGTCAACTTCGGCGACAACGCGCTGGAGTTCCGTCTGATCTGCACCACCGGCAACGTCAGCGACGCCTTCGGGGTCGAGAGCGAGCTGCGCTTCGCCATCGTCGCGCGTCTCAGGGAACTCGGCATCGACATCCCCTTCGTCCAGCGTGACATCCACATCCGCCAACTCGACGACCTGCGCGCGTTGGCGGACGCCTTCCTGGCCTCGCGCCCGCCGGCGGGTTCGCCGACCACCACAGAAGGCGGCGCCTGAGCGCCGTCGACGTCCGTCAGGGGCGCGCCCGAGCGCCTTTCGACGATCCGCACTCATCTCCAGGAGTCCAGATGCCCCTCGTCGTCTCCGGCCGGGTCACGGCCACGCTCGTCCTCGCAGGCCTCGCCGCCGCCCTGGCCGCCTGTTCGCGCACACCGGTGTCGCAACCGCAGCCGGCGTTCTACCAACGTCTCGACCAGACCGGCGGGGCGGTCGATCCGGCGACGTCCTTGTCGATGATCAACCAGTATCGCGGCAACAACGGGCTGGCGCCGCTCACCTGGGATCCGGCGCTGGCGCGGGTGGCGCAGGGTCAGGTCGAACGCATGGCGGCCGCCGACAAGGTCCTCTCGGTCGAGGAGGCGCGGCTCGACGGCGACCTCGCGCGCGCGGGCATCGGCTACAGGAGCTTCCTCGCCAACTTCTCGGCCGGCTACCGCACCTTCGCCGAGGCGTTTTCGGGCTGGCGCGAATCGAAGGTGCACAACGCCACCATGCTGGCGCCGCGCGCCACGCGGGTCGGGCTCGCCACGGGCCAGGCGCCGCATTCGAAATACAAGATCTTCTGGACGATGGTGGTGGTCGAGCCGAAGTGACGGGCGCGCGGGTCGCGACGAGGGTCGGGGTCGGGGACGTCGGATGGGATGGGTGATGTGGCTTGACGAACCGCCACCCGGCCCCTTATATCGCCCGGTCTCGTGAGAGTGGGCGCGTAGCTCAGCGGGAGAGCACTTCGTTCACACCGAAGGGGTCACAGGTTCGATCCCTGTCGCGCCCACCATTCCTTCCCCTCTCCGATCCGAATTTCCATCGCTTTCCCGTGGCGTATCCACCGGGACGCGGTGCCGCGTCGGCGCCTCAACTCTTGGCGATGTCGAACCTCTTCATCTTCGACCACAGGGTGACCCGGGAGATGCCGAGCGCCTTGGCGGTCTCGACGATGCGGCCGCCGTTCTCGGCGAGAGCCGCCTCGATGACCTGGCGTTCGGCGTCGCGGCGGGCGTTGTCGAGCTTGTGGTCGAAGGTTCGCCCGAAGACCGGCTGATCGGGGAAGAGGTCCTCGGGGGTGATCGCCTCCGCCGCGGCGAGGGCGGCGGCGCGGGCGATGCGGTTGCGCAGTTCCCGCAGATTACCCGGCCAGTCGTGCGCCTCCAGGGCGTCGACGGCATCGCCCGAGAATCGCCTCGGCTCGGCCCGTGGCGAGCGCGCGGTTTCGGCGAGAAGCATGCGCTCGGCCAGGGGAAGGATGTCCTCCTTGCGCTCCGCCAGCGCGGGGACGCGCACCTCGATGACGCCGAGACGGTGCAGCAGGTCGGGCCGGACGGCGGCGGAAGGGGCGGGGTCGGCGGCGGAGGCGCCCATCGTCGACAGAATGCGGCCGGCGAAGGCGCGCTCGCCGGTGAGGCCGACCGGGCGATAGCGATGCTCGTCGACGAAGCGCAACAACCGGCCCTGGCATTCCGGCGCGATGTCGGCGATGCCGGTGATCAGCAGCGTGCCGGTGCCGACCTCGTCGAGGACGCCGGTCTCGATCGCGCCGGCGGGGTCCTTGCCGCCGAAGAGCAGGCGGTCGCCGCCGTTGGCGCCGAGGGCGGCGCCCTCCAGGACGACGAAGGGCTGGTCGCGGCGTGTCGAGCTGTCATGGAGGCGGCGGGCGAGGGTCTGGCGGCCCGATCCGCTCGGCCCGACGAACATGACGTTCTGTGAGGTGTCGGCGATGCGCTCCAGGGTGGCCATCACCCGACCCATCGCCGGTGAGACGGCGACGAGATCGTCCAGGTGGCTCGGTTCGGTGATCTCGCCGCCGGTCACCCGGCGCAGCAGCGCGACCAGCGTGCCGAGATCGTAGGGCTTGGCGAGGTAGTCGATGGCGCCGAGCTTGACCAGACGAACCGCCTGTTCGACGTCGCCATAGGCGGTGGCGAAGATCGTCGGCGTCATGGCGAAGCGGGCGCGCTCGGACCAGAAGATGTCCTCGCCCGAGCCGTCGGGGAGGCGGATGTCGCTGACGACCGCATCGAAACTGCGCCGTTCGAGCGCCTCGATCGCGGCTTCGCAACTCGCGGCGAGCACCGGGACCATGCCCTCGAGCGACAGGCGGGTGGTCAGCGAGGCGGCGAGAATCTCGTCGTCCTCGACGAGAAGGACGGTCGGCTTCCGGTTCATGACGATGTCTCCCTCGGGGCGAGGCCGACCGATGTCGTCTCCTCGACGGGGATGCGAACCACGACGATGGTGCCGCCGGGACCGGGAAGGGCCCGCGCCTCGACGCGCCCGTCGAGCGAGGCGACGGCGCGAATGACGACACCCAGACCGATACCGCCTTCGGTGGTGTCGATCCAGTCGAGATCGAGTTCGGCGAGGCGGGTGGCGGCGGCGTCGTCGAGGCCGGGGCCGCCGTCGGAGATGCGGGCGACCAGGGCGCCCGGCTCCTCACCGATCTCCACCCCCACGCTGCCCCCCGGCGGTGTGGCGTTGATGGCGTTGAGGGCGAGGTTGAGGATGATCTGGCGGATCATCGAGCCGTCGAGCGGCAGGTCGCCGCCGACGGCCGCCTTCCAGGCCAGCTCCACCTTCTGGCGCTCGGCGACGGGGGCGATCAGGCGCTCGAGATCGTCGAAGTCGACCTGGCGGGTGACGTCGCCGTGGGCCGAGGGGCGGTAGATCGAAAGCGTGGTCTCCACCACCCGGGCGATGGCGGTCAGTCCACGGTCGAGCAGATCGAGCGAGGCCGACACGGCCTCGCGGTTGTCGGGAAACCGGCGGGCGGTGTCGACGGCGTTGAGCATGCCGGTCAACGGGTTGCGCACCTCGTGGGCGACCGTCGCGGCGAGCCGCCCCAGATCGGCGGCGCGCAGGCGTTCCGCCTGGGCGATCTGCACCTGGCGGCGCTCGATGAAGGCGCGGGCCATGCGGTTGTATTCGCGCAGGAGATTGCGCAGGCGCGGATTGGTCGAACGCGTCGCCGGCAGCGGGATCGGATGCGGATCACCCTGGGAGGCACGGTTCAACGCCTCCTCGAGCAGTTTCAGGGGGGCCAGCAATCGCCGCATCAACACGAAGCCGAGCCCGGCGAGGCCGATGGCGAGGATGGCGTTGACGGCGAGAGACTTGAGATCGGCGCGCAGGCGCTCCTCGCGGATCGGCTTGAGGTCGAGTTGGGCCGACAGGATGGCGCGGACCCGGTCGCCGACGAGCAGGGGGCGCTGGATCCAGTAGCGGTTTCTGTCGCCGGTCGTCGTCAGGGACAATTCGGTGTCGACCGGGGGCGGCTCCGACTTCGCCGCCGGCTCGTCGCGCGCCAAGTCGCCGATGACCGCGCCGGCGGGGGTGCGCACCATGACGCGGACCTCGCGAACGCCGTCGTGATAGGCGGCGACGCGCTCCAGGGCGGTGGCGAGTTCGCCGTGCCGGCCGGTCTCGGTATAGGGCGCGACGGTGGCGGAGAGACCGTCGAGATAGACCTCGCCGAGCCGCTCGATCAACCGCAATTCGGGCTGCTGGTGCATGAAGATCGCGACGCGGGAGGCCAGCACGGTGACCGTGAGGATCAGCATGGCACCGACCGCGGCGGCCAGGACCGTCTGCGGAATACGCGACATAAGGCCGCTTCGCCCGCCTCTGGGACGCATGAAGATTTCTCCCGCCGCCCTGCCGTGTCGCTGTAACGCCGACGCGGCTCCCGAGGAAAATTCATTTTGCGAAACCTACCGCTTCGGGTATCGCGATGCAAACATGGGTGACGATATTTTATACTATGGAAGTTTTGAAATTATACATTTGGTGATTTCATGTTAGGGGTGTTTAACGCTTATGTTAAGATAATTTAACATTGACAATACATTGATCATGAATTCTGATCACGTCGACGAGACAGCCGCGCGGGATCATCGAAACGCCGATGACTTCGACCGCCGTTCGGGCGGGAGGCGTGATTTTCGGGAGAGCCGATGTATCGGACCAGGAATTTCCTCTTTGCCGCTTCGGTTTCGGTGGCGTTGCTCGCCGCGGGGCCGGCGGCGGCGGAACAGAAACTGATCACCCAGTCGGGCGGTTGGCGGGCGATCGAGGCGAAACAGGGCCGGCAGCATCTGTGCTTCGTCATTTCCGCGCCGAAGGAGCGGCTTCCCGCCGGTCTGAGGCGCGATCCGGGAAGCCTCTTCGTGACCTTGAAGCCGAAGGGGCAGAGGGTCTCGAGCGAAATGTCGGTGCAGTTCGGGTTCCGTCTCGCCGAGGACGGGCACTCGATCGTGGTCGACGATCGCGGCTTCGCGCTGACCCCGGGCGGGGAGACCGCGTGGTTGCGGGCGGAAGCCGACGAGGACGACATCGTCGCCGCCATGCGCGCGGGACGGGAGATGAAGGTGACGGCGCGCTCGGCGCGCGGCAATGCGACGACCGATGTCTACGACCTCATCGGCTTCACCGCCGCCTTCGAGGAACTCCAGAAACGGTGCCGAAGATGAACCAGAGAAGCATGGCGACGTCCCCGGTGGTTTCTCCTCTGAAGAACGCGGTGCGCGCGTTGTTTTCCGATCCGCGCGACAAGGCCTTCATCTTCGCCCTGGAAGGGGCGTTGATCCGTCCCGACGACGCGGTGGGGGCGCGCATCGAATCGGAGGAGTTGACGGAATTGCTGGGCGATCTGGCGCGGGCCAGCGACGGCGCCGTCGCCATCCTCTCCGACCGGCCGCTGGAGACGGTCGATCGGATCCTGGCGCCCTTGCGGCTGCCGGGTTGCGGCCAGAACGGCCTCGAGATCCGGGTGCCGGGCGAAATGAGCATGAAGATGCGGCTCGAGGCGGATCTCGATCCGGTCCGCCGTCTGCTCGCCGCCGCCGCGCCGTTGCCACTGGCGCTGACCATCGCCGACGAGGGGCTGGCGATCACCCTTCGTCACGACGGCGATCCGGAGCTCGAGGCGATGGCGCGCAATCTCGCGCGGGACGCGGTCGGCCTGGCGCCCGCCGTCTACCGGGCGCAGATGTGCGAGAAGGCCACGCGGGTGACCTTCGGCGGGGCCTCGAAGG
>JAFHCF010000052.1:0-10273 GCA_048497495.1 Prosthecomicrobium sp.
GCCAACGACCCGGCGCTCAGGGCGGTCTTCGCCGGCCTCGGCGCCGAGGACGACCGGCGGGCGATGACCCGGGCGGTGCTCGAGGGGGTCGGCCAGGCGGTTCTCGACAATCGCGACGCGCTCGCCGCGGCCGGGACGACGATCGCAGAGATCGATCTGGTCGGCGGCGGATCGCGGTCGCGACTGTGGGCGCGGATCCTCGCCGACCAGCTCGAGATCCCGGTCCACCGGGTCGAGGAGGGCTCGGTCGGTGCCGCGCTCGGCGCCGCGCGCCTCGGCCGGATGGCGGCGACAGGCGAGGCGCCCGAGACGGTATGCCGGCGCCCGCGCCGGCTCGAGACCTTCCTACCCGATGCGGCCCGCGCCGCCCTTCATCGTCGAACCCGCGCCCGTTGGCGCCACCTCGCCCCCTTCGCCAAGGAGATCCGATCATGAACGCTCCCGCCTCGCGCTTCTTCGGCTCGCTCGAACCGGTCCGCTTCGAGGGCCCCGACAGCGACAACCCGCTCGCCTATCGCTGGTACGACAAGAACCGCGTCGTCGCCGGCCGCACCATGGCCGAGCACCTGCGCTTCGCCGTCTGCTATTGGCATTCGTTCTGCTGGCCGGGCGGCGACCCCTTCGGCGGCGAGACCTTCCTGCGTCCGTGGATGCACGGCGCCGACCCGATGGAGATGGCGAAGGCCAAGGCCGACGTCGCCTTCGATCTGTTCCGCCTGCTCGACGTGCCCTTCTTCACCTTCCACGACACCGACGCGGCGCCGGAGGGCGCGACCCTCGCCGAACAGGCGAACAACGTCGGGGCGATCTGCGACGTCTTCGAGAAGAAGATGGCGGAGACCGGCGTCAAGCTGCTGTGGGGCACCGCCAACCTGTTCTCGCACCGCCGCTACATGGCGGGGGCGGCGACCAATCCCGACCCGGACGTCTTCGCCCATGCGGCCGGTCAGGTGCGCATCGCGCTCGAGGCGACCAAGCGGCTCGGCGGCGCCAACTACGTGCTGTGGGGCGGCCGCGAGGGCTACGAGACCCTGCTCAACACCGACATGAAGCGCGAGCTCGACCAGTTCGGCCGCTTCCTCGCCATGGTCGCCGAGCACAAGCACAAGATCGGCTTCGACGGCCCGCTGCTGATCGAGCCCAAGCCGCGCGAGCCGACCAAGCACCAGTATGATTTCGACGTCGCCACCGTCTACGGCTTCCTGGCGCGCTACGATCTGCTCGACGACGTCAAGATCAACATCGAGCAGAACCACGCGTTGCTCGCCGGCCATTCCTTCGAGCACGAGGTGATGCTCGCCAACGCGCTCGGCATCTTCGGCTCGATCGACATCAACCGCGGCGACGCGCTGCTCGGCTGGGACACCGACCAGTTCGCCATGGACGTCGCCGAACTGACCCTGGTCTTCCACGAGATCCTCAAGGGCGGCGGCTTCAAGACCGGCGGCATGAACTTCGACGCCAAGATCCGCCGCCAGTCGATCGACCCGGCCGATCTCGTCTTCGCTCACGCCGGCTCGATCGACGCCTGCGCCCGGGCCCTCCTCAACGCCGGCGCCATGCTGGAGAAGGGCACCCTGACGAAGCCGCTGGCCGAGCGCTACGCCGGCTGGGACGGCGCCGAGGGCAAGGCGATCCTCGAGGGCAAGCGCACGCTGGCGCAGGTCGCCGACCGGGCGATCGCCGAGAAACTCGACCCGCAGCCGCGTTCGGGCCGCCAGGAGTATCTCGAAGGCCTGGTGATGCGCAGCGTGTGAGGCGCGGGCGCCGTGACGGTGATCGCCCGTCGGCGATCACCGGTCGGGGGAGATTCGATGGCGCGCGGGAACCGGGTGACGCCGTTCGGGACGCTCGAGGCGGTGGCGGCGCGCGGCCGGATGATGGGCAACCGCGGCGACCTCCACGGCCGCGACGGATCGATCGTGGCGACCCGGCGATCGGGCAACCTCCGCTGGATCTCCTGCACGCTCGAGGAGGTACTCGGCCGCCGTGTCGTCTTCGACACGCCCGGCCGCTACACGCCGCTGTTCTTCGCCGACGAGGCGGTCGCGCTGGCGGCCGGCCATCGCCCCTGCCGCCTGTGCCGTGACGCCGCCTTCCGCCGCTTCGCCGCCGCCTGGAATCGGTGCCACGGCCGATCACCCGAAGTCCGCGTTGCCGTCGGCGAGATCGACCGGCGGCTCGATCCGCTGCGCGGCGCGGCGGACGAACATCCGAGGGCGCGGCTCGGCGACCTGCCCGACGGCTCGTTCGTCGTCCGGCCGGATGCGCCCGAGACGGCGCTTCTGATCTGGCGGGGCGGCCTCTGGCCTTGGTCCCACCAGGGCTATTGCGACGCGGTCGCGATCGACGGGAGAGACGAGGTGACGGTGTTGACGCCGGCGCCGATCGTCGCCGTGCTCGCCGCCGGCTACGTCCCCGACGTCGACCCATCGGCGGCGCGCCGGCCCGCGCTCGGGACGGCTTCCGATCCAGCCGATCGGGACGGGCGCTAGTCGAGGGGGCCGTCGTCGTCGCCGAGGGCGTGATCGGCCCACAGGCGTCTGGGGATGGCCTCGCCAACGCGGAATTCGAAGCCGTCGACCTCGGCATGGTCGGGCCGCAGGGTGCATCGGAAGTGAACCGCGTACCAGTTCCGCCGGCTGCGGAAGGCGGCGCCGTCGGCGACGAGCGTCTCGCCGGAGACGACGATGTCGGCCATCGCATAGGCGACCAGCGAATCCGGCCGCAAGGCCGTCTTCCAGGCGGCGATCTGCGCCATCGCCTCGACGTTGCAGAGTTGGATCGCCCGCTCCTCCGGCGCCATCCGCGACATCTCCAGCCGTGCCGACCGGTTTCGCGGCGAGGCGAGTTCCTGGCCCGAGAGCATGCGGCCCGGCTTCACCATCGCCGGCCCGGTAGGCCGCGACGGGGCGGCGTCCGGCGGCGGCACGGGGCGGGTGGGGCGGGCGGGCACCGGACGAGGTGCGGGCACGGGTGCCGCATCGGCGGAAGGTGGTGGCGGACGCGCGTCCGTGGCCGGCGGCGGCGCGACGATCTCGACCGCGACGGCCTGGATGTCCGAAGGTTCGGAATGCCGGGGCGTCGGCAGCGCCAGAAGGGCCGCGGCGAGCCCGGCGTGCAGGAAAAGCGAGGCGAGGAGTCCCCAGGGGACGGGGCGGCGGACCGGCCGCGCGGGTGCCTCCTCGCTCATCCGTCAGATCCGAGACGCCGCGGCGAGGATCGCGCGCACGAGTTCGAGGAAGGCCGAGGCCCCGACGGGTTCTGCATTCCGCAACGAGCGCAACGGCGGACCCTCCGGCGGCGGCACCGATCTCTCGACACCGAGAACTCGGCGAATTCGAGGCCGAGCGCCGGTCCGCGAGGCCCTGTCCGGATGTGGCCCGCCAAGAAAAACCCCGGCCGAGCGATCGGCCGGGGAAGGAGACGCGCGGGAAACCCGCGTCCCGAGAGACCCGCGGCGCGATGCCTCGGCATCACGCCGATCGCGTCACCGCGCGTTGCCGGAGGAGACGATGTCCATCCACACCGCCAGCACCAGGATGACGCCCTTGACGATCTGCTGCCAGAAGGTCTCGACCCCGAGCATCGACATGCCGTTGTCGAGGCTCGCCATGATCACCGCGCCGACCAGCGCGCCGGCGACCGAACCGATGCCGCCGCGCATCGAGGTGCCGCCGATGAAGCAGGAGGCGATGGCGTCGAGTTCGCCGCCGAAGCCGGCCGACGGGGTGCCGGCGGCCAGGCGCGCCGTGGTGGTGAGGCCGGCGAAGGCGCACATCAGGCCCATCAGCCCGAAGACCAGCAGCTTGACCATGTTGACGTCGACACCGGAGAGTCGGGTCGCCTCGAGGTTCGAGCCGACCGCGTAGATGCGGCGGCCGAACACCGTCTTGTTGCCGATGATGGTGAAGACGCCGAGGATGGCGAGCAGGATCAGCACCGGAACCGGGACGCCCTGGTAGCTGTTGAGGGTCAGGACGAAACCGAGGATCACCGCGCCGATCGCCACCAGACGGGCGACTTCCACGGTGATCGAGGACACCGGCAGCGCGTGTTTCATGCGCCCGGCCCGGGTTCGAAAGGCCGTCACCACCAGCAGCAGGAAGAGGACGGCGGCGAGCCCGTCGCCGACCGAGCCGGGCAGGTAGCCCTGGCCGATCACCTTCAGAGCCTCGGAGGTCGGCGCGATAGTGGTGCCGCCGGTGAGACCGAGCACGGCGCCGCGGAAGACCAGCATGCCGCCGAGGGTGACGATGAAGGAGGGAATCCCCTGATAGGCGGTGAGCCAGCCGACGCAGAGCCCCAGCGCGATGCCGAGGAGGATCACCACCGCGATCGTGCCGGCCAGCGGCCAATGATAGGTGACGTCGAGCACCGCGGCGATGCCACCGAGAAGGCCGAGCAGCGAGCCGACCGACAGGTCGATCTCGCCGGCGACGATGACGAACACCATGGCGCTCGCCAACATGCCGGTGATCGCCATCTGTCGCAGCAGGTTGGAGAAGTTGCGGGCGGTCAGGAACTGCGATCCGCCGAGGTCGGCGTCGTAGGTCATGAAGCTGAAGAAGGCCCAGATCACCGCGATGATGATGAGGAGGGCGACGATCTTGTAGGACGAGAGAAAAGTTCTCAGGTCTTTGCGGGTCAGTGTCATGGCGCGCCTACCGTGTCCTTGTTCTTCTCGTTCACACAGGCCGTCAGGCGGCGGCCTTTTCCTGCTTGCCGAGAGCGGCGGCGAGGATCTTTTCCTGACTGAGGCCGGTGTTGGGGAAGTCGCCGCGAAGACGCCCCTCGCCCATCACCAGGACCCGATCGGAGATGCCGAGCACCTCGGGCAGTTCCGAGGAGATCATCAACACCGCGACGCCCTCGCCGGCCAGCTCGAAGATCAGCTTGTAGATCTCGTATTTGGCGCCGACGTCGACACCCCGGGTGGGCTCGTCGAGGATCAGCACGCGGGGGTCGGGCAGCAGCATCTTGGCCACCACCGCCTTCTGCTGATTGCCGCCGGAGAGGCTGGCGATGGGCAGGAGCGGCTGGGCGGTCTTGATCTTCATGCGCAGGATCTCCGCCTGGATCACCGCGAGTTCTTCTTCCTCGTCGATCAGACCGGCGTGGGTGTAGCGGCCGAGCACCGACATGGTGATGTTGTGGCCGACGCCCATCAACGGCACGATGCCGTGGCGCTTGCGGTCCTCCGGCACCATGCAGATGCCCTGCTTGACCGCTTCGCGCGGGCTCCTCACCCGGATCTGGCGACCGTCGAGGAAGATGGCGCCGCTGTGCTCGCCACGCCAACAGCCGAAGAGATGGGACGCGAGCTCGGTCCGCCCGGCGCCGACGAGGCCGGCGACGCCGAGGATCTCGCCGCGCCGGAGCACGAAGGAGACGTCGTCGACGAGCTTGCGTTCGGTGTTGGTGGTGTCCCAGACGGTGCAGTTGCGGGCCTCGAAGACCACCTCGCCGACCGTGTGCTCGGAGCGCGGAAAGAGGTTCTTCATCTCGCGGCCGACCATCAGGGTGATGATCTTGTCGGTGGTGAGATCGGCCATCGGCGCGGTCGCCACGTGGGTACCGTCGCGGATGACGGTGACGGTGTCGGCGATCTCGGCGACCTCGTCGAGCTTGTGGGAGATGTAGACGCAGGCCATGCCGCGCGCCTTGAACTCCTTGACCAGGTCGAGCAGCGTCCGCGTCTCCGACTGCGTCAGCGCCGAGGTCGGCTCGTCGAGGATCAGCAGCTTGGCGTTCTTGTTGAGCGCCTTGGCGATCTCGATCAGTTGCTGCTTGCCGCCCGAATAGGCCATCACCGGCAGGGCGACGTTGATGTCGGGCATCTTCAACTGGGCCATCAGCTCCGCGGCGCGGGCGTTCATGGTGTCGTAGTCGACGAAGCCGCCGAAGGTGGTGGGCTCGGAGCCGAGGAAGATGTTCTCGGCGACCGAGAGATGCGGCACCATCATCAGTTCCTGATGGATGATGACGATGCCGGCCTCTTCGGTCTCGCGGATGTTGCGGGCCTTCAGCTCGGCGCCTTCCCACAGGATGGTCCCCGTCCACGATCCCGGCGGATAGACGGCGGAGAGAACCTTCATCAGGGTCGACTTGCCGGCGCCGTTCTCGCCGCACAGGCCGACGCATTCACCGGCGCGGACCGTCAGATCGATGCCGTCGATCGCCTTGACGCCGGAGAATTCCTTGGTGATGTCGCGCATCTCGAGCAGATAGTCGGCCATGGATCGAAGTTCCCTGCTCCGAGTGGCGAAGGGGCCGCGCGCCCTTCGATCATCCGATCACGCGCGGCGGACGCGCGCAAGGCGGGAGGAGGCGGATCGACGCCGCGTCGGCGGGCCCTCTCCCGAGGGGCGTCCGCGGCGGCCGAGGCCGCCACGGACGAAGGCGACGGATCACTTACCGTCGACCTGCTCCTTGGTGTAGAAGCCGTCCTTGACCACCATGTCGACGTTCTCCTTGGTGAGCGCGGTCGGGGTGAGCAACAGGCTGTCGACCTGCTTCTTGCCGTTGTCGAGCTTGGCGTTGTAGGCGGGCTTCTGCTTCTTGACCAACTGGACCGTCAGCTTGGCGGCTTCCTCGGCGATCAGCTTCAAGGGCTTGTAGACGGTGACCGTCTGGGTGCCGGCCTTGACGCGCTTGATGGCGGCGAGATCGGCGTCCTGGCCGGAGATCGCCACCTTGCCGGCGAGACCTTGGGCGGCGAGCGCCTGGATGGCGCCACCGGCGGTGCCGTCGTTGGAGGCGACGACCGCGTCGATCTTGTTCTGGTTGGCGGTGAGCGCGTTCTCCATGATCGAGAGAGCCTCGGTCGGGCTCCACTCCTTGACCCACTGCGAACCGATGATCTTGATCTTGCCGCTATCGACGGCGGCCTTCAGGGCCTTTTCCTGGCCGGCGCGCAGCAGCTTGGCGTTGTTGTCGGTGGGCGAGCCGCCGAGCATGTAGTAGCGGCCGGTGGGCTGAGCCTTGAGCACGGCTTCCGCCTGGAGATAGCCGACGCGCTCGTTGTCGAATGAGATGTAGGCGTCGACGTCGGCGTTGAGAATCAAGCGGTCGTAGGACAGCACCTTGATGCCGGCCTTGTGCGCTTCCTCGATCACCGAGGAGAAGACCTTGGAGTTCATCGGCACCAGGACGATGGCGTCGACCTTCTGGGCGATCAGGTTCTCGATCTGACGGACCTGTTTTTCCTCGTTGCCGTCGGCGGACTGCACGTTGACGGTGGCACCGAGCTCCTTGGCGGCGGCGATGAAGTAGTCGCGGTCGCGGGCCCAGCGCTCGACGCGCAGGTCGTCGATGGAGAATCCGATCACCGGCGCCGCCTCGCTGGCTTGGGCGAGCGAGAGCGGTAGGCATACGGTCAGAGCCGTGAGAGAGCCGGTCAGCACATGAAGCAGCTTCATCGTCAATCCTCCTGATCGCCCCCGCGGGTTGGGGGCTCGGCCGCCGTTCCTCGGCGGGTTGTCTTATGCCGCGCCCCCTTTTGGGGAGTTCGGCATGTCTCGGAAGCGACGTCCGGCGCTACGACCGCTCTTGCGTGGGCAGGAAGTCGAAGGCGGCGCTCCCCCGACGACAGATTCATCAATTTTCTGAGGTACGCAACTCATATTCAATGCTGCAACGCGTCAATCGCGCAATATTGCACTGCATATGGAAGTGTTTCTCAGCTCGAGGTTCGGCCCTCGAGCACGATGCCGGAACAGTCTATCCGCAACTCTTGTGATCCATGTACCGAGGAGACACCCAATAGAAGGAACAAGAGTCGGGGCGGACCTCGCGGCGTCCCAGGTCAGGCCGACCGAAATCGAGGCTTGCCACCGCATTCGATCTCCGAAGACACCGACCGATCACCGACGAGACCATGCGGAGCCTGGCGATGGTGATGCGCGCCCACGCCGGACGGTGAGAAGATCGACGCGCGACGGGGGATCCGCCGTGTCGAGCGGGCGAATGCCGCGATCGCGATCCGAGTGTCTTGCGGGGTTCTCCCGGAGGTGCTAGACAACACCTTGTCGACTAGTAGACAAGAACAACGACACAAACATCCCGAGGACCGGTCATGGTCGCGATCGCGGTGGAGAAGCCACAGGTCCTGCGCATCTTCGAGCCGGCGGGCGACGAACGCCCCGGTCCCGGAGAGGTCCTGGTCAAGGTGCAGCGGGCCGGCATCTGCGGCTCCGACATCCACATCCTCCACGGCGCCAACCCCTTCGCGATCTATCCGCGCATCATCGGCCACGAGTTCGCCGGCGTGATCGAGGAGGTCGGGCCGGAGGTGACGGGGCTCGCGGTCGGCGATCGCGTCGTCGTCGATCCGGTGGTCTCCTGCGGCACCTGCTACGCCTGCCGGGTCGGCCGATCCAACGTCTGCGGCAATCTCCAGGTCTTCGGCGTCCACCGCGACGGCGGCTTCCGCTCACGCCTGCCGGTTCCCGCGATCAACTGCATCGTCGTGCCCGACGGCATGCCGATCGAGATCGCGACGCTCGCCGAGCCGCTGTCGATCGCCGCCAACGTGCTCGGCCGCACCGGCATCGACGCCGGCGACACGGTGCTGATCTACGGCGCCGGCACCGTCGGGCTGACGGTGCTCCAGGTCGCCAAGCTGCACGGGGCGCGCTGCATCGTCGCCGATCTCGACGAGGCGCGGCTCGTCCGGGCTCGCGAATTCGGCGCCGACGCCACCATCCATTCGGTCCGCGAGAGCGTCGCCGAGCGGGTCGCCGGCGAGAACGACGGCCTCGGCCCGACGCTGATCGTCGACGGCGCCGGGGTGCCGGCGCTGCTCGAGGAGGCCTGCCGCATCGCCAGTCCGGCGGGGCGCATCGGCCTTCTCGGTTTCTCCTCGGCCCCCTGCAACGTCTCTCAGCAGGAGATCGTCAAGAAGGAACTGACCCTGGTCGGCTCCCGGCTCAACCGCCGGCTCCTGCCGAAGGTGATGGACTGGATCGTCTCCGGACGGCTGCGGCCGGCGGCGCTGATCACCCAGACCTTCCCGGCTTCGGAGGCGCGCGCCGCCTTCGATCTGATCGAGACGCACCCGGAGCGGGTGATCAAGGTGCAGCTCGACTTCACCCACTGAGCCGACGCGGCGGGCGCCCGCCCGACACGTCGCGAAATCCCATGTCCGGACCGGATTCCTCGCCGAAAGGCGGCGCCGTAACCGGACACCCCACGGAGGACGTGCATATGGCCAATACCCCTCGGATCTCGCGGCGCATGTTCGGCGCCGGCCTGCTCGGCGCCGGCACCGCTCTCACCATCGGCGGGCTCGCCGCCCCGGCGATCGCCCAGGCCAAGACCACCCTGAAGCTCGGTCACCTCGGCAACGAGGACAACGTCTGGCACAAGGCGTCGATGAAATTCGCCGAAGAAGTCGCCGCCCGTACCAAGGGCGCCGTCGAGGTCAAGGTCTTCCCGAACGAGCAGCTCGGCAAGGAAACCGACCTGATCAAGGGCATCCAGCTCGGCACCGTCGACTTCACCATCACCGGTGAATCGCTGCAGAACTGGGCGCCGGCGGCCGCCCTTCTCGCGGTCCCCTACGCCATCCGCGACCTCGATCACCTCGACAAGGTGGTCAGTGGCCCGATCGGCGCCAAGATCGGCGCCTCGATCGACGAGAAGACTGGCCTGATCCCGCTCACCTACTTCGCCCGCGGGGCGCGCGAGTTGACCTCCAACCGGCCGATCAAGACCCCCGACGACCTCAACGGGCTCAAGCTGCGCGTTCCCAACGTGCCGCTGTTCGTCAAGGTCTGGGAGGCGCTCGGCGCCAAGCCGACGCCGATGGCCTTCTCCGAGGTCTTCACCTCGCTGCAGAACGGTACCATCGAGGGCCAGGAGAACCCGCTGGCGTTGATCAAGTCGGCGAGCTTCTTCGAGGTGCAGAAGTTCGTGAACCGCACCGACCACGTCATCAGCTGGATCTATCTGGTCGGCGGATCGAAGAAGCTGGCGAAGCTGCCGGCCGAGCATCAGGCGGCGATCAAGGAAGCGGCGAAGGTCGCCCACGACTATGAGCGGACGCTCTTCCTCGCCGACGAGAAGAAGCTCGAGGCGGATCTGAAGGAAAAGGGCATGACCTTCATCGAGGCCGATCGCGCCGCCTTCGGCGCCAAGGCCCGGGCGGCGGTCGACGCGGTGCTTTCCGCCGAGATCAAGCCGCTCTATGCGGAAATCCTCGCCACCAAGTGATCTCGGCTCTCGAAGCTCGGACGGGTCCGGGCTTCGGAAACGTCACGGCCCGATGGGC
>JAFHCF010000053.1:0-13763 GCA_048497495.1 Prosthecomicrobium sp.
GCCTCGGCGGCGCCGTCGCTTCATTCTCGATCGGTCACTCCACCGTGACGGATTTCGCCAGATTGCGCGGCTGGTCGACGTCGGTGCCGATGAACACCGCCGTGTGATAGGCGAGCATCTGCACCGGAATGGCATAGACGATCGGCGTCACCGTCGCCGGCATGTCGGGCAGCACGATGGTCTCGAGCGTCGGCACCGTCGCCTCCGCCGCCCCGCGCGCGTCGGTGATCAGGATGATCCGCCCGCCGCGTGCCGCCACTTCCTGCATGTTGGAGACGGTCTTCTCGAAGACCCGATCGTGCGGCGCGATGACGATCACCGGCAGCGTCTCGTCGATCAGGGCGATCGGCCCGTGCTTGAGCTCGCCCGCCGCGTAGCCCTCGGCGTGGATGTAGGAGATCTCCTTGAGCTTCAACGCCCCCTCGAGCGCCAGCGGATAGCTGGAACCGCGCCCGAGATAGATCACGTCGCGCGCCTTGGCGATCTGGCGGGCGAGCCGCTCGACCACCGGCTCGAGCCGCAGCGCCCGCGACACCAGACCCGGCAGGTCGGCCAGAGCCCGGGTCAGCGCCTTCTCGTCGGAGGCGGCGAGATGGCCGCGCGCCTTGCCGGCGGCGACCGCCAACGAGGCGAGCACCGCCAACTGGCAGGTGAAGGCCTTGGTCGAGGCGACGCCGATCTCCGGACCGGCGAGCGTCGGGAACACCACGTCGGCCTCGCGGGCGATCGTCGAGGTCGGCACGTTGACCACCGCCGCGGTGTGCTGGCCATGCGCCTTGCAGTAGCGCAGGGACGCCAGCGTGTCGGCGGTCTCGCCCGATTGCGAGACGAACAGCGCCAGACCGTTCTTCGGCAACGGCGGTTCGCGGTAACGGAACTCCGAGGCGACGTCGATCTCCACCGGCAGACGGGCGAAGCGCTCGAACCAGTAGCGCGCCGTCAGGCCGGCGTAATAGGCGGTGCCGCAGGCGACGATGGTCAGCCGGTCGAGGGCGTTCCAGTCGAAGGGCAGCGCCGTCGGCAGGCGGATCTTCTCGTTGGCCAGATCGAGATAGTGGGCGAGCGTGTGGCCGATCACCTCGGGCTGTTCGTGGATCTCCTTCGCCATGAAGTGGCGATAGTTGCCGCGATCGACCTGGAAGGCGGCGGCGGAGACCGTCACCACCGGCCGCTGCACCACCGCGTCGGTCTCGTCGTGGATCTCGGCGCCGGAGCGGTGGAGCACCACCCAGTCGCCCTCCTCGAGATAGGCGATGCGATCGGTGAAGGGGGCGAGCGCGATGGCATCGGAGCCGAGATACATCTCGCCGTCGCCCCAGCCCACCGCCAGTGGGCTGCCGCGCCGCGCCCCGATGATCAGATCGTCCTCGCCGGGAAACAGGAACGCCAGGGCGAAGGCGCCGGTCAGTCGCTTCAGGGCGGCGGCGACGGCCGTCGCCGGATCCATCCCGTCCTCGAGATGGCGATGGACGAGTTGCGCCACCACCTCGGTGTCGGTCTCGGAGGCGAAGACCTGCCCGGCCGCCTCGAGCTCGTCCTTGAGCTCGCGGAAGTTCTCGATGATGCCGTTGTGGACGACGGCGACGCGGGTGGTGGCGTGCGGGTGGGCATTGGCCTCGGTCGGCGCCCCGTGGGTCGCCCAGCGGGTATGGCCGATGCCGATCAGGCCGGCGAGCGGCTCCTTGGCCAGCCGCGCCTCGAGATTGCGCAGCTTGCCCTCGGCGCGACGCCGGGTCAGCACGCCGCCGGCCTCGAGGGTGGCCACCCCGGCCGAGTCGTAGCCGCGATACTCGAGCCGCTTCAGCGACTCCACCAGATGTCCCGCGACCGGCTCACGTCCGACGATGCCGATGATTCCACACATGTGGACAAACCTTCTGCCGTTGACTCTGGTTCGATCTTCTAGCGGATCGGGGCGACCCGCTCGAAATCACTTCCTGTGTCGGATTGTGACGCGGGCCCCGCGACGGCGGCTCATCTGGCCGCCTTGGCGCGCCGCATCCGCTCGCGGAAGGCCGCCGCCCAGCCCTCGCGCAGGATCTGGCGACCACGGGCGACGGCGAGCGCGTCGGCCGGCACGTCGTGGGTGACGACGCTGCCCGAGCCGACGAAGGCGCCGTCGCCGATCTTGATCGGCGCCACCAGCGACGAGTTCGAGCCGATGAAGGCGCCGGCGCCGATGTCGGTGTGATACTTGCCGAACCCGTCGTAGTTGCAGGTGATGGTGCCGGCGCCGATGTTGGCGCGCGCGCCGATCCGGGCGTCGCCGATGTAGGTCAGGTGATTGACCTTGGCGCCGTCCTCGATCTTGCCGTTCTTGATCTCGACGAAATTGCCGACGTGGACCTCGCGGCCGAGATCCGCGCCGGGACGCAGCCGCGCGAAGGGCCCGACCGTCGCGCCTTCCCCGACCCGCGCCCCCTCGAGATGACTGAAGGCACGGATCCGCGCCCCCGTCTCCACCCGCACCCCGGGCCCGAAGACGACGTTCGGCTCGATCGTCACGTCCGCCGCGATCTCGGTGTCGGCGGCGAAGATCACCGTCTCCGGCGCCACCAGCGTGACGCCGCCCGCCAGGGCTTCCGCCCGCCGGCGCTTCTGGAAGATCGCCTCGCAGGCGGCCAGTTGCACCCGGTCGTTGGCGCCGAGGAATTCGTCCTCCTCGCCCTCCACCGCGACCACCGTCAGCCCACGCCCATGGGCGATCTCGACCGCGTCGGTCAGATAATATTCGCCCTTGGCGTTGGTGTTGCCGATGGCGTCGAGCAGTGACAGCACGACGCCGCCGCGAAACGCCATGATGCCGGAGTTGCAGAAGGTCACCGCCCGCTCGGCGTCGGTGGCGTCCTTCTCCTCGCGGATGGCGACCAGCCGGCCCTCCGCCTCGATCAAGCGGCCGTAGCCGGCGGGCCGGGCGGCGCGGAAGCCGAGGACGACCAGATCGGCGCCCTGCGCCAGTTTCGCCCGCACCATCCCGACCGTCTCGGGGCGCACCAACGGCGTGTCGCCGTAGAGCACCACCACGTCGTCGGCGCCGGCCTCGATCGCGGCGCGGGCCCTGAGGACCGCATGCGCCGTGCCGAGCCGCTCGCTCTGGTGGACGATCTCGTCGGCCCCGGCCTTGCCGACCGCCGCCTCGACCGCCGCCATGTTCGGACCGACCACCAGCGCCAGCCGCGCGATGCCGGCGGCGCGCGCCGTCGCCATGGCGTGGACGACCATCGGCCGTGACCCGACCTCGTGCAGCACTTTGGGCAACCTCGAGCGCATGCGCGTGCCCTCGCCCGCGGCGAGCACGATCCCCAGCGACGACCGTCCGGTCATGAGTGAGCTTCTCCTCGATTCGACCCCGGCGTCCTTGATACGCGACGGGCGTTTCGTTTTCGTTTCCCGATGCCCTGCCGCGCGTCCCGCGACGGTTCTTCGGCGGGTCGGGCGCGGCGACGGGCTTCGGAGATGATATCCTTTCCACGGCGATTCGACCGAAGCCGGGCAGGAACGCGACCGTGGCGAAACGAAACGACGACATCGGCGACTGGATCGAGGAAGAGGCGAGCGGCGGTGGCCTGTCGCTGATCGGCTGGGGCTTCGGCACCGTCGCCGCCTTCGTTCTCGCCTTCGCGTCTTGGCAATATGCCCCGCCGCGCACCGCCGGCACCGAGTTGGCGCGGCTCGAGACGTCGCCCGATCCCTCCGACATCACCGGCTCGATCGCCCTCGCCGATCAGGGCCGGACCGTCGTCGAGCCGTCGCGCGCCGCCGCGAGCCGGGTGGCGCCTCTGCCCCTCGACGGCGCCGAGACCGTGGCGACCTCCCGCGACATCGCCCGATTGCGCGCCGAGATCCGCGATCTCCAGCAGCGTATCGCCGGGATCGGCCCGTCGGACGGCGGCCCCTCCCGCCTCGCCGCGGCGCGGACATCGGCCGCCGATGGCGGCCACGCGCCCGAAGCCGCCCCGGTGGCCGGCGGCGAGGCGCCGCTTCCCACTTCCGACGCCCGCCCGACGCCGGCCTCCGACGCGAAACCGCCGGCCGAGAAGACCATCGTCGAGCGATTGCCGGTCCCGACGCCCCGCCCCCTGCTCGACCTGACCGCCGCGCTGGCGCCGCCCTCGGTCGGCTTCGACGCCGAAGGCCCGACCACCACCGGCGCGGTGCCGAAGACGGCCGGCGCGCCGAAATCCGAGCCCACGCGGAGCGAACCGCTCGCCAAGTCGGCCCGAGGCGTGGTGCCCGCCGCACCGCCGCCGCCGAAGCCGGCGGCCGGGACCAAGACCGAGCCCGAGATCGAGCCGAAGACCGAGCCGAAGACCGAGACCGAGCCCGACGCGGAAGACGCGGCGGCGCTGCCGCCGATCGAGCCGCGTCCCCCGGTGCGTATCGTCTCCGCCACGCCGGCGACGGCGTTCGCCCCGCCCGCCCCGACGCCGAACCCGGCGGCGGCGGAGGCGCCGGCGGCGATCGATCTCGGCGGGTTCCGCTCGCTCGCCTCGCTGCGGCGCAGCTGGGCCGACATGAGCCTGCGTTACGGCGATCTGTCGAAGGGTATGGAACCGCGCGCCCGCCTGCGCGAGACCGACAGCGGCATGGAGGCGCGCCTCCTCGCCGGTCCCTTCACCGACCCGACCAGCGCCGCCAAGGCCTGCCTGCGTCTCAGGGCGGCCGGCGCCCCCTGTACCGTCACCACCTACGGCGGCCAGCCGATCTCCGGCCTGCGCTGAATCCGCCGGGTTCAGCCGATCGCCGAGAGCGCCGGGAAGGTCTCGATCAGCCAGAACGACAGCCGCTCGATGCCGCCGGTGAGGAAGGCGATGCCGGTGAGGATCAGGAGCACGCCGGTGATCTTCTCGACCAGCCCCATGTGGGACCGGAAACGGTGCATCAGCCGCATGAACGGCTGCGAGAAGGCGGCGGCGGCGAGGAACGGCACGCCGAGGCCCGCCGCGTAGACCGCGAGCAGCAGGGCCCCCTGCCCGACCGTCTCGCGCGAGGCGGCGACCCCGAGGATCGCCGCCAGCACCGGCCCGATGCACGGCGTCCAGCCGAAGCCGAAGGCGAGCCCGATGACATAGGCGCCGATCGGCCCGGCCGGGCGCCGGTCGACCTGGACCCGCGCCTCGCGATAGAGCAGCGGGATGCGGAAGGCGCCGAGGAAATGCAGCCCCATGACGATGATGGCGATGCCGGCGACGATCGCCAGCGTGTTCATGTGGGTGCGAATCAACTGGCCGAAGACCGAGGCCGAGGCGCCGAGCGCCACGAAGACGGTGGAAAACCCGGCGACGAAGGCGAGCGCCGAGCCGAAGACCCGCCGCCGCGCCCGTTCGTAGCCGGCGCCGGAGAGCTCGTCGAGGCTGGCGCCGGCGATGTAGGCGAGATAGGGCGGCACCAGCGGCAGCACGCAGGGCGAGGCGAAGGACAGGACGCCGGCGGCGAATGTGCCGAGGAAGGTGACGTTGGAAGTCATGCGGAAAGTCTCGCCTCGCGCTGTTCGCCGGTCGGCCGGCCGCCCCACGGCGCCGTACCTACCGCGAAACCCGCTCGCGACGAAATCACCTTCCCGACACTCCCGCCTTGTCCTTCGTCACGTCGCCGCGTGCTCGACGAGCCCGCGCGGGACGCGCGCCGCCACCGCCGATCCTCGGGTGTGGCGCCCCCGTCGATCACCCCCACCACGCGCTTGACCGCCCCACCCCCTCCCCGTATGGTCCGCCGCGCGCTGAGGGCCGGTAGCTCAGTGGTAGAGCACGTGACTTTTAATCATGTGGTCGCGGGTTCGATCCCCGCCCGGCTCACCAAAACCTCAATTAAATCAAATACTTAAAAGATGACCGGTTTTCATGGAGACCAAAATCTCCAAATTGGGTTCCGTATGGGTTCCGCGAAGGCTCCGGTAGACCAGAAAAAGCCCGACCCACATGGTGCGGATCGGGCAGGTTCGGCCGTCGCTGTTCGGCCGGTTCAGTATGGTCGACCATTCGCCTTGGCGATCTGGCGCCGCTTGGCAATCGAATGCGCCTCGTAAGTCCGAGGGTCGATCGTGCGGGCAACAGCGGCCTCTACGGTCTCGCCGGGCATCATCTCCGCATAGGCTTTCGAATAAACCTCGCTCTCGATCAGGTCGACGGCTTCGTCAGGGTCGGCAAGCTCGGACATGATCTTGCGGATGGCGTGGGGATCGATGGCCGGTGACGGGGTGCGTGACTTCATGATCACCGCACGCGCCCCACGTTGCGCCGGTTCGTCGACAGCCGAGATTTCATCAATGCGAAAATCTTTCAAAATTCGGGACAATTCGGAATATCCTTCTTTTAGGGGGTACCGCTCAACAGGTTCCGATCGATCGCGGCGAGGGGGCGGATTGAGTTGGACGGAACACCAGCAGCGCCGGGGAGATCGAGAAAGTCGGTCACGCCATGATGACGAAGAGATCGGGCGACGGTCTCAGAACGATCGAGACGGTTGAGATGCGACGGCGGCACACCAAGCCCACGCAGCCGACGAAGGGCGTCACGGCGCCTTGCGAGGGCGCCGGAAAGCATGCGGGCGGCATCATCAACGACACCCGCCGAGGCGATCACTTCGGCCGACACCGCCTCGACCTCAGCGATGCGCTGGGCTTCACGCTCGGCGGCGACACGATCACGTTCGGCAGCTTCCTCAACCTCGGCGGCCTCGATGGCCAACGTCAGCAACGTCGCGTCGTCTTCGGCCTTGCGCCGATCTGACGCCAGCTTGGAAGCGGCACGGGAGGCTTCGGGCTCGCCACGGGCAGCACCGAGGGCGATGCTGCGGAGATTGTCCGCAATGCCGCTCACGAGCTTCTGTGTGGTAGCGAGACGGTCCTTGAGGTCATCAATAACACTCATCACGCCACACCATCCGCAGAGGCGATCGACCGCAGATGACGGGCCGAACCAGATAGATGAACACCCATGTTATCCTCGGAGATGCCGGCATACATGAGCGCAGCCTGTAGGCGACGCGGATCGAGCAACGAATTTCGCGCTGGCGTGGTGATATCCGCACCAGTGATGAATGATTCTCGTGCCGCAATAGCCGTCGCAAGCGCAGCGGCAGCAGCATCAACGGCAGTGTCGACGTCATTAAGCGTGGTCATCACAAACCCCTATCCCAATCGAGCAATGATTGAATTGTCGTACCCTTATAGACTGGCAAGTCGAAATGTTCGTCCAATCCGAAGGCGAGCAGAGAACTGTTGTACCGGTGACGATCACGAAGCTTCCGGGCAGTGGCCGGGGTGATCTGGCGTGTCGCCAATGCATCGGAGATCGAGGTGGCGCGTTCCTCTAGGCCGATCGAGAGGGCGTCGAGGGCCTTTTCGATCTTGCCATCCGCGAGCAAAATTGCGGTCGGAATGGTCATCGCGCATCCGCCCTCAGTCGATCAACAAGCCGCAGAATGGTCGACGATGTATTCGCCAGCACTGCTGGGTCGACGGAACCGCCTGAGGCAATGTTAGACTCGATGCCTTCGGCCTGTGCCACTAGACCGGCAATGCGACCGGCAAAGATACGGTTGGTGGCCGTGTCGCCGTATTCATCAATAAGATCTTCAACAACGCTCATCGTGTGAGCCTCCGAGTTATTCGACTTCAAGAATTATACCACGCCGGGAATTAAAACTCAACTATACTGGTATGAGACATCGAATAGGCGTTGTGATGCCATAGTTTCGCCATGATTGGAAATTTGCCAGTGTTACTGATGTTAGTTGTATTAAGTTCGCTGTTGCTCCAAAATGGAATATTCAGATTCTAATTAGGATGTGCTTTATGTCTTACCAATGGCATCGTGGCGATGGATGATCGAGATGCGCCGATGGATCAAGTGCATATTGACGAATTATTTGAGCACGCAAATGCTATAATATCTGCGCTTCCAGTAACAAGAGATCCGGATTCATTCTATTTTATAGTTGATGTGACATCTCAAGAGAAGCGCTTTTGCTGGCAGTCGGCCTCAGAAGCTCTTTTGAAAATTTCCGAGGTTGCGCCGGCAGAAAAGAAGAGCATATTTTTATACTGGGTGAGCAATGTTTACATTGGCTTAGGAGATCTTGAGAGCGCCCTTCAGTTAATGCCGCAGACGGTGCTCGGCAGTCGCAATTCGAATGGGGCTGACACTATTTTGAGCCTGAAATTAGCAACCGGAAAACTGATTACGGGGGTCGATATTGCTACACTATTCGGGCCGAAGTTGACTAACTTCGGAAAGGTGAATATTGCAGAAATAGTCAAATTCTTAGACGCGAAGATCGGTAAATTGCAGGAACATGATGGCAGAAACCTAATTTTGGAATGGGCCGATGATGCCTATTTGCATCCGATAGGGGGTATGCCACTGTTTAACGGGCATGCGAGCTATATTATCACCAAACATCCACCCTCCTATAGCTTCAGTTTGTCACCTACTGCCGAGGCCATGTGCTGTGCGATGATGAGGGAGGCCGAAAATACATTCCGCGAAGAACGGGATATTCCGAAAATTGGCGAAGGATGGGTGGCGGAGACGATTCTGTACTATACAATTAAAGACGCCTTCCCCGAAGAAATTGTTTTGCAACACGGTCGCCCAAAATGGCTCGGTCGCCAACATCTCGACGTTTATTTTCCTGAACGTAAAATTGCTCTAGAATACCAAGGTGAACAACATGATCGTCCCATCGCATTCTTCGGTGGAGATGAAGCGTATACAATGAATATTGAGAGAGATATCATCAAGGCATGTAAGTGTAATATGAATGGCGTTCGCATTATATACGTTAGGAAGGGATATTCAATATCTGAGATTATCAATATAATCCGCAATTCGTTTTAGTCTATATGTGTATAAATCTGCCTTCGTTTAAAAGGTCCACCTTCGGTAGGTGGAGACTTGGCGTAGGAGATAACACTAGCACCGCACATTGTGCTTTAGGCGCGGCGCGCGCGCGCCACGCTGCGCCGCTCCACCCTGCCACCCCTAAAGGGGGTGGCGCAGGTGGCGCAGTGGCGCATTGCGTCACTTGCTCCACCTTTGCGCCACCTTGCGCCACCTCGTTAGTGCAAGGTGTCGCATCCCGGTTCGGGCTTGACGTCGATCGCCGGACGCGGCTTCCTCGACTTGTCCATGATCTCGACGACGACCAATTCGCCAGACTTGAGCATTCTGGAGATCACTGCCTTGATCTTCGCCTTGTCGGTATCGTCGAACGAATTCAGCCCGAGAGCCCGCCCGACCGCGTGCCCCACCCAGTCGGCCGCCTGCGCGTTCTCGCGATACCCCTTTCCAGCTACTGCCGCGCGAACCAGTTCGACCGTGTTGTCCGGCAGTCCAGCCGTTGCGCTCGGCGGCGACCAGGGCAACACTACGCCGACCCAGTCCTCGGCGCGATCAGCGGTGCCGTTGGCGAGCGTGAATGATCCGATCTGCATCCACTTGTCAGCACCGGTGGACGCCAAATTCGCCTTCACGTCGCCGATCCTGACGTACGAACGACGCTTCTCGGGATCGACCCCGAATGTCCCTGCCGTGGTGGCGTCCATCACGTTCAGCGCCCGTGCCGACCGGACGGCCGCCGCCATTGCCGATGCACCGCGCGCGCTATCGATATCGGCGTCGGCGCCGTTGGCCTTCCTGGTATGGTGGACTAGTTCGATGGCGCAGCCGGTACGGTCAGCGATCAGTGCGAAGGTCTTGACCACGCGGTCGATGGCGCCGTTGTCGTTCTCGGGCACGCCATGCACTTGGACAAAGGGATCGACGATCAGCACGTCGATCTTCCGTTCCATAATCTCGGCGATCAGCGCATCGACCACGGGCTCCGAGATTGTCGCCGTCTTGTCGACCGTCACAGCAATGCGAATTGGGGTATCGCGACCGGAACCGATAAAGAGGCGACCCCCAAGGTCGGTCTCAGTAACTTTGTGCGCCTTCATCGCCGCCACGAGGCGCCGCTCGGTCTCTTCGAGGGGATCCTCCCCATTCCAGAGCCAAACACGCAATGGCTCGTGGGGGGCTTCGTGGATCAGGCACCTGCCGGATGCCATTGCGAGCGCGTCGACCGCCACGAGGGACGACTTACCTACCCCACCCGGCGCGATCGTGGCCGACACGTACTTGCGGCACAGCCGCTGCCCGTAGACCCAATTGCGCGGTGGAATGTAGCGAACCGCGAAAGGGGTCGCCGTGATCTTGAGTGGAGCAGGAGGAATCTCGCCCTGATTGTCGCGAGGCGCGTTCAGGAAATCCACATGCGCATCGTTTGGCGCGAAGGTAATAGTTTCGGCAACATAATTATCAATACTCATATCAGCAATGCCCCATAAGTGCGGAATTGAAATCATCGATACCGATCGGGTATTTAACGAATGCCTCCCGACCGGCCGCACCCCACCTTGCGGCTACTTTCTTTGCCGCAACTTCACCGGCCGCACCACGGTCGGCGTAAACCGTCAGTGCTTCGATGCCGTCGAGCACCGGGAACCGCTCCACCTCGCCGGCCGAGCCGCACGCCCACACCGGCCCGCCACCCAGGTTGATGACCGCGAGGGACGTTTCGATGCCCTCGGCGACGCCAATCGCGTAGGTCACATCCTCGTCTGCGGTCAGGCGGATGACGCACCCGGACGATGGGCCGAGCATCCGCTTGGCCAGCCCGCCGTCGGGCATCTCCGCCTTGCCGGAACCGTCCGTGCGGAGAAATGTCCGATGAATTCCACGCGGTTCGCCCGTCTTGGCGTCCGAGTAGCGGCACACCATCGCCGGCAAGCGCATTCCCGATCCCGCCGGACATTTCGGATGGAAGCGGAGAGCATCGGCCCGGATGATGTCAGGCGTCAGTCGGATGACGCGCGATGCGAGGTAGGTCTCGACGATGGTCCCAACCGGAGAGACCGATTCATCCCAGATGGCAGCCGCACGGGACATGTTCGCGTCGTCGGCCGGTGCGGGGTGAGGCAGGTCGCCATGCGTCCCGAAGTCAATCGCCGCCATGGCGGCATGTAGCTCGGATTCGGAGATCAGCCCGCATGGGATAGGGCCGACAGTGTGGGTAGCGATGTGCATCATCCGCGCACCCCCACCCATTCCGCAACGGTACGGGCAGCGTCGACCTGTCCAATGCCGAAGACGTAGGCGGTCAGACCGACGAGATCGCCGCCCGCGTCCCCGGTGGCGAAATCAGCCCAACGACCGGTATCGAGATTGATGCGGAACGACCCAAGGTGCCGGTCGGCGCGGGTCGGGTTCAGGGCAACGAACTCCCGGCATTCACGGCGCCCATGAAGATTGAGCCGGGCGAGGATCGCAGGCGCGTAGGGAATGGCCGCGTCGGCGATGGCATTGAAATTGATATGCGAATTGGCTTGCGCCGGGTGACGAGAACGGGTATTCTGCATATTGTTGTAGTCCTGGAATTTGACGTCTTTCACAGAGACGTCGTGGAAATTGAGAGCCCTGTCCGTTCGAGCGGATGGGGCTCTTTCCATTCGTGATCAAGCATTCGCAGTCCAGCCGGACATGGTGCGAGCGGCAAGGTAGGCGTCGATTGCGTCCTGCGGGATACGGCGCAACTTGCCGATCTTCATCGAAGGGATCTCGCCCTCGCGAAGCATGGCGTAGGCCTTGCCGTGGCTGCATCCGATCTGGGCGCGGAAGTTGATAACGGAGACAAGATTGACAACATCGAGCATAATTGGCCTCCTTCAGGCACTTATCGACACGGAACCTTCCGTGGACTGTATTGTACCATAAAAAATGCTGCACAAATACGTTCCGGAACTACGCGCGGGGCGCCGTGCCAGAGTGTGTTGTATATATGCAACTATCGTATGGATTCCGGGTCGACGATGAACGCCGGTGGACGACTGAGTCCTACGGTGGGTTTTTGAGGAGCGTCAAGCGATTGGGGTTCGGCAGTGAACGTCGGTGACCAGAGATCAATAACTTGGGTCTACGTTGCTCGCAAACACTAAATGTAGGGTTAACGATACCTTTCCCCGTGTCCCGGCAACGGCGGAAGACCGCACTCAAGGCGCACTGACTACCACCGGTCACAAGTACAAATTTGGTGCGCGGGGTGTGTGGAAACCGGGGATCAACGCAGCGCCACGACGTTCGATGCCGCACCACCCGCCACCGCGTCGGCTAGCAGCCGAGCCCAGGCCGACAGTGCCGCCCGGCGTTGGTCGACCATATGGGCGCGCTGATATACCCGTGCGACTGTTGAAGATGTCGAAGCAGCAGTATGGTTCAGGCAACGATCAGCAACAGCCGCATCGATGTGCAATATGTCGACGCAAGCGGTTGCGAACGCACGCCTGAAATCGTGAAACCGCCAATCCTCCATGGGGTCAGCATCGGGGTTTGTCTCGCACCTCTTCGTTGCTATCGCGTCGTCTAGAGATGCCTTGAACCGTGAAAACCCAGATATTGGGGTCGATCCCGTCGTCGAAAACACGAACGGACCATCTGGTTTCTTCATGATGGCGTCGCGCAGGATCGACACGACTTCGGGGGAGAGCGGGATACGGTGCGGTTCGCCATTCTTCGACCGTGACGACGGCAAATTCCAAATTCCAGCGTCCAGGTCCACCTCGGCGACGCGCATCGCCGCGCTCTCGTCGCGTCGACCGGCAGTCAACATGAGAACCCGCAAAAACGGGGCGAACGGATAGCCGAACCCCTCAGTTGCACGCCATACCTCAACCAGTTCGTCGACGGACGGAGTGCGCTCACGGCTCGTTTCCTTCGCCGGCTTCATGATGCCGAGCGCAGGGTTTTCGGTGATATATCCGCGAGAGTGAAGCCACTTCATAAACGGCCGAAGGTACGCCAGCGCCCTGTTTGCAGCGACCGGTGCGGTCATCGCCTTCGCATCAATACGCGCCACCAGCGCCGCGCGCGTGATCGCTGACGCCTCACCGTCCAGCATGTCGCCGAGCAATGCCTCGATCGATCGCGCGGCCTCTGCTCCTTTACGGAGGGCGTCCAGGCGCTGCACACGATAGGCCGCGAGCAACTGACGAACCGGAATCCGCGCCCGATCAGCCTCAGCAGCCCGCACCTTGGACGCGCGGACGCCAACGGTAGCGCCGGCAGATGCAGCCGCTCGAATCTCATCGGCCTTTGCCCGCGCCTCTGAGATCCCGACCGCCGGCCATTCTCCAACGGGCACGCGGACACGGTCGCCAGATGCGTCGCGGAGCATCACCGACCATCTCGCCCGCACGCGGTCGCCAGAGCCCCCAACGCGGAGCCTCAAGCCCTCGACCGCGCCTTTGCCGTCGTCGGAGATCTCCCGCCGCACCCCATCGGCACGGACGGCTTTAATCGTTCCTTCCACGCGCGTTGGCGTCAGTGCTGGCATGTCATGTGCTCCGGCTGGGTTCGGATTGGGTTCCGCATGGGTTCCGGCTGGGTTCCGCTAGCGGCGCACCGGATTAAACAATGGTGGACACAATAGGCGTAGCACATGACTTTTTCAAGGCCATGGAACGGCCTATTATCAATAGCTTGTCTGTCAGAAATCGACGTCGGTGAACCCAGGTGCATAATCGTGGACTCTTGGCGTCCGCTGACTTTTAATCATGTGGTCGCGGGTTCGATCCCCGCCCGGCTCACCAAAGCCCCAGAGCGACATCGAACCGGGCGACATCGGCGTGTCACGGCGGCGAGAACGCCGAGCGGTTCGACGTCGCGCGTCCCGCGCCCCCCGGTCGCCCCCCCCCCCCGCCTAACCCTTCTTCCACCTTTTCGTGA
>JAFHCF010000054.1:0-11091 GCA_048497495.1 Prosthecomicrobium sp.
GTGGTGGCCGGCGACCGCCGGCCGGCGGACCTGGAAGTGATGGCCGGCGGCGCCGGCCGGCCGGGTCACTTGGTGTTGGCGGCCAGAAGGGCGCGGTAGCTGCGGGCCCAGTCGCCGTTTTCGGCGCAGACCTTGTCCCAGCCCTCGGCCTCGAGGGCCGCATCGACGCCGCGGTAGAACTCGTCGGAGCCGTCCTCGTCGAGGCCGACCTCCGCCAGCGCCCGGTTCATCGCCTTGCCGAGGGCGTCGGCCTGGCGCGGGGCGAGAGGGAAGCCGCACATCTCGGCGGAAAGGGCGATGCGGTAGAGGGTGCGCAGCGTCTCCTCGGCGCCCTCGGCGGCCAAGGCCGGGCGCGGCGCGACGAGCAAGACCGCGGCGAGGGCCGCGAGGCCGAAGAGGCCGCGAGCGAGAAGACCGGCGCGCATCGAAGGGTCCGTCCGAAATCGAATTGATGTCTGGGCAGCGAATCGCGTCGCGACCTTGCGTCACGTCACGCGTCGCGACGGTGTTAGTGGTCGGCGCCGCGCCGCGCCAGCGTCGAAATCGCGGCGGGACCGCGAGACGACGGCAGTGTTGCCGTTCGGCCATAGGGGGCGCGCGGCCCGCCGGTTCAATCGGCGATCGAACCGCCGCCGGCGGCGGCGCGGCCGGAGATCGAACCACCGCCGGCGGCGACACGGCCGGCGATCCAGGCGGCCGGGTCGGCGGCGTCGAAACGGGCGCCGTCGAAGGGGACGACGAAGCCGGTGTCGACCGTCGCGGGCGTCTCATCCGGGGCTCGGTCGAAGATCTCGGGGGCCAGCGCCCGGTCGAAGACCTCGGGGGCGAAGGCCCGGCGCGCCGCCGTCAGCGCCGCCTCGGTATCGCGGGTCTGGCCCCACCAGACCATCTGGGCGGCGAGCCACAGGCCGTCGGCGACGCGCGGTCGGTTGATCGAGCCGCTCGGGGTGGCGCCGTGAAAGCCGATGAAGCCGGGGACCAGGGTCGGCGCGGCGTCGCGCTCGGGCAGCAGCCGTCCGGTCAGGGTTCGCAGGACGACCGACGCCTCGACGCCGACGATCTCGGGACGGGCGAGGAGGCGGGCGAGTTCCTCGTGGTTCTCCGGCGTCTCGCACCAGGCGCAGGCGCGCTCGAGGGCGCGGATCAGGCCGTGGACGGTCTCGGGGCGGCGCTCGATCAGGGTCTCGCGCAGGCCCAACACCTTTTCCGGCGCCATCGGCCAGATGGCATGGGTGGTGACGGCGATGCGACCGACCCCGGCGTCGACCGCGAGCCCGGGCCAGGGGGCGCCGACGCAGGCGCCGTCGACGACGCCGGCGGCCATGGCGTCGACCATGTAGGGCGGCGGCACGACGACGAGGCGGACGTCGCGATCCGGGTCGACGCCGGCGGCGGCGAGCCAATAGCGGATCTGGTAGTTGTGGCAGCTGAAGGGGTGGACGATCGCCAGCGTCAGCGGCTCGCGCCCCGCGGCGGCGCGCGCGGCGACGACGCCGGCGAGCGCCCGGCCGCTCGCCGCCGGGTCGTCGAAGCGGCCCCAGGCGCCCTCCCCGGCCTCGCGGTGGAGCGCCAGGGTGAGGGCGATCGAATTGCCGCCGTGGTTCATGACGAAGGGGGCGACCACCGGGGAGACCAGATGGCCGAGACCGAGGCGGGCGGCGATCGCCATCGGCGCCAGCATGTGGGCGGCGTCGAAATGGCCGAGCACCACCCGGTCGCGGATGTTGGCCCAGGAGGCCTCGCGCACCAGATCGAGCTCGAGGCCCTCGTCCCTCGCGAAGCCCTTGTCGCGGGCGACCACCAGGGGGGCGCAGTCGACCAGCGGGATGAAGCCGACGCGCAGCCGCTCGCCCCCTCCCCCGAGGGTCGACGGCCGGATCAGATCGGTTGCGGTTCGCGACATCATCGGCGGGTTCCGTCTCATCCCAACAGTTGCGCCGCGGTGACCACCGACTGGGCGATCTCCGACAGCTTCTTCTTCTCGTTCATCGCGGTCTTGCGCAGGAGGGCATAGGCCTCCTCCTCCGAGACGCCGCGCGACTTCATCAGAATGCCCTTGGCGCGCTCGATCAACTTGCGTTCGGCGAGGTCGTTGCGCGCCTGATCGAGTTCGCGCGACAGGCGGTCGAAGGCGTTGAAGCGCGACACGGTCATGTCGAGGATCGGCTTGATCCGTTCCTTGCGCAGACCGTCGACGATATAGGCGGAGACGCCGGCATCGACCGAGGCCTCGATCATCGCGGTGTCGGACTGATCGACGAACATGGCGACCGGCCGCTTCACCAGCCGCGACACCTGGAACATCTGCTCGAGCACGTCGCGGGAGGGGTCGGCGAGGTCGATGAGGATGACGTCGGGGTCGATCTGCCAGACGCGGCGCAGCAGTTCGTGGGTGGTGTCGAGGCGCACCACGTCGGTGAATCCGGCCTCGCGCAGGCCATCCTCCAGGATGGCGCTGCGGACCGGATTCTCGTCGATCACCAGAATGGTGAGGTTCGTGTCGACCAAGCGCCTCGGGACCTCTCGTCGTGTCGCCCGCATCATCGCCTTCGCCAAGAGACCCGGCAAGTCTTTCTGCCGCAACGCAAAAAGTCGCGGGGTTGAATGTCCGCGACGGAACCTCTATCTGCGAACATCTACTTGAAAGGACGAGAGAAAATGTCCGGAACCGCCTCTGCTACGCATTCCGAACAGAAGGCTGCGGCGGCCCTCGGCTCGATCGTCGCGAGCACTCTCCTCACCATCGCCAAGTTCGCCGCGGCGCTCTTCACCGGGTCCCTCGGCCTGCTGTCGGAGGCGATCCACGGCCTGCTCGACGTCGGCGCGACGGTGATGACCTATTTCGCCGTCAGGATCGCCGACCGGCCGGCCGACGAGGAACACCACTACGGCCACGCCAAGGTGGAGAGCGTCGCCGCCCTCGCCGAGACCGGCCTGCTCTTCGTCGCCTCCGGCTGGATCATCTCGGAGGCGGTCCAGCGCCTCAGGGGCCACGGCGGCGAGGTCGAGGTCGGGTTCGTCGCCATCGGCGTCGTGGTGGTGTCGATCGTCGTCGACTTCTTCCGCGCCCGCAATCTGCAGAAGGTGGCGGAGGCGACCAACAGCCAGGCGCTGGAGGCCGACGCCCTGCACTTCTCCTCCGACATGTGGTCGTCCGCCGTGGTGCTGGTCGGCCTCGGCTTCGTCATGGCGGGTTTTCCGCTCGGCGACTCGATCGCCGCGATCGGGGTGTCCGGCTTCGTCTGTCTCGCCGGCTGGCGGCTCGGCAAGCGCACCATCGATTCGCTGATGGACGCGGCGCCGGAGGGCGTGGCGGAGCGGCTTTCCGACGTCGTCGACCGGGTTCCGGGCGTGGTGATGATCGAACGGGTGCGCGCTCGTCCGTCCGGGGCGCTGGTCTTCGTCGATCTCGACATCGCCGTCAGCCGGACGCGGTCGTTCGAGGAACTGGCGGCAATCAAGGCGGCGGTCGTCGCGGCGCTGAAGCTCGAGATGCCCGAGGTCGAGACCTCGGTGATCGCTCATCCGCGCGCCCTCGACGACGAGACGGTGCACGAGCGGATCATGGTGATCGCCCGCAACCGGGCGCTGGCCATCCATCACCTGACCGTCCAGACGCTTTCGGGCGAGCGCATGTCGGTGTCCTTCGATCTCGAGGTCGACGGGCGCATGGCGCTGGCGCAAGCCCACGAGATCGCCTCGGCGCTGGAGACGGCGATCGCCGAGGAACTCGGCCCCGGGGTCGAGGTCGAGACCCACATCGAGCCGATCACCATCGACCGGCTCGCCGGCTTCGACGCCGATCCCGCCTCGGTCGCCGCGATCGCACGCGAACTGGCGTCGGCGGCGGCGCGCGGCGGCATCGTCGGCGAGGTCCACGACGTGCGGGTCCGGGCGACCGACGAGGGCATCATCGTCAACTTCCACTGCCGCGCCGATCCGAGGATCTCGATCAGCGACCTGCACGCGGCGATCGACGACGTCGAGCGGGCGGTGCGGGCGACCCATCTGGCCGTGCGCCGGGTGATCGGCCACGGCGAACCCTTCGGCGAGGACGCCGCCGCCACGGCGAAGAGTGTCGCCGACTGAGCACCGCCTCCCCCGGCGGTCTCGGACCGGGGCGACCCGTCGGTGGTCCGGCGCGCGGCGGCGAGGCCTCGAGGCGCGCGGGTATCGCGGATCCGTCGCGTCTCTCTCCCGAAACCGATCGACAACGCGCCGAGAGCCCGCGACCGAACTCACCGTCACCGACTTCGCGCCCGAGACCTCCCCCTTTCGGGGTCGAATACGGTCTCGGCCTGCCGACCCAAGGGAAGCGTTTCCCGAGCGCCATCGGCAGAAGGCACCGCGTTCGAACGAGTACTCTCCCCCGAATTTGCGATATACTCCAAAATTCACGTGTTCAACCAAATGTAGTGTCAATCCTCAGACCACACTCTCGGTCCGAGCTACGATCCCGCCTCACGTATTGCGGGAATTACCTATAGAATTTCAGTGCCGAGAGAAACGATAAACCCAAACGATAGAGATTTATTACCTCATTCTTAACCTAACGCCGCGAAGATCGACGCGGGCGGAAGGCCGCTCGCCGCGTCGGATGGACGGCGAGAGACCGAGAGGATTCCGAAAACCAGTCGGTCGGCGCTCGATGCGAGCGACGCCCTGTTCCGGGGACGAGCACATGACGAAGACTCTTCGAGGAATTTCGTTCCGCCTCTTTCTGGTCGCGGCCCTGTCGGTCGTCGGCATCTTCGCCATCGGCGTGATCGGCCTGTGGTCGCTGCGGTCCAGCCTCTACGAGAACAAGACAGGCGAATTGCGCCGGCTCGTCGAGATGGCGGTGAGCACGACCGAGGCGGCGCATGCGCGCGCCGTCAAGGGCGAGATCTCGATGGAGGAAGCCCAGAAGATCGCCGGCGAGGAGATGGGCCGCCTGCGCTATGACGGCGACAACTACATCTTCGTGCAGACGTTCGACGGGCGGATGGTCTTCCATCCCAATCCGAAGATGAAGAACGCCGACGTCAAGGACCTGAAGGACGCCGACGGCGTCTATCTCGTGCGCGAAATGAACGCGGTGGCGCACAAGAACGGCCAGGGCCAGGTCGCCTACATGTGGCCGAAGCCGGGCGCCAGCGCCCAGACCCCGAAGATCTCCTACGTCATCGCCTACAAGCCCTGGGGTTGGGTGATCGGTTCGGGCATGTGGGTCGACGACATCGAGGCGCAGTTCCAGGCGAGCGCGCTGTGGATGGGGGTGGCCTCGCTCGGCTTCATCGTCGCCATCGGCGCCTTCTCCGTGCTGATCGTGCGTTCGGTGACGGGGCCCTTGGCCGAGGTGCGGATCGCCATGGGGCGGCTCGAGCACGGCGAACTCGACATCCGTCTCGACGAGGCCCGCGTCGACGAGATCGGCGAGATGGCGCGCGCCGTCGCCTCGTTCCGCGCCCAGGAGCGCGAACGGCGCCGGCTCGCCACGGCGAGCGACGCCGCCAATGCCAGCAAGATCGACCGCGAACGGAAGGTCGAGGCGCTGATCGGCAATTTCCGCGCGCGGATCGGCACGCTTCTCGGCTCGGTCGGGGACGAGATGCGGCATCTCAAGGACACCGCCCAATCGTTGACCGGGATCGCCGACAGCACCGCCGCGCGCACCGGCACGGCCGCCGAGGCCTCGCAGGAGGCGTCCGCCAACGTCGAGAGCGTGGCGGTGGCGGGCGAGGAATTGATGCAGTCGGTCGAGGAGATCGGCCGCCAGGTCACCCGCACCTCGGAAGTGGTGGAACGCGCCGCCGAGGCATCCCGCACCACCAACCAAACGGTCGCCGAACTGGCGCAGGCCGCCGGCAAGATCGGCGCCGTGGTCGGCCTCATCCGCGACATCGCCGAGCAGACCAACCTGCTCGCCCTCAACGCCACCATCGAGGCGGCGCGCGCCGGCGAGATGGGACGCGGCTTCGCCGTCGTCGCGGCGGAGGTGAAGTCGCTCGCCAACCAGACGTCGAAGGCGACCGAGGAGATCTCCGCCCAGATCGGCGCCATCCAGGCGACCACCGGAGCCGCCGTCGAGGCGATCGGCGACATCGCCCGGACCATGGAGGACGTCGACGCCTACACCACCGCGATCGCCGGCGCGGTCGAGGAACAGGGTGCCGCGACCGCCGAGATCGCCCGCAACGTCGCGGAAGCGGCACGCGGCACCCGGACGGTCGCCGACAACATCGCCGGCGTCTCCGGCGCCGTCGCCGAGACCTCGCAGGCCTCCGCCCGCGTCGCCGACGTCACCAGCCGCGTCGCCACGACCGCCGAGAACCTCGAGAAGGAGGTCGACCGCTTCCTCGCCGACGTCGCCGCCGCCTGAGACCCACATCCGACGACGAATCAGGGCCCGGAAAAACCTTTCCGGGCCCTGATTCCATCGCGATCCCTCACGATTTGTCGCGCGGATCGGGGAAGCGGCGGGCCGGCAGGCCGGAGATCTGAGCCGGGAAGGTGATCACCGAACCGGCGGCCATGGTGGCGGCGGCCGGCGCGTCGACGCCCGGACGGGCGAGCGAGGTGACGAACAGGCTGCGCAGCCCCTCGCCGCCGAAACAGGGCATGGTCGGCCAAGCGACCGGCAGTTTCCAGCTCTCGATCAGGCGGCCGTCCGGGGCGAAGCGGTTGAGCCGGCCGGCGCTGACGCCGGCGCTCCAATAGAAGCCGGCGGAATCGCAGGTGCAGCCGTCGGGCCGCCCGGTCTCCTCGTCGAGGGTGGCGAAGCGCGAGCGATTGCTCATCTCGCCGGTGGCCGGATCGAAGTCGAAGCGGTCGATCCACGGGCCCCGGCTGTCGGCGACCCACATCATCCGGCCGTCGGGCGACCAGGCGAGGCCGTTGGCGACGGTCAGGCCGTCGAGCTTCTTCTCCACCGTGCCGTCGGCGCTCACCCGGAAGAGGGCGGCGATCGGCTCGCGATCGGCCGGCGGCCGCTCGTCCATCGCGCCGACCCAGAAGGCGCCGTCGGGACCGACCTTGCCGTCGTTGAGGCGGGTGGTCGACAGGCCGACGTCGATCTCGGCGAGGCCTTCCCAGGCGCCGGTGTCGGGATCGAGCAGCACCACCGATCGGGTCAGCGCCACCACCAGACGACCGGCGGTGGTGAGCCCGAGGGCGGTCGGACGGTCGGGCGGCGGAGCGTTCCACATGCGGTGGGAAGACCCTTCCGCCGTCACGTGATGGATCTCGCCCGCATCGATGTCGACGAAGAACAGGCGATCGCGCCGATTGTCCCACAACGGGCTCTCGCCGAGGCGGAAGACCTGATCGAGGAGAGGATGGGCGTCGGGAACGATATGGATGACGTTCACAGTGAACTGGCTCCTTCTTCGGCCGAGCCTACGGCACGGCGGAACGTGGCGAAGAGCTCGCGCCCGACGCCCCATTCGTTGGGGGCGAAATCCGCCGAGGCCGGCGCGCGGGCCGCCCAGGTCTCGGGGTCGACGAGAACATCGAGGCGCCCGGCGACCGCGTCGAGGCGCACCACGTCGCCGTCGCGAAGCCGCGCGATCGGGCCGCCGTCACGCGCCTCGGGGGTGACGTGGATGGCGGCGGGCACCTTGCCGGAGGCGCCCGACATGCGGCCGTCGGTGATCAGCGCCACCTTCTGGCCGCGGTCCTGGAGGACGCCGAGCGGCGGGGTCAGTTTGTGCAGTTCGGGCATGCCGTTGGCCTTGGGTCCCTGGAAACGTACCACGGCGACGAAGTCGCCTGTCAATTCTCCCGCCGAGAAGGCGCGGTGGACCTCCTCCTGGGAATGGAACACCCGGGCGGGGGCCTCGACGATGCGACGCTCGACGGCGACGGCGGAGGACTTGATCACGGCGCGTCCGAGATTGCCGGTGAGGAGTTCGATGCCGCCGGTCGGCTGGAACGGCCGGGCGATCGGGCGCACCACGGTCTCGTCGCCGGACGCCACCGACGCCGGGGCGAAGCGCAACCGGCCGTCGGCGTCGAGTTCGGGAACGGCGGCATAGGCCGCGAGCCCCCCGCCGGCGACGGTGCGGGCGTCGGCGTGGAGCAGGCCCTCGGCGAGCAACTCGCGCACCAGGAAGGGGACGCCGCCGGCGTCGCGGAAGCCGTTCACGTCGGCCTGACCGTTGGGATAGGCGCGGGCGAGGAGCGGCGTCACCGCCGAGAGGTCGGCGAAGTCGTCCCAGGTGAGGGTGATGCCGGCGGCCCGCGCCATGGCGATCAGGTGGAGCGTCAGGTTGGTGGAGCCGCCGGTGGCGGCGAGCCCGACGATGCCGTCGACGAAGGCGCGTTCGTCGAGCACCTCGCCGACGGGCGTGAAGTCCTCGCCGCCGGCGCCGATGGCGATGAGACGCTCGACGGCGGCGCGGGTCAGCGCGTCGCGCAACGCCGTGTCGGGCGGAACGAAGGACGCGCCCGGCAGATGGAGGCCCATGATCTCCATCAGCATCTGATTGGTGTTGGCGGTGCCGTAGAAGGTGCAGGTGCCGGGGGCGTGGTAGGAGCGCGCCTCGGACTCGAGCAGGTCGCCGCGGCCGGCCTTGCCCTCGGCGAAGAGCTGACGGACGCGATTCTTCTCGCCGTTGGAGAGCCCGGTCGGCATCGGTCCGGAGGGCACGAAGATCGTCGGAAGATGGCCGAAGGCGAGCGCGCCGATGACCAGGCCCGGCACGATCTTGTCGCAGATGCCCAACATCAGGGCGCCGTCGAACATCTGGTGGGAGAGCGCCACGGCGCTCGCCATGGCGATGACGTCGCGGGAGAACAGCGACAGTTCCATCCCGGCCTCGCCCTGGGTGACGCCGTCGCACATGGCCGGCACCCCGCCGGCGACCTCGGCGACGGCGCCGAGGCGGCGGGCCTCGTCGCGGATCAACTCGGGATAGCGCTCGTAGGGGCGGTGGGCCGAGAGCATGTCGTTGTAGGCGGTGACGATGCCGATATTCGGCGTGTCGCCGGCCTTCAGGCGCTCCTTGTCGAGCGGTCCGCAGGCGGCGAACCCGTGGGCGAGATTGGCGCAGCCCATGCGAGAGCGACGCGGGCCTCGGGCGATCGCCTCGCCCATGTGGTCGAGATAGCGGGCGCGGCCGTCGTGGCTGCGGGCGCGGATGCGGTCGGTGATCTCTGCGACATGGGGGTGAAGGGTCATGATCGGTCCTGACGGCGCGTCGCGCGCCTCAACGTCGGCGGTTCCAGGGACGGGCGTCGGCGGCATGCCCGGTTGCGACGGGCTCAGCGGTCGACGGCCACGGCGCGGCGCCGGTCCCCCGGCGTCACATGCCATCCTCATGCCAGGTGCGGCCGTCGCGCTCGATCAGGGCGATCGCCGCGGAGGGGCCCCAGGTCCCGGCTCTATAAGACTTGGGGCCGTCGGCGGTGTTCGACCAGGCCTCGAGGATCGGATCGACCCAGGTCCAGGCCGCCTCGACCTCGTCGCGGCGCATGAACAGGGTCTGATTGCCGCGCACCACGTCCATCACCAGCCGCTCGTAGGCGTCGGCGTGGCGGGTGGCGAAGGCCTCGGCGAAGGTCATGTCGAGGGGCACCCGGCGCAGGCGCATGCCGCCGGGGCCGGGATCCTTGATCATCACCTGGAGTTTGACGCCCTCGTCGGGCTGCAGGCGGATGACCAGTTCGTTGCGCTCGATCGGACCGGCGGCGGCGTCGAAGACCGAATGGGGGATCGGACGGAAACTCACGACGATCTCGGAGACGCGTTCGGCCAGGCGCTTGCCGGAGCGCAGATAGAAGGGGGTTCCGGCCCAGCGCCAGTTCTCGACCTCGACCTTGAGGGCGACGAAGGTCTCGGTGCGACTGGTGGCGCCGTCCAATTCCTCGAGATAGCCGCGCACCGGGCCTTCGGCCGAGGCGCCGGCCTCGTATTGGCCGCGCACCGTCACGTTCTGCGCCGAGCCCTCGCTGATCGGCTTCAGCGCCTTCAGGACCTTGAGCTTCTCGTCGCGCACCGCGTCGGGATCGAGCGAGGCGGGCGGTTCCATGGCGACGAGGCAGAGGAGCTGCAGAAGATGATTCTGCACCATGTCGCGCAGCGCGCCGGCATGGTCGTAATATTCGGCGCGGCCACCGACCCCGAGGCTTTCGGCGACGGTGATCTGGACGTGGTCGATGTGGGCGGCGTTCCACAGCGGCTCGAACAGGGAATTGGCGAAGCGCAGGGCCATCAGGTTCTGCACCGTCTCCTTGCCGAGATAGTGGTCGATGCGGAAGATCTGGTTTTCGGCGAAGACCGCGCCGACCGCCGCGTTGACCGCGTGGGCCGACTCGAGATCGCGGCCGATCGGCTTCTCGACGACGACGCGCGAGGCCTCGGTGACGAGACCCTTCTCGCCGAGCCGACGGCAGATCTCACCGAAGAGATCGGGCGCGGTGGCGAGATAGAAGACGCGGACGCGATCGGGGGCGACGGCGAGCAGGGCGGCGAGATCCGACCAACCGCCCTTGCCCATGACGTCGATGGCGACATGGTCGAGGCGGGCGACGAAATGCTCGATCTCCGCCGCCGTCCGCTCCTCGGGGGCGACGTGCTCGACGATCGCCGCGCGGATCATGTCGCGATAGGCTTCCGTCGCCATCGGCGATCGGGCGACGCCGAGGATGCGGGTCTCGGGCGGGATCTGGCCGGTGCGGTCGCGATGGAAGAGGCCGGGCATGAGCTTGCGGCGCACCAGGTCGCCGGTGCCGCCGAAGGCGATGAAGTCGAAGGGGTCGACGGTGACGATTCGGGCGATCATCTCGTCCCTCGTTGGTTCGACGTGAGAGGGTCACGGAACAGGGTCTCACCGCCACGCGGCGCGGGGGCACCCCGGAATGGCCCGGCGGTGCGTCGGCCGTGTGACGGCGCCGGAGACAATAGACCGCATTTCGCGCGATGCAATTTCATAAGTGCAATTTTTTGCGCAAGCGCCGAGCAGGACCCCGCACCGGCGTCGCCATGGCGGCCGGCGACGCGGTTCTCGGCGCCGGCGCGCACCTGCGCGCCGGACGCAGATCCGCCATGACGGGGGCGCGCGCGACCGGCGGATCGACCCCGAATCCGCAAGGATTCACAAACCATGACGA
>JAFHCF010000055.1:0-26439 GCA_048497495.1 Prosthecomicrobium sp.
ATCGACGATCTCGCGGACTTGGCGGCGGGTCTGCTCCGGCGTGCCGGAGGCATCGATGCCGATCACCTTGTCGGCGCGGCCGTCGGCGGCGAAGCCGACGATCATGCCGCCCTGGGTCGAGCCGGTGACGACACAGACGACGATGTAGTCGAATTTGATGCCGAGTTCGGCCTCCTGGGCGCGGACCTCCTCCGCGAAGCCGACGTAGCCGAGGCCGCCGAACTCGTGGACCGAGGCGCCGGCCGGAATGCCGTAGGGCTTGCCGCCGGCGTCCTTCACCGACTGGATCGCGTCTTCCCAGCTCTTGCGGATGCCGATGTCGAAACCGTCGTCGACGATGCGGCTGTCGGCGCCCATCAGCCGGGTCAGGAGAATGTTGCCGACGCGGTCGTAGACGGCGTCCTCGTGCGGCACCCAGCTCTCCTGGACGACGACGCACTTCATGCCGATCTTCGCGGCGGTCGCCGCGACCATGCGGGTGTGGTTCGACTGAACGCCACCGATCGAGACGAGCGTGTCCGCACCGGAGTCGATGGCGTCCGGGACGATGTATTCGAGCTTGCGGAGTTTGTTGCCGCCCATGGCGAGACCGGAGTTGCAATCGTCACGCTTCGCCCAGATCTCGACATCACCGCCGAGGGCGGCGCTCAGACGCGGAAGATGTTCGATGGGGGAGGGGCCGAAGGTCAGCGGATACTTCTTGAATTTGTCGAGGCGCAGCATGTTTCGTCTCCGATTGCATTGATGACGACACTATCATCTCATCCGGAGAAAGGTCCTCTCAAAGATTGATCTAAAATGTTTCATTTCTTTCAATTCATGATATGAATGCGAGAGAATGAAGAGATAATGGTTGAGAAAATGAAAGAGTCTTTCAAAGAGATCGAACTCGATCGGACCGATCGACGCATTCTTCAACTGCTCCAGAAGGATGGCCGTATGGCCAACGCCGATCTCGCCGAGGCGGTGCACGTCAGCCCGGCGACGTGCCATCGCCGGGTGCGGCGCTTGATGGAAGCCGGGTGCATTCGATCGATCCGCGCCGACATCGAGCCGCGCGCCGTCGACCGCGGCACGCTGGTGATCGTCGGGGTGGAGCTCGATCGGTCGACGCCGGAGAGCTTCGCCGAATTCGGCACGGCGGTGCGCAAACTGCCCTTCGTGCTCGATTGTCACCTCGTGGCGGGCGACTTCGACTTCTTCCTGAAGATCAGGGTCCGCGACATCGCCGACTTCAACCGCCTGCACGGCGAGTTGCTGATCGGTCTGCCCGGGGTCCGCCAGACCCGCACCTTCTTCGTCATGAAGGAGATCATCGACAACGCCGCGCTCGATTTCTGAGCGCGGCGGGCGACGGCCACTGGGGGAGCGCCGGATCGCCGGGGCGATGCCCGGCGGTCCGCTTCGCCCGTCGCTTCAGGCGCCGAGCGCGCGCGCCGCGGCGAGGATCGCATCGGCATCGATGCCATAGTGGCGGTAGAGATCGGCGAGGCTGCCGGTCTGGCCGAAGGCTTGGACGCCGAGCGCGCGGGTGCGCCGTCCGTCGACCGAGCCGAGCCAGCCCAGCGCCGCCGGATGGGCGTCGCAGACGGTGACCAAGCGGGCGTCGCGCGGCGCCATCGCCAACAGGCGTTCGACGTGGGATGTGTCCCGGACCCCCCGCTCGCGCGCGGCCTGCGCCCGGCTCCATCCGGCGTGGAGCCGATCGGCCGAGGTGATCGCGAGCAGCGCCGTGTCGCGTTGGCGTTCGCCGAGGATGCCGACCGCGTCGGCGGCTTCCGGCGTCACCGCGCCGGAGACGGCGACGATCAGCCGGCAATTGGGGCCGGGCGGGCGCAGCCAATAGCCGCCGGCGACGATGTCGGCCTCCTGCGCCTGTGTCAGGGCGCGACGCGGCTGGGCGATCGGGCGGGTGGAGAGGCGCAGATAGACCGAGCCGCCGGCCTCCTCGCCGTCGTGGCCGTCGCCCTTCTGCACATGGGCGAAGGCCCAGCGCAGGATCACTTCCAACTCGTCGACGAAGGCCGGCTCGAAGGCGGCGAGCCCCGGCTGCGCCATGCCGATCAGCGGCGTGCCGATCGACTGATGGGCGCCGCCTTCGCCGGCCAGCGTGATGCCCGAAGGGGTCGCCGCCAGGATGAAGCGGGCATCCTGATAGCAGGCGTAGTTCATGGCGTCGGCGCCGCGGTAGATGAAGGGATCGTAGAGCGTGCCGACCGGGATGATCCGCCGCCCGTGCAGCGAATGGGCGAGGCCGAAGGCCGAGAGCACGGTGAAGAGATTCGACTCGGCGATGCCCAGCTCGAGATGCTGACCCTTCGGCGAGAAGTCCCAGTTGAAGGTCGACGGGATCTTTTCCCGGCGAAAGACATCGACCATCGCCTCGCGGGCGAAGAGCCCGCGCCGGTTGACCCAGGCGCCGAGGTTGGTCGACACGGTGACGTCCGGCGACGTCGTGACGATATGCTCGGCGAGCGCCGTTTCGCCCTTCGCCAATTCGTGGAGGAGGGCCCCGAAGCCCTGCTGGGTCGAGGTCTCCGAGGGAATCGTGACGTCGATCCGGGCGGGCACCGGGTGGACCGCCGCCTCGCGGCGACGATCGGCCGTGGCGAGGAAGGGGATGCGGTCGATGAAGCGCCGCATCGCCGTGGGCGACAGGTCGAGCCCCTCGAACGGGTCGAATTCATGGCCCGGGCGCACCCCGTGGGCGGCGCGCAGCGCCTCCACCTGGGTCGCGGTGAGTTGTCCGGCGTGGTTGTCCTTGTGGCCCTGCAGCGGCAGGCCGTGGCCCTTGACCGTGTAGCAGATGAAGCAGGTCGGCCGATCGGTGGCCCGCGCCGCCTCGAAGGCGGCGACGAGGTTGGGCAGGTCGTGGCCGCCGAGATTGGTCATCAACAACGCCAACTCTTCGTCGCCGCGCCGTTCGATCAGCGCGGTGGCGGGTCCCTGATCGCCGATCGCCTCGAGCAGGCGTCGCCGCCAGGCCGCGCCGCCCTGGAAGCACAGCGCGGCGTAATCCTGGTTCGGACAGGTGTCGATGAAGTGCTTCAGAGCCTCGCCGCCGGGCTCGGTGAAGGCCGCCTCCTGCAGGGCGCCGTATTTCACGATGACGACGTCCCAGCCGAAATTGGCGAACATCGCCTCGAACTTCGCCCACAGCCCCTCGCGCACCACCGCGTCGAGGCTCTGGCGGTTGTAGTCGACCACCCACCAGGTGTTGCGCAACCCGTGCTTCCAGCCCTCGATCAGCGCTTCATAGATATTGCCCTCGTCCATCTCGGCATCGCCGACGAGGGCGACCATCTTGCCCTCCGCCCGGTCGAGCCAGCCCTTGGCGGCGACGTAGTCCTGAACGATCGCCGAGAACAGCGTCTGGGCGACGCCCAGGCCGACCGAGCCGGTCGAGAAGTCGACGTCGTCGCTGTCCTTGGTTCGCGACGGGTAGGACTGTGCCCCGCCGAAGGCGCGGAAAGCCTCGAGCTTGTCGCGCGTCTGGCGGCCGAAGAGATATTGCAGCGCATGGAAGACCGGCGAGGCGTGAGGCTTCACCGCGACACGGTCCTCGGGGCGCAGAACCGCCCCATAGAGCGCCGTCAGGATGGTGGCGAGCGAGGCGGAAGAGGCCTGATGCCCCCCGACCTTGAGGCCGTCGTCGTTGCGCCTGAGATGGTTGGCCGCATGGATCGTCCAGGTCGACAGCCAGAGCGCCTTGCGCTCCAGAGCCGCCAGATGGGGGATGCGCTCGTCCGCGACACGCCCTCGCGCGTCATGCCTCGTCGTCGTGCTCACAGACAGGGTCTCCTCATTCGCGTACCGAGCGGTACGATAGCGGCATGGCCTCGAAATTGGCTGTCGAATGACGCTGCCCAACGAGCACGCTACGATATATCATGCTTGAAATGACCGAATGGGCGGCAGTTCATGATCGATCTGAAACTCGATGCCATCGATCTGCAGATCCTGCGAGAGCTTCAGGCCGAGGCCCGCATCTCCAATGTCGATCTGGCGCGACGGGTTCATCTCTCGCCCAGCCCCTGTCTCGCCCGCGTGCGGGCGCTCGAGCGCGCCGGCATTCTCGATCGCTACGTGGCGCTGCTCGATCCGGTGAAATTGGGGCTCGGGGTCAGCGTCTTCATCTCGATCACACTCGATCGACAGGTCGAACGCGCCCTCGACAGCTTCGAGAGCGCGATCGCCGGCTACGAGGAGGTGATGGAGTGCTACCTCATGACGGGCGATTCCGACTATCTGCTGCGCGTCCTCGTCGCCGATGTCGCCGAACTGCAGCGGTTCATCGTCGAGAAGCTCGCCGCGTTGCCGAACGTCGCCAACATCAAATCGAGTTTTTCCCTGAAGCAGGTGAAGTACAAGACCGCCATACCGCTCACCAAGAACAGATGAGCCGCGGCGGGGGCCCGCACGCCTCCGCCCGATCGGTCCCTCCGACGCCCGAATCGTCGCCCGCCGGCCTCCGCCGGTGAATCGGCGTGGGTCTCCAGGCCGATCGACATCGCGAGCCGTCGATCGGGGCGCCTCGGGTCTCATGAATGCGAGGCCGGCGCTCTCCGGTCGAGGCGCGCGACCACGTCGATCCCCGTCTCCTTCTCGAGCCAGTCGCGGAAGGCGGCGAGAGGGGGGTGGGTCGCGCGACCGCGCGGCCAGACGAGATGGTAGTTTCCGGCGCTCCGCAGCGGCAGGTCGAGGATCCTCGTCAGGGTTCCCGCCGCCAATTCCTCGTCGAACAGGAAATCCGGCAGCAGGGCGACGCCGAGGCCGGCCGTGGCCGCTCCGGCGATCGTCGCGAACTGGTCGAAGAGCATGCCATGGATGCCGTCGGCCGCCGCCCCTTGCGCGATGAACCAGTGCTGCCAGGCATCGGGACGCGAGGTGAGGTGCAACAGGGGGAGCGCGCGCAGGTCTTCCGGCGTCGCCACCGGGTTGCGGTGGGCGAAATCGGGCGAACACACCGGCACCACCGCCTCGTCTCGGATGAACACGGTTTCGGCGTTCGGCCAGTCGCTCTCGCCGAAATGAATCGCGGCGTCGGCCGTGTCGAGGGAAAAGTCGAAACGCTGAGACCGAGTCGCCAGATTGACCGTGACACCGGGGTGGTCGCGCAGGAAACGCGGCAGACGTGGTGCCAGCCAACGGGTACCGAAGGTCGGCAGGATCGCCAGATTGAGCGTGCCGCCGGCCGGGTTGGCGCGCAGGTTGAGCGACGCGTCGGCGATCTTGTGCAGGGCTTCGCGAATCTCGCGGGCATAGGTCTCGCCCGCCAGCGTCAACCGGATGCGTCGACGCTCGCGGATGAACAGTTGCGACTCGAGCTGTTCCTCCAGGGCGAGAATCTGCCGACTGACCGCGCTCTGGGTGAGGTTCAACTCCTGCGCCGCGGCGGTGATGCTGCCGGTGCGCGCCGCGGCTTCGAAGGCGGAGAGCATGGAGAGGGCCGGCATGAAGCGGCGGGGAAGCTGCATCGACGATCCCACTCGGAATGGCGTGTCGAGGAAACATCCGTTCGCGATGCCGCCGAAGCAAGCGGAAAGAACGGGTGCCGGGCGGCTCCTATCCATTCCGAATCGGAATGACGTCTGTGGGCAACATCACTTGTCGAGGAGGCGCGATGCGGCGAGGATCGCCATCCACGCCGATGGGGTCGTCGCCGGGGGCCGGCTCGGTCTGCCTGTGGAGGCCGAACGGCTCGACCGGGAACGCTCTGGGGTCGTCGGGCTCCGTCACCCGATCCGTCGAACCCCGTTCGCGATCTCTCGCGCCGCCCATCGATCCGGTCGTCCGCTGCTCACCCATGCCTTTCACGTCCCGCCATCCTCGAGGCCACGCCAGATGATCGATCGTTCCACCCCTTCCGAAATCGCGGTCGAAGTCGATTCGATCCTCTCCCGGCTCGGCGTCCAGGGCGCCCTCGTTCGCGAGGGCGGACGGGCCGTGATCTCCCCCGTCGACGGCAGCGTCATCGGCCGGGTGCGCGAGGTGACGGCGGGCGAGGCGACCGACGCCGTCGCGAAGGCGCACGCCGCCTATCTGTCGTGGCGCGGCGTGCCGGCGCCGCGGCGCGGCGAGCTGGTGCGCCTGCTCGGCGAGGAATTGCGTGCCCACAAGACCGCTCTCGGGCGGCTCGTCGCGCTCGAGGTCGGCAAGGTCGTCTCGGAGGGCGAGGGCGAAGTCCAGGAGATGATCGACATCTGCGATTTCGCCGTCGGCCTCTCCCGCCAGCTCTACGGCCTGACCATCCAATCGGAGCGCCCGGACCACAAGCTCACCGAGAGCTGGCGGCCGATCGGCGTCGTCGGCGTCATCTCGGCCTTCAACTTCCCCGTCGCCGTATGGTCGTGGAACGCCGCCCTGGCGCTGGTGTGCGGCGACGCGGTGGTGTGGAAGCCGTCGGAGAAGGCGCCGCTGAGCGCGTTGGCGACGCAGGCCCTGTTCCTGCGCGCCGCCGCGAAATTCGGCGCCGATGCGCCGGCCGACCTTTCGACGCTGTTGATCGGCGGCGCCGACGTCGGTGAGGCTCTGGTCGACGACCGCCGCGTCCCGGTCGTCTCGGCGACCGGATCGACCCGCATGGGCCGCATCGTCGGCGAGCGTCTGGCGCGTCGCCTCGCCCGCCCGATCCTCGAACTCGGCGGCAACAACGCCTCGATCGTCACGCCGTCGGCCGATCTCGACCTGACGCTGCGCGCGGTCGCCTTCGGCGCCATGGGAACCGCGGGTCAACGCTGCACCACGCTGCGCCGTCTGATCGTTCACGAGAGCGTCTACGACGCGCTGGTGCCGAAGCTCGCCGACGTCTATCGCGCCATCTCGATCGGCAACCCGATCGCCTCCTCGGCGTTGGTCGGCCCGTTGATCGACGCCAACGCCTTCGCGGCGATGCAGGCGGCGCTCGCGGCGGCGAAGGCCGCCGGCGGCACGGTCCACGGCGGCGAGCGCGTCGACGTCAACGGGCCGGGCTCGTTCTACGTCCGGCCGGCGCTGGTCGAGATGCCGGCCCAGGTCGGCCCGGTGGTCGAGGAAACCTTCGCGCCGATCCTCTACGTGCTGAAGTATCGAGACTTGGACGAGGCGATCGCCCTGCAGAACGACGTGCCGCAGGGCCTCTCCTCGTCGATCTTCGCCACCGACGTCCGCGAGATCGAGCGCTTCCTCTCCGAGCGCGGCTCCGACTGCGGCATCGCCAACGTCAACATGGGCACCTCGGGCGCCGAGATCGGCGGCGCCTTCGGCGGCGAGAAGGAGACCGGCGGCGGTCGCGAGAGCGGCTCGGACGCCTGGAAGGCCTACATGCGCCGCCAGACCAGCGCGATGAACTACGGCCATGCGCTGCCCTTGGCGCAAGGCGTGAAGTTCGACGTCTGAGGGGTGACGATGACCGCTTTTCCGACCATCGAAGAGGCCGCGGCGTTTCGCCCGGCGGCGCGGCTCGGCGCCATCGGCGTCTCCGCCATCCTGCGGATCACCGCCGAGGCGGCGGCGGCGAAACGCGCCGGACGCCCGATGATCGTGCTCGGCGCCGGTGAACCCGACTTCGACACGCCCGATCACATCAAGGAGGCCGCCGCCCGCGCCATCGCGGCCGGCGCCACCAAATACACCGCGCTCGACGGCGCGCCGGAGCTGAAGGCGGCCGTCCGGCGCAAGTTCGAGCGCGAGAACGGCCTGATCTTCGCGCAAGACCAGATCACCTGCGGCGCCGGCGCCAAGCAGATCCTCTTCAACGCCTTCATGGCTGGTCTCGACCCCGGCGACGAGGTCGTCGTTCCCGCGCCCTTCTGGACCAGCTACGCCGACATCGTCGCCATCGCCGGCGGCGTGCCGAAGGTGGTGACCTGCGGTCTCGACACCGGCTTTCGGCTCACCGCGCAGGCGCTCGAGGCGGCGATCGGCCCCCGCACCCGCTGGCTGCTGCTCAACTCGCCGTCGAATCCGTCGGGGGCCGGCTATCGCCGCGCCGATCTCGCGGCCCTCGCCGAGGTGATCCGGCGCCACCCGGAGGTCTGGGTGATGTCGGACGACATGTACGAGCACATCGTCTACGACGGCTTCGAATTCGCCACCTTCGCCGCCGTCGCGCCCGACCTCGCCGACCGCACCCTGACCGTCAACGGCGTCTCCAAGGCCTATGCCATGACCGGTTGGCGGCTCGGCTACGGCGGTGGGCCGGCGGCGCTGATCGCCGCCATGGCGATCGTCCAGAGCCAGTCGACGTCCTGCCCGAGTTCGATCAGCCAGCAGGCCGCGATCGCCGCGCTCGACGGGCCGCAAGCGATCGTCGAGGATCGGCGGCGCGCCTTCCAGACGCGGCGCGATCTCGTCGTCGCCGGGCTGAATGCCATTGCCGGCGTCACCTGCCCGATTCCGGACGGTGCCTTCTATACGTTCGCCAGTTGCGCCGGGCTGATCGGATCGCGACGCCCCGACGGCAGGGTGATCGCCTCGGATGTCGATTTCGCCGACTACCTGCTCGACGGCGACGTCGCCGTGGTGCCCGGCTCGTGCTTCGGCGCGGCGCCCTTCTTCCGCATCTCCTACGCGACCGGGGCGGATGAACTGACGATCGCGCTCGACCGCATTGGCGATGCCTGCGCGCGCCTGACGCGGTAGTCTCAGACATCGGGATCGTCGCCCGCGCGCTCGTTCCCGCCCACCTTCCGAGGTCTCCCATGGATCGCGCCGACATCGTCCACGAGAATTATCTGCGCCGCGTCGCGGGGCGGGACTTTCCCGCGGGGGCTCCGCCGAGCGGCCCGTTGAAACCGGTCGATGCGGTGGCGATCTTCCGCGCCGCCTGCCTCAGCCGGGCGCTCGACCGCACCTCTCGCGCCATGCAGAAGGCGGGACAGGGCTTCTACACCATCGGCTCGTCGGGCCACGAGGGCATGGCGGCCGTCGCCTGTGCCCTGCGCCCCACTGACATGGCCTTCCTCCACTACCGCGACGCCGCCTTCCAGATCGCCCGCGCCGGCCAAGTGCCGGGGCAGTCGATCACCTGGGACATGCTCCTGTCCTTCGCGGCGTCCTGCGAGGATCCGATCTCCGGCGGCCGCCACAAGGTGCTCGGCTCGCGGGCGCTGTTCATCCCACCGCAGACCTCGACCATCGCGTCGCATCTGCCCAAGGCGGTCGGCGCGGCCTATGCGATCGGCGCGGCCCGGCGCCACGCTCCCGAACACCGGATCCTGCCCGCCGATTCGCTCGTCGTCTGCACCTTCGGCGATGCGTCGGCCAATCATTCGACGGCGCAGGGCGCCGTCAACACCGCCGGCTGGGCGTCCTACCAATCGACGCCGCTGCCGCTGCTCCTCGTCTGCGAGGACAACGGCATCGGCATTTCGACCAAGACGCCGAAGGGCTGGATCCGCGCCTCGTTCGAAGGACGACCGGGCATCCGCTATTTCCACGCCGACGGGCTCGACATCTTCGAGACCCATCGCGTCACCTCGGAGGTGGCGGACTACGTGCGCCGGCGGCGCAAGCCGGCGTTCCTGCATCTGCGCACCGTGCGCCTCTACGGCCATGCCGGCGCCGACGTGCCGACGACCTACCTGTCGCGCGCCGAGGTCGAGGCCGACGAGGCCGCCGATCCGTTGCTGCATGCGACGCGGTTGTTGGACGAGGCCGGGGTTCTCTCTCCCGACGAGGCGCTGGCGATCTACCTCGAGACGAGTGAGCGGGTGGCGCGCGTGGCGACGCGGGCGGCCGAACGCCCGCGCTTGAGGACGGCTTCGGAGGTGATGGCCTCGCTGATCCCGCCCGGGCGCGCCTGCCGCCCGGTCAACGGCCCGTCGTCGGAGGCCCGCGAGGCGATCTTCGACACCGACATGCGCCAGTTCGACACGCCCCAGCCGATGAGCCGGATCATCAACTGGGCGCTCACCGATCTGATGCTCGCCCACCCGGAAATCGTCATGATGGGCGAGGACGTCGGCCGCAAGGGCGGCGTCTACGGCGTCACCCAGAAGCTCCAGAGCCGCTTCGGAGCGGACCGGATGATCGACACGCTGCTCGACGAGCAGTCGATCCTCGGCCTCGCCATCGGCATGGCCCACAACGGTTTCATACCCATGCCGGAGATCCAGTTCCTCGCCTATCTCCACAATGCCGAGGACCAGATCCGCGGCGAGGCGGCGACGCTGTCGTTCTTCTCCGACGGCCAATACACCAATCCGATGGTGCTGCGCATCGCCGGGCTCGGTTATCAGAAGGGCTTCGGCGGGCACTTCCACAACGACAATTCGGTGGCGGTGTTGCGCGACATTCCCGGCGTGATCCTCGCCTGCCCGTCGAACGGGGCCGACGCGGCGATGATGCTGCGCGAATGCGTGCGTCTCGCCCGCGAGGAGCAACGCGTCGTCGTCTTCCTCGAACCGATCGCGCTCTATCCGATGCGCGATCTCCATGAGGACAAGGACGGGGCGTGGATGACCACCTACCCCGAGCCGGGCCGCTCGATCCGCCTCGGCGAGGTCGGCATCCACGGTCGCGGCACCGATCTGGCGATCGTCTCCTTCGCCAACGGCCACTACCTCGGTCGTCAGGCGGCGGCGCGCCTGGAGGCCGCCGGCCACCGGGTGCGGGTCATCGACCAGCGCTGGCTGTCGCCGATGCCGGAGGAGGCGCTCGTCGCGGCGGTCGAGGGCTGCGCCGGCATCCTGATCGTCGACGAGACCCGCCGGTCCGGCGGCGTGGCGGAAGCCCTGATGGCCCTCTTCACCGAGCGGACCGACATGCCGATCGAGCGGCTCACGTCGGAAGACAGTTTCATCGCCACGGGACCGGCCTACGCGGCCACCATGCCGTCGGCGGACGGCATCTTCGCCGCGGCGATGCGGATGATCGAGGGGACGAAATGAAGACGGCGGTGGTGATCTGCCCGGGGCGCGGCACCTACAACAAGCCCGAACTCGGCTATCTCGGACGTCATTTCGCCGATCGGGATCTGTTGGCGCGCTTCGATGCCCGGCGCGCCGAAGTCGGACGAGCGACGCTCGCCGACCTCGACGGCGCGGCGACCCATTCGGTCGCCGTCCATACCCGCGGCGACAATGCCTCGGCGCTGATCTACGCGGCGACCATCGGCGATTTCGCCGCCATCGACGCCGAACGCATCCGCGTCGTCGCGGTCACCGGCAATTCCATGGGGTGGTATTCGACGCTCGCCTGCGCCGGCGCGCTGTCGCCGACCAACGGCTTCGAGGTGGTCGATACCATGGGCACGCTGATGCAGGAGCGGCTCATCGGCGGTCAGACGATCCACCCCTTCGTCGACGAGGGTTGGCGGCCGGATCCGGCGCGCAAGGCGGAGCTCGTCGCCATCGTCGCCGAGATCGCCGAACGCCCGGGCCACACCTTGGCGCTGTCGATCGATCTCGGCGGCATGCTCGTCGTCGCCGGCGACGAAGCCGGGCTCGCCGCCTTCCAGGCGCGGGTCGAGCCGACGCAGGGCCGTTTCCCGCTGCGCCTCGCCAACCATGCCGCCTTTCACACCGCGCTCCAGGCACCGGTGGCGGCGGAGGGCCGGCGGCGGCTGCCGGTCTCGTTGTTCGAACAGCCCGACCTGCCGATGATCGACGGACGCGGCCACGTCTGGTGGCCCGGCGCCACCGACGTCGCGGCGCTGTGGGACTATACGCTCGGCCATCAGGTGACCGAGACCTACGACTTCACACGCGCCATCGAGGTGGCGGCGCACGAATTCGCGCCCGACCTCTTCGTCGTCACCGGCCCCGGCACCACGCTGGGCGGCGCCATCGCCCAGTCGCTGATCCTCGCCGATTGGGCCGGGATGACCTCCAAGGCGGCATTCCAGGAGATTCAGACGAAGGAGCCGATCCTGATCTCGATGGGCATGGACGACCAGCGGGCCCGCGTCGCTCGTTGACCGGACCGGCGGTCGCGCCGAGGGGAGTGGCGGTTTCACCGGGCGGACCGCCTCGGAGCCGGGCGTCGATCAGGTGGAAGTCCGGCGCCCCGGCTTCGTGGTCCGCTTCGAACCAGGACCGCCGGCGAGTGCCTTCTCGGGCAACGGCGGCGATGCGGCCGAGCAGGAGATCGGCGAGGATCGGCGCGAAGACCGCTCCGGCACCTGGAAGCGCGACGGGTGATCCGCACGGGTAGTTTCCGAATCTGTCCGGCGCGATGGCGCTGCACTACCGTGAGCATCATCGCTCGAGATCGGGCGGATGGTCATTAGATCGAACTGTCCTCGGCCCGTGCGGAACGTACCTGGGCACATGCGCCGGACGCTCGGTGTCCGAGAAGGAAACGCCCGTGAAACAGTCGATCCTACGTATCGTCGTGATCGTGGTCGTGGTCGTGGCCTCCGCGCTCGGCGGTTGGTCGTGGTGGAACGGCCGACAGGCGAGGCTGCCCGACGGACTGGTCTCCGCCAACGGGCGAATCGAGGCCGATCAGGTCGACATCTCGACCAAGTCGGCCGGCCGCGTCCGCCAGGTCCTGGTCCGCGAGGGCGACCTGGTCGCACAGGGCCAGCCGCTGGCGCAGATGGAAACCACCGAACTCGAGGCGCAGCGCGCCAAATATCTCGCCGACGTCACCTATGCAGACAGCACCCGGCTCGAAGCCGAGGCGCAGGTGCTGCAGCGACGCGCGGCGCTACGGTTGGCGGAGGCCGGGCTCCAGCGCACCCTGTCGTTGGTCGCCCAGGGCCACGTCTCGGAGGAGACCCGCGACCAACGCCAGAGTGAACGCGACGCGGCCCAGGCGGTGTTGCAGGCGGCGCAGGCCCATGTCACCGCCACCCGGCGCTCGACCGAGGCGGCCGAAGCGGTCGTGCGGGTGATCGAGGCCCAGATCGCCGACGCCACCCTGGTGGCGCCGGTCGCCGGCCGGGTGCTCTATCGGCTCGCCAATCCGGGCGAGGTGCTCGGCGCCGGCGGCAAGGTACTGACCATCGTCGATCTCGCCGAGGTCTACATGGAGGTGTTCCTGCCGGCCGAACAGGCGCGCCAGATCCCGCTCGGGTCACAGGCGCGCATCACCTTCGACGCGGTCGATGTCGCCGTGCCGGCCCGCGTCAGCTTCGTCTCGCCGGAAGCCCAGTTCACGCCGAAGCAGGTCGAGACCCGCAGCGAGCGCGACCAGTTGATGTTCCGGGTCAAGGTCCGGGTGCCCCGCAGCCTGGTCGAGCGCCACATCGAACAGGTCAAGACCGGGGTCCGGGGCGTCGCCTGGCTGCGGCTCGGGTCGAAGACGCCGGCGTGGCCGGCGGCCCTGGAGAAGCGTCTGCCGGGCGATCCCGTCGACGCGACGGAGTGACCATGGCCGAACCGCGCGACACGGTCGCACCCCCGCCGATCGGTCGGCTGGTGTCCGTCACCCACCGCTACGGCAAGGTCGTGGCGCTCGACGACGTGTCGCTCGACATCCCGCTAGGCCGCATGGTCGGGGTGATCGGACCCGACGGGGTGGGCAAGTCGACACTGTTCGGGTTGGTCGCCGGCGCGCGCAAGGGACAGGGCGGCACGGTCGAGGTGTTCGGCGGCGCGATGGCGAATTCACGCCACCGCGAGGCGGTGTGTGCCCGTATCGCCTACATGCCGCAGGGGCTGGGCCGGAACCTCTACCAGGAGATCAGCGTCCGGGAAAACCTCGACTTCTTCGGTCGGCTGTTCGGCCAGGGCACCGCCGAGCGCGCCCGCCGCATCCGCCGCCTGGTCGGGGCGACCGGGCTGACGCCGTTCCTCGACCGTCCGGCCGGCCAACTTTCGGGTGGCATGAAGCAGAAGCTCGGCCTGTGCTGCGCCCTGATCCACGACCCCGACCTCTTGATCCTCGACGAGCCGACGACCGGCGTCGATCCGCTGTCGCGACGCCAGTTCTGGAACCTGATCGACGCCTTGCGGGCCGAACGGCCGCAGATGAGCGTGCTGATCTCGACTGCCTACATGGACGAGGCGCAGCACTGCGATCGGTTGGCGGTGATGGACGCCGGGCGGATCCTGGCCACCGGCACGCCGGCCGAGTTGAAGGCGCGAACCGGTGAGAGCGACCTCGAGGCGGTGTTCATCGCCCTTCTGCCCGAGAGCCGGCGCGGTCCCCATGGTCGCCCGACGATCCCGCCGCGGATCGCGACCGGCGGCCCGCCGGTGATCGTGGCGACGCATCTCACCCGACGGTTCGGCGACTTCACCGCGGTCGACGACGTCGGCTTCACCATCGAGACCGGCGAGATCTTCGGCTTCCTCGGTTCCAACGGCAGCGGCAAGACCACCACCATGAAGATGCTGGCGGGCCTGTTGGCGCCCTCGCAGGGCGAGGCGCGGATCTACGGCAAGGCGGTCGACGCCAACGACATGGCGACCCGCCGGCGCGTCGGTTTCATGTCGCAGTCGTTCTCGCTCTACGGCGAACTGACGGCCCGGCAGAACCTGTTGCTGCACGCCCGTCTCTATCACCTCGCTCCCGAGGCGATCGAATCGCGCATCGCCGACCTTCTCGCCCGGGTCGGACTGGTCGATCACGCCGACGCCGTCGCCGCCGACCTGCCGCTCGGCCTGCGCCAGCGACTGTCGTTGGCCGTCGCCATCATCCACGACCCGGAACTGCTGATCCTCGACGAGCCGACCTCCGGCGTCGATCCGATCGCGCGGGACGAGTTCTGGCGCCTGTTGATCCACCTGTCGCGCGACGGCCGAGTGACGATCTTCGTCTCCACCCATTTCATGAACGAGGCGATGCGCTGTGATCGCATCTCCCTGATGCACGCCGGCCGGGTGCTGGTGTGCGACGAACCGGCGAAGATCATCGCCGCCGCCGGGGCGGCCGATCTCGAGGCGGCCTTCATCGCCCACATCGAGCGGGCGGAGGGCGCGGACACGACCACCGTCGCCGCGCCGACCGAGGCGCACGCGGCGCTCGCCCCGGCCGCGCCTGCCGAGGCGCTCGCCGCGACCGCACCGGCGCGCGACGGTGGCGCCCCGGCCGCCTCGCTTCGGCGCCTGCTCGCCTATTCCCGCTGCGAGACCCTGTCGATCCTGCGCGATCCGATCCGCTTGGCCTTCGCCTTGGTGGGCACGCTGATCCTGCTTCTGATCTTCGGCTTCGGCATCTCGACCGACGTCCAGAACCTCACCTACGCCGCCTTCGACCACGACCAGACGCCGCAGAGCCGCAGCTACCTCGCCAATTTCTCCGGCTCGCGCTACTTCGTCGAGCGCCCGCCGATCACCGGCCACCAGGACCTCGAGGCGCGGTTGCGGTCGAACGAGATCACCCTGGCGCTGGAGATCCCCCCCGATTTCGGGCGCAACCTCGAGCGCGGTTCGCCCTGGCAGATCTCGGCGTGGATCGACGGCGCCAACACCATGCGGGCCGGGACCATCGAGGGCTACGTCCAGGGCGCCCACGCGACCTTCGTGGCGAGCCGCGCCGGGGCCTCGTCGACGGCGTCGACATCGACATCGACGGCGGTGATTCAGGTCCGCTATCTCTACAATCCGAGCTTCGAGAGCATCTATGCGATGGGTCCGTCGATCCCGGCGATGTTGCTGATGATGTTTCCGGCGATCCTGATGGCGGTCAGCGTCGCCCGCGAGAAGGAGATCGGCACTATCACCAATTTCTACGTCACGCCGACCCGTCGGCTGGAGTTCCTGGTCGGCAAGCAGATCCCCTATGTGGCGATCGGCATGATCAACTACGTCACCATGGTGGTGGTGATCGTCCATCTCTTCGGCGTGCCGTTGAAGGGCAGCGTCACCGCGTTGACCCTCGGGGCATTGCTCTACGTCGCTGCGGCGACCGGCTACGGCCTGGTGATCTCGATGTTCACCTCGAGCCAAGTGGCGGCCGTCTTCGCCGGCGCGATCCTGTCGATGCTGCCGACCATGCAGTTCTCCGGGATGATGCAGCCGGTGTCGACGCTGGAGGGCGGCGCCCGGATCATGGGCTGGCTGTGGCCGACCACCTATTACATGCACATGAGCGTCGGCGCCTTCACCAAGGGGCTGGCGGCGGCCGACCTGATGGTCGACATGGCGGCGCTCGCCGTCTTCGTCCCCGCCTTCCTGGTGATGGCGGTGCTGGCGCTGAAGAAGCAGGAGGCGTGAGGGATGAACGGCCTGTCCAACACCTTCTGGCTCGGCACCAAGGAGTTGCGGATCCTGTCGAAGAATCTGATGATGATCCTGTTCATCGTCTGGTCCTTCGGTTTTTCGATCTACTTTCAGTCGAAAGGCGGCGGCGAGACCATCAACAACGCCGCCGTCGCCATCGTCGACGAGGACGGCTCGGCCTTGTCGCGGTCGATCCGCGGCCTGTTCTACCCACCCTATTTCAAGGTGGCGCCGCTGATCTCGGCGGGTGAGACCGCCCGGGCGATGGACCAGAGCCTCTACACCTTCATCCTGGTGATTCCGCCGAACTTCGAGTCCGATCTGCTCCGCGGCGGTGCGCCCGAGGTGCAACTGGCGGTCGACGCCACCGCCGTCCAGCAGGCCGGCCTCGGCGCCGGCTACATCCAGAACATGGTCGCCGGCGAGGTTCGCCGCCATGTGGCGCGTTCCGTCGACACCGGCGGGCGGGCGGACACGCTGGTGGTGCGGCGCGCCTTCAACCCCGGCGGCACCCAGTCGTGGTTCCGCGCCGTGGTCGGCCTGCTCGACCAACTGTCGATGCTGACCATCGTCCTCACCGGCGCCTCGCTGCTGCGCGAGCGCGAACACGGCACGATCGAGCACCTGTTGGTCATGCCGCTGACCTCGTTCGAGATCGCCATGGCCAACGTCTGGTCGAACAGTCTGGTGATCTTCGTGTCGTTCGTCCTTTCCATGGTGTTCGTGGTCGAGGGCGCGCTGGACGTTCCGATCGCCGGGTCGCGGGGCCTGCTGCTGGCCGGCACGGTGATCTACCTGTTCGCCGCCGCCGCCATCGGCATCCTGCTCGGCACGGTCGCCCGCACCATGGCCCAGTTCGCGCTGTTGATGATGATGGTGGTGATGCCGATGATGATGCTGTCGGGCGGCATGTCGCCGATCGAGAGCCAGCCGGCTTGGCTCCAGCCGGTGACCTGGCTGCTGCCGTCGCGCCACTACATGAGCTTCGCCCAGGCCATCGTCTATCGTGGTGCCGGGTTCTCGATCGTCTGGAAGGAGTTCCTGACCGTCGCCGGTCTCGGGACGGCCTTTCTCGGCCTCAGCCTCCTTCTGTTTCGCCGCTCCATCGCCACCAGCCGATAGGGGAGGGATGTCCGAAAGGCCGACCGTGTCGCTCGACCCCTCGGCCGGGCCGCGCGGACGGCCTCGTTTATGCCGCGGACACCCCGTCTGCCGTCGGGGCCCCTGCGCGCCGCGTTCGGTTGTCCAGATCGCGTCCGGGGCCTCGGGAGCGCGGCCGTCCGGCCGGATGGCGACCGGGGAGGCACGGCATCGATTGAGTAATTTCCGACTCTGTCGGGGTCTCGTGCGGACCGATCTCGACGGCGGCGTTCACTCGCGCGTCTCGGCGCGCAGGCCCAACCCCTCGCTCATGTTCTTGAAGGTGATGTAGTAGCGGAAGACGTTGCGGACATAGTCCACGGTCTCGGACCCGACGACACTCCACACCGACCATTCGACGCACTCGAACCAGACGTCGGGGTCCGGCGCCACCTTGCGCAGGCGCGAGATCCGCGTCGGACCAGCGTTGTAGCTGGCCAGGACGAGCATCAACCGATCGACGTCGCCGATGTTCGGTTGGTCGACGTAGTGGTCGCGTAAATGGCGGAAATACTTGGCGAAGGCGTGGATGTTGCTCTCCGGGTCGAGGAGATCGGTGATGCCGACGATGGGTAGGCGGGCCGTCGAGGGCATCATCTGCATGAGACCGGTGGCGCCCGACCGGCGCATCACCAGCTTCGGATCGAAGCGCGACTCCTGAAAGGCGACGGCGGCGATGAGGTAGGGGTCGACGTCGTACATCGTGCCGTACTTGCGGAAATACGTCCAATAGGCCTTCAGCCGGCGGGCGTTCTCCTCGCTCACCGCCGGCTTCAGCCAACGGTCGCTGCGCAGGTACTCCCGGCGCAGGAGATTTCCGTCCTCGGTTCCGAGTTTGGCGGAAGCGACGAAGGCGTCGATTTTCGCGGCGAGCAGCGGGCTGTTCTTGCGGAAGGCCCAGGCGATCTCACCGTCGGTGAGGATCGGGGCGGCGGCATGGATACGGATGTCGGGAAACACCTTGATCCACAGGTCGAGCATGTGGCTGTCGGCGACCGTCGCCTCGATCAGCCCGGCCTGCACCATCTCGATCAGGTCGTCGTTCTCCAACCTCTCGTCGGCGTCGTGAATGACGATCGGCGGTCGTCCGAGCTGCAGGAGTTCGCGGTTCAGCCGCTCCAGGTTCTCGCGGGAACTCGAGGAATGCCGCACCGTGATCGTCCGTCCGGCGAGATCGAGGGGGTCGCGGATCTCGGCGACCCTCGGCCCGGTGACGACGAGTTCCCGCACCCCCTTCGAGAAGGGCCGGGAGAAGTCGACGGTGGCGCGCCGCTCCTCGGTGATGGTGAGATTGCCCAGCGCGATATCGCCGCGCCCGGCCACCAGATCGCTGAGCAGGCGATCGCGCGGGGTCGGAACGATGTAGACGAAGATGCGGCGCGACCGATTGCGGATCCCGGCATTGATCTGCTTCTCGAAGGTGCGCAACTGGCTGACGGCGAGCCCGGCCATCTCGCCCTTCTCGAGGTGGAAGTAGATGCGGCTGAACGGGATCAACACGCGGATGCGCCGCTTCTCGACGATCGCGTCGAAATCGCCGGTGAAGGTCTCGGCCAGATTGGTGCGCAGCGGCTGCGCGGTCTTGACCGCCGCCGCCGGATCGCCCCCGCCGAGAATGCTGAGGGTGGCGATCGCGACCACCGCCGCTATCCGGCCGCGGGCGAGCCACGCGCGGGTCCACCGGTTTTCCATGCCAGCCTCCCATCGATCGGTCGACGGCGACCAGCCGACGGATGATCGCCACCGTCACACGGCCGTGCCGACCAGCGCCCCGATCCCCGCCGTCGCGGCCATGCTCGTCGCCGATGACGACATCCTCTCGACGGCGAGCCCGATCCTCGGCGTCGCGGCGTCGCGCGGCCGGCGGATGCGGGTGACGAGATGGAGTTCGGCATGACGGCGGCTCATCGCGGCTCCCTGAAAATGCCGTTCGACGACGAGGCGCGTCCGTCGAGTCCTTTCACCGGCGACGCGTCTCCTCGAACGCGATCGCGATTCTATTCGCCGCCCGACGTCCTGGAAGGGTCGGAAAGTACCCGGCCGCGCCGGGCCGCCGTTGCGCCATCGGACGATGTCTCGGCCGATGGGACCTCTGCGTCACGCGGCATCCGTCCCCGTGTAGTCGACGGAACTGCCGTCTTCCCTCACCACGTCGCCGGCGTTCATGAGTTTCATCGACGGCTGGAGGACACAGGACGTGACCGCATCGTCCTGCCAGGGCGATCGGGCGCCGATCCCAGCGAAGGCGCCGAAGCCGGACTTCGAGGCGACCAGATCGCGAGCCTCCTGCGGCGTCGGTGCGCACGCCCAGATGGAGCCCTTTTCTTTCGAGTATTGCCAGGAGGAATCCCCGAATTCGATCGGGTCCAAACGATATGTGTTCATCCGTTTCGTCTCCAAGAGGCATCCGGTCGTTGCCGGAACGGTTTGCGTCGGAGCCGCCCATGGCCGGGCGAACTTCCGGACCGTAGCGGCCGATGCGGCGGACGCGGCAGGTTCGGAAACTACTCGAATTGCTCGCGGACCGTGGTTCACGAAGCCCGGGATGTGGTGCGCAGTGCGAAAAATTCGGCACCGATGTGAGCAATTGAATTCGGTTGCACCCGAGGTTCGCCGCCTACGACCAGTATTCGAAACATCATCGACGCAGAGGGCGGGAGGGGAACCAGCACCGGACCAAGAAAATTGAAATTCCTCAAATCGGTTGCGAAAATGCGGTAAGCCGGATGAGGAGACCTTCTGGTCTCCGATGACGGCGGATCTCGCCGTCGAGCTGGCCCTGCACCGTTGCGCACCCACATGACAGATCTCGCGAATGGCGCCCGCCGCCAACAACCGTCGGTGACTTGGATGACCCTATTTTCCGTCCGGCACGTCACCTCCTATCGGTACACCAGACCAGTGGAATTCGGCGAGCACCGTATCATGTTCAGGCCGAGGGACAGTTTCGATCAGACGCTGTTGAACTCGAGCCTGCAAGTCGATCCGAAGCCGGAATACGTCCGATGGATACATGATGTGTTCGGCAATTGTGTCGCTCTCGTCGGCTTCGCGGGTGCCGCGCGGGAGCTTCGCTTCGAAACGATGATTCGCCTCGAACATACCGTCTCGATCGACCTTCAGATCGACGAAGAGGCGTTGCACTATCCCTTCGCCTACGATCCGGATGAGGTCTTCGATCTGGAGCGGACGATCGAGCGGCAATATCCCGATCCGGAGGATCAGGTCGGCAAATGGGCACGACAGTTCGTGCGGATCGGCCAGCCCACCTTGACCGGCCACCTACTGATGACGATGTGCTACGCGATTCATGAGAGTTTCAACTACGCCCGTCGGTCGGCGCATGGAACGCAGCCTCCGCTCGTGACCCTGCAGCTTCGGCGCGGAACCTGTCGCGATTTCGCGCTGCTGATGATCGAGGCCGCGCGAAGCCTCGGGCTCGCGGCACGTTTCGTCACCGGCTACATCTACGTTCCCGATCGGGACGGCTCGACGACGCTCGGTGGAGGATCGACCCACGCCTGGTGTCAGGTCTATCTGCCGGGCGCCGGGTGGGTGGAATTCGATCCCACCAACGGCATCGTCGGCAACCGCGACCTGATCCGCGTCGGGGTTGCTCGCCACCCGAAACAGGCCGTTCCCTTGTCGGGAAGCTACGACGGCGATGCATCCGATTTCGACGACATGTCCGTGCAGGTGAACGTCACGACGGAAGACGGTGGCGACCAGATCCGCGCGTGAACGGAACTTGTTTCTTGCCTCGGCGTTCGTCGCGGAACAGTCACTTCGGCATGAGCTGGCATTTTGACGGACACGATGATGAAGATACGCGCGGGATTTCAGATCGGATACGAATGTCGGCAGGCGACGCCGATGCTGCTCGTCCTCGACATTCATCCGTCGCGCCGTGAGGATCTTCTGACGGAGCAGGTATTGCGTTTTGATCGGCCGATCGAGGCCTGGGACTATGTCGATGGTTTCGGCAACACCTGCAGCCGGATCGTCGCCCCTCCGGGACTGACCACGATCTCGACCGAGTTCGAGATCCATGACGGCGGCCTGCCCGACCCCGTGCCGGAAAGCGCCTTGCAGCACGATATCGAGGATCTGCCGGACGAGGTGCTGGTCTATCTGCTCGGCAGTCGCTACTGCGACACCGATCTCTTGGCGGACTTCACCTGGAAACAGTCTTCGTCCACGCCGCTCGGCTGGCCGCGGGTCGAGGCGATCCTCGACTTCGTCCACGACCACATCACATTCGACGACCAGAAGGCCGATCCCCGGCGAACGGAGCGGTGGCGACGATGTTCGCCGATGTGAGCCCGGCCTGAACGGATCTCCCACGCGCGCAACGCGAGAGAACGCCGACGCCCGCCCCTCACCAGGGGCGAGCGTCCTCGCTTCGCGTCGCCCGCCGCGCGGGATCTGCATCGCGAAAGACCGACGTCCGGCCATGAGACGGTCGAATTTCACGGCCACACCTCCCTTTGGGAAAAGCGGCCTTCGCCCTTGCATTCCGCCGAGATACCTCCATATGACATCCAGGTGGATGGTTTATGGATGTTTCGATGAAGATTCCCGACAGTGAAAAACTCACCCTCAATCTCGGCTTCGTCGATCTCGGTCACATCGACCTGTTGGTCGCCGACGGCTTCTATTCCAACCGGTCCGACTTCATCCGGACCGCCATACGCAACCAACTCGCCACCCACGCCGACGTCTCGAGGCAGGCGACCCGTCGCCAATCGCTCGAACTCGGTCTGCGGACCTACACCCGTCGGGACCTGGAAGCGGTCCGCGATGCCGGCGAGCAACTGGCGATCCGCGTGCTCGGCCTGGTCATCATCGCCGACGACGTCACGCCGGAACTCGCCAGGGCGACGATCGTTTCCCTCACGGTGCTGGGTGCGCTGCACGCCACACCGGACGTGAAGGCCGCTCTCCGCGATCGTCTGAGCTGACACCGAAAGAAGGAATTCCCCATGTCGCGCATTCGTACCGCCCTCGGCGAAGCGATGAGTCATCTCGGTTCGGCGGATGTCGTGGCCGCCACCTCCGCGATCCAGCGCGCGCTCGGCGTGAAGCGCTATGGCGTCCACACCAAGGCCGATCCCGACTCCGCGGTCGAAGCGGAAGTGACGGCCGGCGTCGCCGGCCCGCACCGCCGCCCGCTCGCCGAAGTCGTCGATGCGCTGCGCGGCCTACGCACCCGTTTCGCCGGCCCCAGCGAGGCCGTGGCGCCGCCTCCGGACGCCGAGGTCGACGACGATCCGCGCTTCACCCGCCACCACTTCAACTGCGACGCCGGCTCCCTGACCTACAAGGTCTACGTCCCCGCCACCGGGCGCGGCGGCCGGCTGTCGCTGGTGATGATGCTGCACGGCTGCACCCAGAACCCCGACGACTTCGCCCGGGGTACCCAGATGAACGCTCTCGCCGACCGCCACGGCCTGATCGTCGTCTATCCGCAGCAGTCGCGCAGCGCCAACCCCAACGGCTGTTGGAACTGGTTCGACGGCCGCCACCAGCGTCGCGGCGCGGGTGAGCCGGCGGTGCTGGCCGGCCTCGCCCGTGAGATCGCCGACGACCACGGGATCGATCGCGCCCACACCTTCGTCGCCGGTCTCTCGGCCGGTGGCGCCATGTCCGAGGTGCTGGTCGCGACTTACCCGGACGTCTTTGCCGCCGCCGGCATCCATTCCGGCCTGCCCTATGGCGCGGCCGCCGACCTGGTGTCGGCGCTGAGCGCGATGAAGGGCCACAGCCTGCGGACCACCATTCTCCACGACGCCGCCGGCCCGGACGTGCGCAAGATCGTCTTCCACGGCGATGCCGACACCACGGTCCACGCCTCCAACGCCCAGAAGATCCTCGATCGCGCCACCGCCGACACCAGCCAGGAGATCACCGAGCGCACGATCAACGGCCGCAAGGTGACCCGCACGACCGTCGGCGACGCCGACGGCACCGCCCACGCCGAACATTGGCTGATCCACGGCGCCGGTCACGCCTGGTCGGGCGCCGCCCACGGCGGCAGCTACACCGACCCCACCGGCCCCGACGCCTCGCGCGAAATGGTGCGGTTCTTCCTGCGACAGTGATCGGCATTCAACCGATCGATCACCGGGCGCCACAACCCTCTGAAAGTCCGAGGTTGTTCGTCTCGACGTTATAAATTGAAATATATAAATAAATACAGATGGTCGTGGCGGAGAGGGTGGGATTCGAACCCACGGTACGCTTGCACGTACAACGGTTTTCGAGACCGCCCCGATCGACCACTCCGGCACCTCTCCGCTGAGAACGTGGCTCGGTCGAACGAGCGTGGTCCCTATACACAGGGCGAACCGGGGTGACAAGTCCCGTGCGTGCGTTTCCCGTCTCCGACGGCGCTCGGCCGGCACGAAGCGGCGACCGGTCTTCCGATGTCCGTGGTCGTCGGGGTCGGGCGTGCTCCCACCGGCGCTCGCGGCGCGAGTCGGGCGGGCGCGATCCGCGGCCCGTGTTCGGCGGGCGGCGGATCGCCGCCGCGCCGGCCGAGGGCCGCGAACGAAAAAGCGGCGGAAGGATCCGCCGCTGCAAGAACAGAGCCGCTGCAAGAACAGACTCGTGATGTGAAGTCGGGGTGGTGCCCAGGAGAGGACTCGAACCTCCACTCCTTGCGGAACACGGACCTGAACCGTGCGCGTCTACCAATTCCGCCACCTGGGCAACGGCGGGGTGATTACGGGCTCACGGCGCGCTTGTCAATCGCCGGATGGGACCCTGTCCACGCTTTCGTCGAAGGACCTGGACGAGGCCGCTTCACAGGAGGCGCCGGGAGGGCTAAGAACCGGGCGGATCTCCACTCGAGACGACGAGGGTTTCGCGCATGTCCGCTTCGTTCAGCTCTCCCCAGGGCAAGCTCGTCACCGTGTTCGGCGGTTCCGGTTTCGTCGGCCGCCAGGTCGTTCGGGAACTGGCGCGCCGAGGCTGGCGCATCCGCGCCGCCGTGCGTCGTCCCGATCTCGCCGGTTCGCTGCAGCCGGCCGGCAATCCCGGCCAGATCGTCGCCGTCCAGGCCAACATTCGCCGCGAATATCGCTGGTCGATCGACCGCGCCGTCGAGGGCGCCGACGCGGTGGTCAATCTCGTCGGTCTGCTCGCCCAGGGCGGCAAGCAGACCTTCGACGACGTCATCGCCGACGGCGCCCACATGATCGCCGAGGCGACGCGCTCCGCCGGCATCGATTCGATGGTGCAGGTCTCGGCGATCGGCGCCGACGCCGAATCGACCTCGGCCTACGCCCGCGCCAAGGCGAGCGGCGAGGCCGCCGTGCTCACCTGCCTGCCCAAGTCGGTGGTGCTGCGCCCCTCGGTGATCTTCGGCGCCGACGACGACTTCTTCAATCGGCTCGGCTCCCTCGCCTCGCTGTCGCCGGTGCTGCCGCTGATCGGCGGCGGCCACACCCGCTTCCAGCCGGTCTTCGTGCGCGACGTCGCCCAGGCGGTGGTCGCGGCGGTGGAGGGTCGCGCCCGGGCCGGCGCCACCTTTGAGCTCGGCGGACCCGAGGTGAAGACCTTCCGCCAATGCGTCGAGGCGGTGCTGGAGGCGACCCATCGCAAGCGCCTCATGGTGCCGTGGCCCTTCGCGCTCGCCAAGTTCCAGGCGCGGTTCTTCTTCGAGCTCCTGCCCAATCCGCTCCTCACCGTCGACCAGGTCGAACTGCTCAAGTCCGACAACGTGGTGTCCGCCGCGGCGCTCGCCGAGGACCGGACGCTCGCCGGGCTCGGCATCGAGGCGACCTCGATCGCGACCGAACTCGCCACCTATCTCTGGCGCTTCCGGCCCCACGGCCAGTTCGACCGCAAGCCGGCCTGAGGCCGGCGTGATCGACCGATGCGTCCTGCCTTCGACGAGGCCCCTGGTGGGCCTCGTTTCGTTTCGACCGGTGACGAGGCCCGGGGCCCATTGCTTCGCCGGCGCTTGTCGGGGGCGTCCGCCCGGCCTATACGGGGGGACCGAGCTCCGGCGATCGCCGCCCGAGCCGCCCTTGGTCGAAATGCTCACGCTCTATCATCACCCCTTCTCCACCTCGAGCCGCTTCGCTCGCCTCGTCGCTGCCGAATACGGCCTGGGCCTCGATCTCGTGGTCGAGAAGCCGTGGGAGCGCCGGCGCGATTTCCTGATGCTCAATCCGGCCGGCACCCTGCCGGTGCTGGTGGAGAACGACGGGCCGGCGATCTGCGGCGCGCCGGTGATCATGGAATATCTCGACGAGACGCGCGGCTATTCCATGGGCGACCGCCGCCTGATGCCCAACCACGCCGAGACCCGTGCCGAGGTGCGCCGTCTGGTCGAGTGGTTCCTCGGCAAGTTCGATTCCGAGGTGGTCGGCTATCTCGTCCACGAGAAGATCTTCAAGCTGGAGATTCCACGCGGCGCCGGGGGCGGCGAGCCGGATTCGGCGGTGCTGCGCGCGGCGCGCGCCAACATCCGCCATCACCTGAAATACATCGGTTGGCTCACCGCCACCCGCGACTGGCTCGCCGGCGGCCGCCTCTCCTTCGCCGATCTCGCCGCCGCCGCGGCGCTCTCCTGCATCGATTATCTCGGTGAGGTGCCGTGGGAGACCGACGACACCACCAAGGCCTGGTACGGGCTGATCAAGTCCCGCCCGTCGTTCCGGCCGCTGCTCGCCGATCGCATCCTGGCGATCCCGCCGGCCGCCACCTACGCCGATCTCGATTTCTGAAAGGTCGCGCACGATGGCCGCGTCCGCCCCTCGTTCCGCTTTCGTGATCGCCATCGACGGCCCCGCCGCCGCCGGCAAGGGCACCCTCGCCCATGCGCTCGCCGTGGTGCTCGGCCTGCGCCATCTCGACACCGGCCTGCTCTATCGCACCGTCGGCAAGCTGATGGCGCTGCGCGGCTTCGACCTCGACGACGGCGATCTCGCCGCCGAGTTCGCCCGCCATCTCGACCCGCGAGATCTGACGCGCCACGATCTGCGCGGCCGCGAGGCCGGCGAACTCGCCTCGCGCGTCGCCGTCCACCCGCAGGTGCGCGAGGCGCTGGTCGACTTCCAGCGCGGCTTCGCCGCCCAGCCGCCCGGCGCGGTTCTCGACGGGCGCGACATCGGGACGGTGATCTGCCCCGACGCGGCGGTGAAGATCTTCGTCACCGCGCGTCCCGAGATCCGGGCGCGCCGGCGCGCCGCCGCCC
>JAFHCF010000056.1:0-27150 GCA_048497495.1 Prosthecomicrobium sp.
CACCCGCGTCGCGGCCGCGACGACGTCGCGGCCGATGCCGTCGCCGGGGATGAGGGCGATACGATGGGTCTTCATGGGATGCGGCCTCGCGATCCTGGGTTCCGCCGACGCTAACGGTGCCCGCCCCGCAGATCGGGTCGAACTTCCCCTTCGTCCCGCGACAATCTCTCGTTCCGCCGCCTCGCCACGGAAATTCCTGCCGGGGGCTCTCAATAGCCGCGCGTCACGTCGACGAGGCCGAGCGGCGTCAGGCCGGTTCGATGGCGCCGGATCTCGGCGACGATCGCCCGCGCCGCGCTCGCGGCCTGGGTGACGCTGGCTATGTGGGGCGTGATCACCACGCCGGGATGGTGCCACAACGGGCTCTCAGGCGGCAGCGGCTCGGGATCGACGACGTCGAGCACCGCGCCGGCGAGATGGCCGGCGTCGAGCGCCTCGATCAGCGCCGCCCCGTCGAGTTGCGGCCCGCGCCCGACGTGGACGAGGCCGGCGCCCTCCGGCAGGGCGGCGAAGAGGTCGCGCCCGAGGAACCCGGTCGTCTCCTGGGTCAGCGGCAGCAGGCAGACGAGGATGTCGGTCGCCGCCAGGAACGCCGGCAGCGCCTCGGCGCCGTGACGGCAATCGACGCCGTCGATCGTCTTGGCCGAGCGGCTCCAGCCGGAGAGCGCGAAGCCGAAGGGCTTCAGGCGCTCGAGCACCGCCGATCCGAGAACCCCGAGGCCGAGCACGCCGACGCGCCGTCCGGCGGCGGGGCTCTGCGGATGGCCGCGCCACTCGCCGCGCCCCTGTTGGGCGAGATAGCGCGGCAGGCCGCGATGCAGCATGAGCACGCCCATCGTCACGTATTCCTGCATCATCGCGGTGATGCCGTCCTCGATGGTGCGCACCACCTTCACCGTCCTCGGCAGGCGATCGAAGGCGAACTGATCGACGCCGGCGCCGAGCGAGAACAGGAGCTCGAGGTTCGGGTAGCGCGAGAGGTCCGCCGGCACCGCCCAGGTGATGAGATGGCGGACCTTTTCGGGATCCGCCGCCGCCTCGCCGACGACGACCTCGAGGTCCGGCAGCTCGGCTGAGAAGACCTCGCGGAAGATGCGACCGCGCGCCTCGTCGGAATTGAACAGGAATTGCATCGGTCTCTCCGCTCGAGCCCCCCTCGGGGCGGATGGACGGGCCGGGCGCGGAGCCCGGTGTCGGTCGGAGAACATCAGGCGCGCAGTCGTTCGACCAGCGCTTCCATCATGCGGCGGCAGGCGGCGAGTTCGTCGGTTCCGATCCATTCGTCGACCTTGTGGGCCCGGCCGATGTCGCCGGGTCCGCAGACGATCGCCGGCACCCCGGCCTGTTGGTAGAGACCGCCCTCGGTGCCGTAGCTGACCGCCTCGAGCGGCTCGACCCCGGTCACCTCCGCCAGCAGGCGGGCGAGCGGCGCATCGCGTGGCAGCGTCAAGGCCGGATAGGCGCCGAGCGCCGTCCAATCGACGCCGAAGCCGCGCGCGGTCAACCGCTCGCCGGCGGCGCGGACGGGATCCAGCAGCCCCGCCGGATCGACGCCGGCCACCGCCCGCGCCTCGAGATCGGCGGTGCAGAGATCGGGCACGATGTTGACCGCCGCCCCGCCCGCGATCACGCCGACCTGGAGCGACGACCAGGGCGGCTCGAAGGTCGGGTCCAGGGGACCGGCCTCGAGCGCCCGCGCCGCGTCGACCGCCTCGCAGAGGACGCCGGCCATGGCGTGGATGGCGTTGAGCCCGAGATCGGGCCGCGACGAATGGCAGGCGCATCCCCGGATGGTCAGCCGCGCCGCCGCCTTGCCCTTGTGGGCGCGCACCGCGCGAAGCCCCGAGGGCTCGCCGATGATGCAGGCCTCGGGTCGGGCGCAGAGTTCGGGCAGGCGCTCGAGCAGATGCGGCACGCCCCGGCACGCCGCCTCCTCGTCGTAGGAGAAGGCGAGATGGAGCGGCCGGGCGAGTGGGGTTGCCGCGACCGTCGGCAGGATCGACAGAGCGGCGGCGAGGAAGCCCTTCATGTCGGAGGTGCCGCGGCCGTAGAGCCGGTCGCCGTCGCGCCGCAGGGTGAAGGGATCGGAGGTCCAATTCGGCTCGTTCGCCGGCACCACGTCCATGTGGCCGGAGAAGACGAGGCCGGCGACGTCGGTCGGCCCGAAGCTGGCGAAGAGGTTGGCGCGATCGCCTTCCGGCCCCGGCAGGACCGTGACCCTGCCGCCACGGGCCTCGATCACCTGCCGCACGAAGGCGACGATCTCGCCGTTCGGCCGGCCGACCACCGAGGGAAAGGCGACGAGCCGCGCCAGGATTTCTTCAGCCGTCATCGCGCCGTGCCCCACCCCTCGCCCCGGACCGGACGCCGGATGGCGCCATGGACGAAACCCGACGATAGCGGTTCGGCGATCGGCCCTCATTTCGAACAGGCATCCCGCCACCGCAGGATCTGCCGATTCCCAAGCATTCCGACGGGTGCTCCTGTCGCCGCAAGTCGCAAGCGTCCCGCCCGGGGGGCGGTCGAAACACGACCCCCATCCCATCCGGCGGTTCGCCGCGCGGCGCGAGCGGATCCGCCACTCGCTCCGACGCGGTCGGAGCGAGTCGGTCGTCGACCGACTGCGATGCTGGGTTTCTCGGCCGAGCAGCATTGCAGTCGGCGATGCCGCTCCGGTTTCGAATGATCATTCCCCTCTGTCCTAACATATTCGTCCGGACGGACGGATTCGGTGCAGATGAAGCGGAATTTTTACGTATAACTCTATGGTTTCGAGTCATATTCAGCGACGGTGAACGTTCAGTCGCCGATATTTCTAGACGAAATACCCCAAGATCGACTTGGTCTCCAGGTATTCCTCCATGCCCTCGGGCCCGTACTCGCGTCCGTTGCCAGACTGCTTGTAGCCGCCGAAGGGGGCAGCCGGATCCCAGGTCGGATAGTTGATGTGCACCTGGCCGGTTCGGATCTGGCAAGCCACGGCTCGGGCCGTCGCCAGATCCGCTCCCTGGACATGCCCGCCGAGGCCGTAGACCGTATCGTTGGCGATGCGGACCGCCTCCTCGACGTCGTCGTAGGGGATGATGCACAGGACGGGACCGAATACCTCTTCCTGCGCGATCCGCATGTCCGGGCGCACGCCGGAGAAGATCGTGGGCTTGACGTAGTAGCCGACATCCAGGCCGTCCGGCTTGCCGGTCCCGCCGGTGACGAGCCGAGCGCCTTCGTCGATGCCGACCGAGATCAGGTGCCGAACGCGTTCGAACTGGGCGCGGTTGGCGATCGGTCCATGGGTGGTGGCCTCGGATTTCGGATCGCCGACGACCATCGCCGAGACCGTCGCGGCGGCCAGCCGTTCGACCTCGTTCAGCCGCGACCGCGGCACGATCATGCGGGTCGGGGCGCTGCAGGACTGACCGACGTTGCGGAACGCGGCGGCGACGCCGAGAGAGACCGCGCGTTCCATGTCGGCGTCCGGCAGGACGACGTTCGGCGATTTGCCGCCCAGTTCCTGGGTCACCCGCTTGATCGTCGGTGCCGCCGCCTGCGCGACGAGAATGCCGGCCCGCGTCGAGCCGGTGATCGAGATCATGTCGACGCCGGGATGCGACGACAGGGCCGATCCGACGCCGGGGCCGTCGCCGTTCACGAGGTTGAAGACGCCCGGAGGAACCCCGGCATCGTGGATCAACTCGGCGAACAGCAACGCGTTCAGGGGCGACAGTTCGCTGGGCTTCAGCACGACGGTGCAGCCGGCGGCCAGGGCCGGCCCGACCTTGGCGGTGATTTGGTACAGCGGCCAATTCCAGGGCGTGATCAGCCCGCATACACCGATCGGTTCCCTTACGATCGCGGTCTCCCCGCGTCGGGTCAAGAAGGGATAGGTCGTGAGGATGTCGCGGGCGATCCGCAGGTGTTCCGCGGCGAACTTCACATGGGCATTGCGGGCGTGGGTGATGGTGGCGCCCATCTCCAGTGTCAGGACCTGGGAGAAGAGTTCCTGGCGTTCGAGCAGAAGGGCGCGAACCCGATCGAGCAGGCGGGCGCGTTCCTCCGTGCTGGTCAGCGCCCACCCCGCGCCGGCCCGCCCGGCGGCGGCGACGGCCCTATCCACATCGGATGCATCGCCGAGCGCAATTTCAGCCACCACCTGCTCGGTCGCCGGATCGATGACGGCCGCGCGGTTGCATCCACTGGCGCGGACCCATTCGCCATCGATGTAGAACGCGTCGAGCCGCTCGGACTGCAACAGGTGCTGAAGTGGGGACATCATCGGAACGCTCCTCGAGCCGGTCATTGTGATCCGCGGAACCATCGGTGCGCACCGGCTCCGAGATCCAGCGAGGCACCGGCGGATGCCGGTGTCGGAGATTTGCACGGGCGCCGATACGGGGCGGCGCTCACCAGCCCCGGATACGCGGCCAGCGGGCCTCTATCGTGTCGCCGGGGCCCGAAACGACATGGTAGATCTCGTGTTGAGACGCCGTCGCACAGGCATGGTTGGGCAGGATCCGAACCTTCGATCCGATCGGCAGATCGGGCAGGGGCCGACTGCTCCCGGGCCGCATGGCCAGAATCCCGTGCTCCTGGCTGGCTTGGGTGACGATGAGGTCGTCGAGGACCAGGCCGTGGACGTCACAGACCACACCGTAGCCCTGGTCGACCTTCTGAGCGGCGGTGCCGCGATCGCGCGAGAGCGCCATCCAGCCGGCGTCGATCAGGATCCAGCCCTTCTCAGGTTTCGTGCCGATCACCGTGGCGAGAACCGAGATCGCGATGTCGTCGAGCCTGCAGACGCCGACGCCGTGCATGACCAGGTCGAAGAACATGTAGACACCGGCCCGCAGTTCGGTGACGCCGGTGAGATCCTCGGCGAAATGGGCCGTCGGCGTGGAGCCGGCGCTCACGATCGGGCAGGTGTGGCCTGCCGCTCGCAGTGCCTCGGCCGCAGCAACCGCTTCGGCCCGCTCGTGCTCGGCCGCCGCGGCCAGTGCTTCCGGCGTATGGAGCCCGTAGGACTCGCCGGCATGGGTCAGGACGCCGGCCAATCGGACGCCGGCGGTGGCCATGTGCGCCGCGACGTCGAGCAGTCGGGGATCGCGTGGCGTCAACCCGCCACGATGGCCATCGCAGTCGATCTCGATGAAGGCACTGGCCGTCACCCCGGCATCGCGGGCCGCCGCGCCCAAGGCCGCCGCCTGTTCGGGCGAATCCAGCAGCAGCTTCAGATCGACCCCGGACCGGCAGAGACGCATGGCCTTGGTCGCCGCAACCGGCGACAGACCGACCGCATAGGTGATGTCCGTGAAGCCGTGCCCCGCGAAATACTCGGCTTCGGCGAGCGTCGACACGGTGATCGGCCCCGGTTCGCCGGAAAAGACGCGGCGGGCGACGTCGATCGACTTCGCCGTCTTCATGTGAGGGCGCAACACGGCACCAAGGGCGGCCGTGCGCTCCCGGAGGCGACCGAGATTGCGGTCCAGACGCTCCCGGTCCAGCAACAGCGCCGGTGTCGCGAGTGAAGACACCGTATCGGCGTTCCACGAAGTCGCCGCCCGATCGTCGGCCCTGTCTGATCCTGCCGTCATGTCGTTTCCTTCACCCGAAAGACTGTTGTGCGATGGCGAAAGTCCGGAGTTGCCCGCCGGTCGGCGGCTGACGTCCCAGCACCATCGTCGTCGCCTCGCCGACGCGCGCGATGCCTCGGGCCTCCAGCCATGGGCCGAGACCGAGTTCGGCCGGAACGTCGAGACGCACGAATGTACCCCCGAGGTCACTCAGCAGTGCCTCGACGAGTTGCAACGCGTCGTCGGCGTTCTCGGCGACCACGGGGCCGACGACGCGGCCACGCCCGAACGTCCTGGCGATCGCAAAGCCTGCGAGCCGGTCACCGCGTTCGATCACCACGACCTCGCCTGCCGCGATCACGCGGTCGAGGAGGGTGTGCCTCGACAGCCCGGTCGCCCGACGATCGAGTTCCACGATGGTGGCGACGTCGGCGGGCCGCCCCCGGCGCATGTCGGGAGGCAGCGCGAAGCCACCAGGCGCCGACAGCATGCCCTGATGCTGATGGATGGTGCCGACGGGTACGAATCCTCGCCGGCGATAGAGGGGCAGCCCTTCCTCCGTGGAGTTGAGCAGGAGGGATCGCGATCCGACCGCAGCCAGGAGCGCGCCGAACAGTTCGGCGCCATGACCGCGGCCCTGTTCGGATTTCGCGACGATGATCATTCCGGCCGACGCGAAGTCGTCGCCATAGGCCCACCACAGCGCGGTCCCGATGAGCGCTCCCGCCATTTCCAAGGCGAAACCCTGGCCGAGCTGCGCGGCGAACGCCCAGTCCTCGTGGCGGTAGGGCCAGGACAGCTCCCGCGACAGGCTCACGGCGGCGACGAGATGCGACGACGTGAACGGCACGATGGCCACCCCGTCGTCCTCGCCATCTCGCAGCTTCGAAGTGATCTCCGACATGTGGTCTCTCTCGGATGAGTATCGCCTGAGCGCAGGCGCTCGACACCAGAACTCAGGCGGCGGGGGTGTCCCGCACGACGTGGACCTTCTCGACACGCACCCGGCTTTCCCGGCCGATCGGCGCGGTCTCGGGCGCGAAAGCGGTACCCCGGCCTCGGCGACCAAGTCGTCCCCGTCGGACCGGTGCGGCAGCAGTGCCTGAATCATCGTCCCTCCCGGCTAGATCGCAGCGGTTCCGTCGCGCTCGATCCCGTCACCCCTGAATTGGACAATTTGTTCAGTCACTGGACATTTGATACGAAATCGGCGATAGGGAGGCAAGTTCCTTTTTCACGCGGGTGACGGAACAGCCCGTCCTCGCATCTCCACCCGTCGGCTCCCTTCGCGGGGAGGTGCGAGGCGGTGCCCGGACCGCGCCGACGTCCCGTCAGCCACGAACGAGAAGCCGAACCACCATGATTTTCGTCAGCGAAGAAGAATCGGCCCGTCTGATCACGCACGAGTTGGCCTTCGCGGCGGTGCGGGCAGCCATGATCGCCGCAGCATCGGACGACAGCAGGGTCTTTCCGTCGGTCCTCGGTAGGGCGTCGGACCCCACCAACACCTTCTCCGTCAAATCGGGCTCGACGCGCGACATCACCGGACTGAAGGTCGGCTCGTTCTGGTCGCGCAACCCGGAAGCGGGTCTTCCGCGCCACAACTCGACGATCATTCTGCTCGATCAGGAGATCGGCCGGCCGAGGGCGGTGATCGAAGCGGGCCAGGTCAACGCCTATCGCACGGCGGCGGCGGACGCCGTCGCAGCCGATCTGCTCGCCCGGCCCGACGCTGAGACACTGGCGATCTTCGGCGCCGGAAATCAGGCCCGGCACGAGGTGTTCGCGCTCGCGCGCATTCGCTCCATCAAGCACGTCCATGTCGTCGCCCGTCCTTCGTCGCGCGCCGATGCGCTCGTCCGCGAGATCCGGGAGACGGACATTGGGGCCCGCCTGGCGACACCGGAGGAGGCCTGCAGTGCCGCCGACATCATCGTCACCGCGACGCCCGCTCGAGCCCCGCTGTTCGAAGCGCAATGGGTTCGGCCGGGCACCCATGTCGCGAGCATGGGCTCGGATGCGCCCGGCAAACAGGAACTGCCGCCCGAACTGTTCTCGAAGGCCCGACTGTTCTGTGACCTGCCGTCGCAATCGGTGGTGATCGGCGAGTTCCAGCATGTCCGGCAGCAGATCGAGTCGGGGGAGCTCGTCCTCGACCAGCTGGGCACCGCTCTCGACGGCCGGATCGAAGGTCGAGCGCGCCCCGACCAGATCACCGTCTTCGACAGCTCCGGTATTTCGATCCAGGATCTCCACATCGGGCAGATGATCGTCGACTCCCTGCGTTGAGGCGCGGCCTGCTTCTCGGTCGTCGTCGGCCGATCGGCCGGCAAGGGCGTCGAGCCGGACGAACGCCGGCGCAGCGAGACGGCCCTCCAGTCCGGGCCGGGCGAACCCGACCCGAAATCTCGCTCCACGTCGGCGGCCGCTCAACGCTGATCCCAGCGATCGAGCATGCTGTAGAAGGTGACCGCGAGCGGCAGGAACCACGGCTTGCCGCGATAGAAGGGGCGCGAGCGGAACGGAAGTCCGTTGTAGACCGTTCGGGCCTCGTCGGAGCCGAGCATTTGCAGGGCGACCTTGTGGCCGAGCCAACTCGCGCGCGCCACGCCGGTGCCGTTGTAACCGCAGGCGTGGAATATTCCTTCATGTTCCCCGACATTGGGAAACTTGTCGAACGTGAAGCCCAGTTGACCGTGCCAGTAATGGCTGATCTTCCGGCTTTCGAGCTCCGGGAAGACCTTCAGGAGCAAGGAGCGGATATAGGTCGCGTTGGCGACCGAAACCTTCTCGTCGGCCTTCATGTTCAACACACGTCCGCCGAAGACGATCCTCGTTCCATCCGGGGAGGGTCGGTAATAGGTCACGACGCGCTGGCTGCCGGCCAGCATCCGACGCTTAGGCATGAGACGGTCCATGACGTCGGCGGGAAGCGGCTCGGTGGCGACGAGACCACTGCCGACGGGAATGATCCGACGCTGAAGGTGCGTAGACAGCGGGCCGGTGTAGCCGTTGGTGGCCAGCAGAACCTGCTTCGCCTCCACCGTGCGTCCGCGCACGGTGAAACCGAACCCGCCGGGCCGCGCGCCGAGGTCCGAAACCCTGGCGTTGCTGTAGATCTTCGCGCCGGCCCGTTCGGCCGCCGTCGCGAGCCCCTGCACATATCGAGCGGGATGGATGCCGGCGTATCCGGGCATCGCGATGCCACCGTGATAGAGATCGGTCCCGACCTCCGCATGCTGTTCCGCGCGCGGGACCATGTAGGCGTCGCAGGGCATGACGGCCTTGATTCTGTCGATGTATTTCCCGAGCGTGTCATAGATCCGCGGCGTCATCGCCCCGCGGAAATACCCGACGACCTTCAGGTCGCAGTCGATCTGCTCGCCTGCGACGACGTCCTTGACATGCTGCAGCGACCGGAAGCTCTCCTCGACGATCGCCCGCGCCGTCTCCGCCCCATGCGCCATCCCGCCGTCGAAGAAGGCCCAGCCCGGCCCGAGCAAGCCGCCGTTACGGGAAGACGCCCCCCAACCGGGGGCCTCCGCCTCGAAGACCGCCACCTGCTTGCCGGCCTTCGCCAAGGTCAGCGCCGCATTGAGGCCGGTGAAGCCGGCGCCGATGACGGCAACCTCCACCCGTGCGGGTATATCGCCTTCCGCCACGGGCGCCGGATCGGCGGCATCCCACCAATACGGCGTGTCGACGGCATCGGCGGTGAAGAACGAACCAGTGAGACGAGCCATGTTCGATACTCTCAGGATGGAAGAATACGACGCAGGAAGTCCTGTGTTCGCGCATTCTGCGGTCGCGTCAGAACGTCCTCTGGAGTTCCCTGCTCGACCAGGAGGCCGCCGTCCAGGAACAGGACCCGGTCGGCGACGTCGCGGGCAAAGCCCATTTCGTGCGTGACGATGACCATCGTCATCCCCTCGTCGGCGAGAGAGCGCATCACGGCCAGGACTTCGCCGACCAGTTCCGGGTCGAGCGCCGATGTCGGCTCGTCGAACAGGATCGCATCGGGATTCATGCCGAGCGCCCTGGCGATCGCGACGCGTTGCTGCTGGCCGCCGGAGAGCTGGCCGGGAAAGACGTCCGCCTTGGCGCCGAGGCCGACGCGACCCAGCAAGGCGCGGGCGCGCTCCAGGGCCTGCTCACGCGGCTCGCCCTTCACATGGATCGGGCCCTCCGCGACGTTTTCCAACGCGGTCCGGTGCGGGAACAGATTGAAGCGCTGGAACACCATCGACACACGCGTCCGCACGCGCCGGATGGTCGCGCGGTTGCTCGGATCGACTCGTTCGCCGTGCACCTCGATATCGCCCGCCTGATAGGTCTCGAGACCATTGACGCAGCGGAGCAAGGTCGACTTTCCCGATCCCGACGGGCCGATGATGCAGACGACCTCTCCCTTCTCGACGGAGAAGGAGACGTCCTGGATGACCTCGACCGGTCCGTAGGACTTCCGGATGTTGGACAGTCTGATGATGCTCATCGCGGTTGCGTCATCCATCGTTCGAGCCAGCCATTGAAGGCCGTCAGCGGCAGGCTCATCCCCAAGTAAATCAGTGCCACCAACGTGAAGATGATCGTATTCTCGAACGTCGAGGACGCCAGAAGTTTGCCCTGCAACGACAGTTCGGCGACGGTGATCGTCGAAGCCAACGACGAGTCCTTCAGCATCATGACCATCGTGCTGCCGTAGGGCGGCAGCGTTACCTTGATCGCCTGGGGCAACACGACGCGGCGCATCAGCATCGGCCAACTCATGCCGATCGAAAGCGCGGCCTCGGTCTGTCCCCGGTCGATCGCCTCGATGCCCGAGCGGAAGATTTCAGCCTGATAGACCGAATAGGCGACTCCCAGACCGATGATCGCCGCCTGCACCCCCGTCAGCGCGATGCCGAGATCCGGAAGGACGAAGTAGATATAGAAGAGGATCACCAGGCCCGGGATGCCCCGGACCACGACGATGATCACCCTGCTGACCCAGGCCAGCGGCGCGATGCCGCTGACCCGCATGAAGGCCCAGACCAGCCCCAGCACGGTCGAGAGAGCGAACGCTCCGATCGTGACGAGAACGGTGTACAAGACACCCTGGAAGAGAATGGGCAGGAAGACCCGCGACTGTTCGACGTAGTGAAGCATGTCCTCGCCCCATTCCTCCGCCTGGCCTCAGAGGCCCCACTTCTTCAAGATCGCATCCAGCCGACCATCGACCTTCATCTTGGCGATGCTCGCGTCGATCTTGGCGAGCAACTCGACGTTGCCCTGCTTGACCGCGATGTTGATCGGACCCGTGACGGAAGGCTTGTAGGATTTGACGATACGGAGCCCGGGGAAACGGCCCTGGGCGATGCTGTAGCCCATGATGGGGTAGTCGCCGACGCCGGCGTCGATACGGCCGTTGGCGACGTCACGCATGACGTCCGGAAGCGACTCGTACGAGTTCACTTCCGCGAAGGCGCCCGATGCCTTGAGCGCATCGATGTAGCGCGTTCCGATCTGGGCACCGACCTTCTTGCCCTTCATGGTGTCGAAGCCGGTATAGTCCGTGGTGTCCGAGGACGGAACGACGAGACCTTCACCGTAGGCGTAGACCTCTTTGCTAAAATCGACGACCTTCGCCCGTTCGGGCGATCCGGATATCGCGGCCGAGATGATGTTGATCTTGCCGGAGGTCAGGGACGCGATCAGCGTCGAGAACTGGAGCGGCTGGATCTCGACCTTGAAACCGGCGTCCTTGCCGACCTCCTCGATGACGTCGACCATCATACCCTGAATGGTGTTGGTCTTCGCGTCGAGGAAGGTGAAGGGCACCCCGGTCGGCGTCGAGCCCACCTTGTAGACGACCTCGGCCTGCGCAGATGTCATGCCGACTATCAAGGCCATGACGACGAGTGCTTTTCTGAAGAGCATTACGAACACCTCCGAGTGACGGATCGACAATGACGTCCGAATAGTCGGCGGCGTCGCGCGGTTGCAGACCGAAGTCACACCGCCGTCTCGTCTCGCCGCTCCGGACTCTACGTGTCGTTCCTGATGTCAGTGTCGCAACACGAGGGCGTCGAAAAGGCCGAAAGACGAAAGCGGGGCAGCACAAAATTGCGAATTTCCGAGGTCGACCGCATTTTGCGAATTTTGTGCGCATGCACAGAGATTGGACGAAATTGGTCGAAACCGGGCGTCCGATTTCGGCCGTCCAGGGCGCGCAGGGTCACCGTAGAGCGGTGTGAACGTTCATATCTTCAAGAGCTTGATCGAGAACCAGGCGGGTCCGTTCGGCAACCGCATCGATGTCGGCCGCAGTGCACAACAGCACCGGCGCATGGCCGAGAATGCCGTTGCCGAAAGCTCGGATGACGATGTCGGCGGCCCGGGCGCGGTCGACTGCGAAGGGCGTTGCGAACATCTCCGAGCGACGAACCGACGACGACGAGCGGCCGTCTGGACCGACCTGCTTCCTCAGTCGTTTGTTGCGACCCCTGTCGGCTGCCGTTCGAACTGCGGCACCGCGAACGCCTTCGCCCGATGAGGGAACGATACAGGCATTCGAATTCGTGCTAAGGCATTTCATCCAACCCTGGACAATTTGGCCTATACTTGGATCTGTATCGTCACCGGCCGCCGGTGCCGCGATGGTCACGCGGTCGGTATGAGCGATTCAGCCTCTTCGATCGCCCCCGGTAGAAGACGCACCGGCGTTGCAATTCGGGAGCGACGAGAACAGGTTCGCCCTCAAAACAGCGCAATGTAGATTGGCGTGAGCCCGCATCGCCGGGCGGATCGCTCGGTCCATGGAACGAATAGCCATGAAGCAGAAAGAATATATCATTCCCTTCGATCAACTAGAACAGATTGCCCAAGGTCTGGCGGAGACGTTCTCGCCGTTCTGCGAAGTCGTTCTGCATGACCTCAGAGACCCCCGGCACGCGATTCTGGCCATTCACAACAATCTCTCCGGCCGTGAGGTTGGAGCGCCCGCCACGGAGCTCGGCTTGGCTCGCATCGCTGATCCGCGATTTCCGCAAGTGATCTCGAACTACTCCAATTCGTTCGCCGATGGGCGCCGCGCCAAGAGCACTTCGATCGGCATCAGGGACGCGCAAGGCAAGTACGTCGCAGCGCTGTGCCTCAATGTCGACCTCACGCTCTTCGGTAGTATTCAAAGCGCAATGGCGGAATTCATGAAGGTGGATTCACGCCAACCACCACTCGAAAACCTCAATCGCATCAACGCTGATTCACTTCGCGCCGCGATCGATCAATTTGCTGCTCGTAGATCGAAAACTCCACGTTCCCTACAGGCTTCGGAGCGCAAGATTCTCCTGAAAGAGCTCAAAGAGGCGGGGTTCATGGATGTTCGTCGCGCCACCGAGACCATCGGTGCCCATCTCGGAGTCTCTCGTTCGACGGTGTATGCCGACTCGCGATAGGTCGAGAACCGACGGAGTTGGAAATTCAGGGATCAGACCACTCAGGCGTCCTCACCAGCGTTTTCGGCCCGGGAAGAAGACAGTCTCCGGTCACGAACCCTCTCCCGATCGCCGATGAGGTGGGTTTTCGGCCGTTCGGCCTTGCGGGCGGGTTCGAAGTGGGAGACTGTGGATCGGCGTGGGGTCTGCGGGCCGATCGGCGCGGCAAGTTGTTGAAATTGCGCGACGCGGCGGGGTCGAACCATGGCGCCGATCCACAGCCGGCCTCAGCCGAGGGTCGCATCGTAGGCGAGGACGGCGTTCAACAGAACCTGAGCCCCGTTGGCGCAGTCCACCGGCTTGGTCGCCTCGGATTCGTTGTGACTGAGCCCGCCCTCGCAGGGCACGAAAATCATCGTCGTCGGCACCACGCGGGCGAGATAGACGGCGTCGTGACCGGCGCCCGACACCATGCGGCGCTTGGAATGGCCGGCCTTGTCGGCGCCCTGATCGACGCAGGCGATGAGGGTGGGATCGAAGGCGACCGCCGCCGAGGTCCAGATCTTCTCCTCGGACCACGTGAGGCGGAGCGGCGGCAGGATCTCGCACAGGGCCGCGCGGAACGCGCGCTCCATCACGTCGATCACCGCGTCGTCGGGATGGCGCAGGTCGACGGTGAAGAACACCTCGCCCGGCACGACGTTGCGCGAATTGGGCTTCACCTCGACCAGGCCGACGGTGCCGACCGCATCGGGGCCGTGGGCCTGGGCGATGGCGTCGACGGCGTCGATGAGGCGGGCAGCGCCGACGAGCGCGTTCTTGCGCAGGCGCATCGGCGTGGCGCCGGTGTGGGCGTCCTGCCCGGTGATCGTCACCTCGTACCAGCGCATGCCCTGGACGCCGGTCAGGACGCCGATCTCGACGCCCTCGTCCTCGAGGATCGGTCCCTGTTCGATGTGCAATTCGAAATAGGCGGTGAGCGGATGGGCGCCGGCCTTTTCGGCGCCCTTGAAGCCGATGGCGGCGAGGGCGTCGCCATAGGTCGTGCCGTCGCGGTCCTCACGGCTCCAGGCGTAGTCCGGCGAGAAGACGCCGGCGAAGACGCCGGAGCCGAGCATCGCCGGGGCGAAGCGCGAGCCCTCCTCGTTGGCCCAATCGACCACCTCGAACGGGGCGTTGGTCTCGTAGCCGTTCTCGTGCAGGGTGCGCAGAACCTCGAGCGCGCCGAGCACGCCGAGGATGCCGTCGAATTTGCCGCCGGTCGGTTGGGTGTCGAGATGCGATCCCATGGCGATCGGCGCCAGCGCCGGATCCCGCCCCGGACGGCGCGCGAAGAGATTGCCGACCTCGTCGAACCCGACGGTGCAGCCGAGGGCCTCGGCCTCGCGGATGAACCAGTCGCGCACTCGACGGTCCTCGGGCGAAAGCGTCAACCGCCTGATCCCGCCCTTGGGCGTCGCGCCGAAGCGGGCGGTTTCTTCCAGCGTCGCCCATAGGCGTTCGGCGTCGATCTTGAGATTGGGGATCATGCGCGGCGAGCCTCGTCGAATGCGCCCAGGAAGGCGACGGCATTGGTGGACAGGGAGGGGCCGAGATAGCCGCCTTCTTGGATCAGCGCGGTGGGAAGCTCCAACCCGGCGATGCGCCGCGCCGTGGTCGCGAAGCCTTCGGTGGTCAGGCCCACCAGCGACAGCGGATCGTCCTTGGACATGTCGAGGCCGAGCGAGACGACCAGCGCCTCGGCGCCGAAGTCGCGGATGATCCCCAGCGCCTCGTCGAGCCGCGCCAGGATCTCCGCCACGCCGTCGCCCGGCGTCAGGATCAGGTTGTGCGTCGCGCCCAGCCCCTCGCCCCGGCCGATCTCATCGGCATAGCCGGTGAAGAACGGCGTGTAGTCGCTCGGGTCGGTGTGGATCGAGACGTAGAGCACGTCGCCGCGTTCGTAGAAGATGTCCTGCGTGCCGTTGCCGGCATGGGTGTCGACGTCGAGCACCGCGACGCGATCGAAACGGCCACGCAGGTGCTGCGCGGCGATCGCGGCATTGTTGAAGAAGCAGAAGCCCATGGTGGCGTCGATCGAGGCGTGATGACCGGGCGGACGGCACAGGGCATAAGCATGGCTCTCCGCCCCGGAGCGGACAAGGTCCGCCACCTCGATGGCGCTCTGGCTCGACCAGTAGATCGCTTGCGCCGTGCCGGCGACGATCGGGCAGGACGTGTCGGTCGAATAGTAGCCGAGCTTGCCGACCACCCCAGCGGGCACGCGCCAGTCGCGCCGGCCGGTGTGATAGTTCGGCACCGCCGGCACCTCGGTACCGGTCGCCACCTTCCAGTCCTCCCAGGCGGAGAGGCAGAAGGCGACATGGCCGTGATCGTGTACGGCCTCGATCGGTGCGCGGCCGTGGTCGCGTGGGAAAGCACGTTCGTGGCCGGCAGCCATCAGCGCATCGCGCAGCAGGGTGGCGCGTTGCGGCTGCTCGGGGTGCGGGATCAGCACGCCACGGCGGAAATAGTGCTCGGGATCGTGCGCCAGTTGGCGCTCGTCGAAGACGACCTTCACGGGTGTCACCTCTCGGGCAATCGATCAGCCTGCTGCAGCGTGGGGCTGCCCGAGGGAGCTGCCCTCGGAGCGGCCGGGAATCGCGGCGATGAGCCGGCGGGTATAGTCGTGCTGCGGATCGCCGAAGACCCGGGCGACCGGCCCCATCTCGACGATCTCGCCCTTCTGCATCACCGCCACCTTGTCGCAGATGGTCGCCGCGACGCGCAGATCGTGGGTGATGAACACCAGCGCCAGATCGAGCCGGCTCTTCAGATCGGCGAGCAGCCGTAGCACCTGCGCCTGGATCGACACGTCGAGGGCCGACACCGCCTCGTCGGCGATGATGATCTCGGGATCGAGCGCCAGCGCCCTGGCGATGCCGATGCGCTGGCGCTGGCCGCCGGAGAACTCATGCGGAAAGCGATCGACCGCCGACGAATCGAGGCCGACCAGGGCGAGAAGATCGGCGGCTTTGGTCAGGGCCTGGCTCACCGTCATGCCGGCGGCGATCGGCCCCTCGGCGACGATGCGGCCGACCCGGGTGCGCGGATTGAGCGAGCCGTAGGGATCCTGGAACACCATCTGCATCCGCCGCCGCCAGATCCGCATCTCGGCGGCGCCCTGGCCCATGGTCTCCCGGCCGTCGATGCGGATCGAGCCCGCGTCCGGCTCGATCAGGCGCACCAGACAGCGGCCGAGCGACGACTTGCCCGATCCCGATTCCCCGACCACGCCGAGCGTTTCACCCCGCGCCAGATCGAAACTCACGTCGCGCACCGCATGGACGATGCGTGGCGGCCGCAGGAAGCCACCCGAACTGCGGTAGGTCTTGGTCAGACCGTTGACCTCGAGCACCACCCGACGCGCGCCGGGCTCGGTCGTCGCCGGCCCCTGCGCCCCGGTCGGGATCGCCGCGATCAGCGCCCTGGTATAGGCGTGCTGCGGATTGCCGAGCACGGCGGCTGTCGTTCCGGTCTCCACCACCCTCCCCTTGCACATCACCACCACCTGATCGGCGATGTCGGCGACCACGCCGAAATCATGGGTGATGAACATCACCGCGGTGCCATGGCGCTTCTGCAGGTCGCGGATCAACACCAGGATCTGTGCCTGGGTGGTGACGTCGAGGGCGGTGGTCGGCTCGTCGGCGATCAGCAGCACCGGGTCGAGTGCCAGCGCCATGGCGATCATCACCCGTTGCCTCTGTCCGCCCGAGAGTTGGAACGGATAGGCATGAATCGCCCGTTCCGGTTCGGGAATGCCGACTTCGCCGAGCAGCGCCAAGGCCCGAACCCGCCGCTGCGGCGGCGTCATCACACCATGGGCTTCGAAGACTTCGGCGATCTGATCGCCGATCCGCATCAACGGATTGAGCGCCGTCATCGGCTCCTGGAAGATCATACCGATGCGCCGGCCACGCAGGGCGCGCAGCGCCGTCGCGTCCAGCTGGAACAGATCGATGTCGTCGATCAGGGCTCGCCCCTGGGCGAGCCGGGTGCCGGGCGGCAACAGCCCCATCACCGCATTGGCCGACATCGACTTGCCCGAGCCGGATTCGCCGACGATCGCCAGCGTTTCGCCCTTGCCGATGGCAAACGAGACCCCCTCCACCGCGAAGGGACGATCGGCCCCTTCCGGCAATTCGACGGCGAGATCGGCGACGGTGAGAACGGGCACGGTCGGCATCGCCGTCTCCTCAGACATGATCGCGCGAGGAGCGCGGATCAAGGGCTTCGGCGAGACCTTCGCCGACGAGGTTCAGGGCGAGGACGGTGACCAGGATGGCGACACCGGGGAAGAACGACAACCACCACGCCTGTCGCACCACGGTGCGCGCCGCGCCGATCATGTAGCCCCACGACATCAACGATGGATCGCCGAGGCCGAGGAAGGACAGCGAACTCTCCAGCAGGATGGCGCTCGCCACCATCAGCGAGGCGAGCACCACGATCGGCGACACCACGTTGGGCAGGATCTGGCGGGTGACGACGGTGAAGTGCGACTGCCCGGCGAGGATGGCGGCCTCCACATATTCGCGCCGCCGCTGCGCCATCACCTCGCCGCGCACCAGACGCGCCACCGGTGGCCAGCCGACGATGGCGATGGCGCCGACGATCGAGGCGAGGCTCGGTTGGAAGATGGCAACCAGTACGATCGCCAGCGCGAAGCTCGGCACGGTCTGGAAGAACTCGGTGAAGCGCATCGCCAGATCGTCGACTCGTCCGCCGAAATAGCCGGCGACCGCGCCGAGCGGCACGCCGATGGCCAGGGCCACCAGCGTCGACACCGTGCCGATCAGCAGCGATACCCGGGCGCCGTGGACGAGGCCGCTCGCCACGTTGCGACCGAGCGTATCGGTGCCGAGCGGCACCTGCGTCAGGGCGAAGGGCGGCACGAACGGGCGTTGGACCATCTTCCACGGCGACTGCGGATAGAGATAGGGCGCCGACAGAGCGAAGATGATGACCACGATGACGATGGCCAAGCCGAGCATAGCTGTGTGATGGCGGCGGAAGCGGAAGACGAAACCGTTCATCGGGGCACCTCGATGCGCGGATCGACCAAACGATAGACGAGATCCGTCAGGATGTTGAAGACCACCACCATGGCCGCGGAGACGAGGAACACGCCGAGCAGGAGATTGTAGTCGCGCTGCATCAGAGCCTCGTACATCAGCCGACCGATACCGGGCCAGGCGAACACCGTCTCGGTCATCACCGCCCCGCCGACCATCTGCCCGGCCTGGAGACCGGCCAGTGTCACCACCGGCAGGACGGCATTGCGCAAGACGTGGCGCCGCAGGATGACGCTTTCCGCAAGCCCCTTGGCCCGTGCCGTCTTGACGAAGTCCTGGCGCACCACCTCGATCATCGACGCCCGCGTCATCCGCACATAGACGGCGGTGAAGAACAATCCGAGCGTCACCCCGGGCAGGATCAGATGCTGGGCCACGTCGATCACCCGGTCGAGCGTCGAGGCATGGCCGCCGACGGTTTCGAAGCCGAAGCCCGGCAGCCAGTCGAGCCACACCGAGAACACCAGGACCGCCATCAACGCCATCCAGAACAACGGTGTCGCATAGAAGGCCAGCGACACCGTGGTGATCAGGCGGTCGAGCGGCTTGCCTTTGTGGGCGGCGGCGACGGCCCCCATTGCCACCCCGACCACCAGCGAGAAGGCGAAGGCGGTGCCGGTCAGGAGCAGAGTCGCCGGCAGGCGGTCGAGCACCAGATCGAACACCGGCATCTGCTGGCGATAGGAATAACCGAGATCGAGCCGGACCACGCCCCACAGATAGAGCCCGAGTTGGGTGAGGAGCGGTTTATCGAGCCCGAACTTCTCCCGTAGCTGCAACAGGAAGGTGTCGTCGGTCGCCCCTGATTCTCCGGCCATCACCGCCGCCGGGTCGCCCGGTGCGAGATGGATCAGGAAGAAGTCGAGGATGACGATGGCCAGTACCACGAGCACGCCCTTGGCCAGACGGGACACGAGAAACCAGAGCGTCTGCATCGGACGGGACCTCGTCGGTGGGATAGCGGGAGATGGCGAGCGTCGCGGGGGCTCGGCGAGGATCCGAGGGCATCGCCCGGTAGGGTGCAGGAGGGGTCGCGACCTGCACCCTACCGGGTCGGTGTGTTCACTCGATCCAGGCTTCCTTGAAGCCGTCGTTGACGCCGATGCCGGTGGTGATCAGGTTCTTGACGTTGCAATGGGTGATCGTCGGGAACTTCAGGTCGATCAGCCAGGCATAGACCGCGTCTTCGGAGAGCTTCTTCTGCACGGCGGAATAGGCCTTCTGCCGCGCGCTGTCGGGGAAGGCGGTGGCACCCTCGGCGAAGCCCTTGTCGACGTCGGGGTTGGAATAGCCGCCGACGTTGTTGAACGGCGAGCCCTTGGCGATGTTGCTCGAGAGATAGGCACGCGAGACGCCGAGCGCCGGATCGCCGTACTGGTAGAGGAACGTGGTCGAGATATCGAAATCCCAATCGCCCATCTTCTTGTTCCAGCCGGCGACATCGGTTGAAATGAGCTCGACCTTGATGCCGACCTCTTCGAGGTTCTGCTTGATCGCCTCGGCCCAGCGCTGCCAAGTCTCGCCATAGGGCATGAAGGGGAAGCGGATGACTTCACCCTTGTAACCCATCTCCTTCAGCAACGCCTTGGCCTTGGCCGGATCGAAGTCGTACTTCACGACCGCCGAATCGTCTCGGAAGGTGGTGGAATCGGCGAAGGGACCGGTCGAGACCTTGCCCATGCCGTTCCACAGCGCCTCGTGGGCGAACTTGCGGTCGATGGCATAGGAGACGGCCTTGCGGAAGCGCACGTCGGCGGTGACGCCTTGGCGATGGTTGAACCACAGCCACGACTGCGGTGCGAAGAACTCCCAGCCCTTGTCGGTGATGCAGGCGTTCTTGGTCTTGGCGAGGCGGGGAACGTCGAAGTTCTCGACCGAGCCGCCGGGCAGGATGTCGATCTTGCCGGTCTCGAAGGCGACCGAACGGGCGGCGGCGTCGGGGATGACGTGCCAGTAGATCTCGTCGAGATGGGGCAGACCCTTCTCGTAATAGTCCTGGTTCTTGACCAGCTTGATGTGGCTGCCCTTGATCCATTCGGCGAACTTGAACGGGCCGGTACCGATCGGCGCGTTGTTGGCCGGATTGGCCTTGTAGTCGGTGCCTTCATAGATGTGCTTCGGCACGATCGGCAGGGTGCCGGCCTCGAACATGCGGATGAAAGGACCGAAGGTCTCCTTCAGCTTGAACACCACGGTCAGGTCGTCGGGCGCGGCGATGGTGTCGACATGGGCGAGCGAGGCGCGGGTGCGTGGGTTGGTCTCGCGCAGGAACTTGTCGGCGGAGAAGACCACGTCGGCCGAGGTGAAGGGCTTGCCGTCATGCCACTTCACGCCATCATGCAGCTTGAACGTGTAGGTCAGGCCGTCCGGCGAGATCTCCCAGGAGGTTGCGAGCTGCGGCTTGGGCTTCAGATCCGTGTCGAAGCGCAGCAGGCTCTCGAAGATGTTGCCGCCGACCATCTGCGCCGGGGCGTTCTGGACGATGGCGGTCATTATCCCCGGCGGTTCCGGCTGGATCACCACATTGGCGCGGCCGCCGTCCTTGGGACCCGCGAGCGCGGTGCCGGAGAGACAGGCGGCGAGGACGGCGGACGTCGCGAGAGGTCCGAGCAGTTTGGCGTTCATGGGGACCGATTCCTCCGGTTCGGGGGGGATGGGAAGGCGAGGCTCAGTGATCGAAGTCGGGGGCGACTTGCCGCGCCAGACGCCGGAAGGCATCCCATTCGGGATCCTCGAGGCCGGACGCGGAATGGTGGGAATCCCAGGCGTCGTATTGCGCCACGGTGCGGCCGCAGACCTCGGGGTTGGGCAGACGCAGCTTCGCGCCCATGCTCAGAGCGGCGACCTGGGCCAGACAGGCGCGTTCGAGATTGTGCATCAGCACGAAGGCCTCGCCGATGCTGCGACCGCAGGTCATCAGGCCGTGATTGCGCAGGATCATCGCGTTCGCGGTGCCGAGATCGGCCACCAGCCGCTCACGCTCGGCGAGATCGAGGGCGATGCCCTCGTAGTCGTGGTAGGCGATGCGGCCATGGAACTGCAGCGCCCACTGGTTCAGCGGCAGCAATCCGTCCGCCAGGCTGGAGACGGCGACGCCGGCGACCGTATGGGTATGCAACACGCAGCCGACGTCCGGGCGGGCGGCGTGGACGGCGGAATGAATGGTGAAACCGGCGGCGTTGATGCCGTGGCCGAGTGGATCGTCGACCACCGTGCCGTCGATGTCGACGGTGACCAGTTCCGACGCCTTCACTTCGCTGAAGCGTTGGCCATAGGAGTTGAGCAGGAACAGGTCGCCGCCGCCGGGAGCCTTGGCCGAGATGTGGGTGAAGATGCTGTCGTCCATGCCGAGATGGGCGATCAGCCGGTAGGCCGCCGCCAGATCGCGACGTTCGACGTCGTCGGGTGCGAGGTGCATGGACATGTCTGGCTCCTGTCGGCCGAGGGCGGAGGGCGGTGACGCCGGCGCGGACGTGACGGGGTGTCGCGTCATCCGATGCTCCCACCGAGGGAAACCTGGAGATCGCGCCCGGCGGCGAGAACGCCGGCATCGTCGCCACGCCGGCCGACGATCTGAATGGCGATCGGCAGTCCTGCGCGCGACAGGGCCACCGGCACCACGGCGGCGGGCTGCTGGCTGAGATTGATCGGGAAGCTGAACCCCGCCCAATCGATCCAGCGCGCCAGCCCGCTCGCTTCGGGCACCTCGAGCCCGGCGCCGAAGGGCAGGACGGCCGTGGCCGGCGACACGAGAAAATCGTAGCGCGCGAGCAGCCGATCCATCTCAGCGCCGAATTCGGCACGCGCCACCTCGGCCGCAACCAATTCGACCGCGCGGAAGGCGCTACCGGCGGCGGCGATTTCCAGGAATCCTGGATCGACGTCGCCGCGCAGATATTCGGGCACGGCGGTCAGCCGCATGGCGGCGCCGGTGTACCAATGCCGTTCGAAGATCTCGGTGAGACGGTCGGCGAAAGGCAGATCGACCGCCTCGAGCTTGCCGCCCAACACCTCGATCCGCGCCAGCGTCGAGGCGAAGGCCGTGGCGATCTCCGGGTCGACGCCGCCGCACGGCGGGGTCGACCACACGCCGATGCGTGCACCGGCGATCACCGCCTCGCCGAGATCGGGATCGATGCCGGGAAGTGCGCCGGCGCCTTGCGCCCAGTCGGCGAGATCGCGCCCGGCCATGACTGCCATCATGTGTGCCGCGTCCTCCATCCGACGCGCCATCGGCCCGAGATGGGCGACGGTGCCGAAGGAACTCGCCGGGTAGGCCGCGATGCGGCCGAAGGTCGGCTTCAGGCCGGAAATCCCGCAGAAGGCGGCGGGCACGCGGATCGAGCCGCCGCCGTCCGTGCCCAGATGCAGCACCCCGGCATTGCAGGCCGCCGCCACCGCCGCGCCGCCGGACGAGCCGCCGGAGGTCAGGCTCGGGTCCCAGGGGTTGCGGGTGATGCCGCCGGCACGGCTGTCGGTCACCGCCTTCCAGCCGAATTCAGGCGAGGTGGTGAGGCCGATCAACACCGCACCGGCGTCACGCAGCCGCTGCACGACAGGGGCGTCTTCGCCATAGGGGGTGGGGTCGGTGGTGGTGGAGGCGTAGCGCACCGACCAGCCGGCGACGCGGACCAGTTCCTTGATCGTCGTCGGCACGCCGTCGATCGGCGACAGCGGACGGCCCTCACGCCAGCGCGTCTCGGAGGCTCCGGCGGCGGCGAGTGCGCCGACGGAGTCGAGCGAGGCGAAGGCCTTCAGCGTCGAGTTGATCGCTTCGGCGCACGCGAGCGCCGCCTTCGTCACCTCCACCGGAGAGAAGCTGCCGCTCGCGTAGCCTTTTCCGAGGGCTGCGACCTGCGGACCATCATCGGCGGCGACGAACGAGGGGAGAGCACTCTGCATCGATGAACCCTTCTGCCCGAAAGGAGGGCGTTTTTCCCCCTGCCCGTCTGAGAGGCATTCTGTCGTGGCCAGCCTCCCATATAAAATATATTCTGCAGCCTTCTTTCATTCATTGGATAGATGAAGCGATGCCCCTCAGCCTCCGCCAGATCCGCTACGTCGTCGAAGTCGCACGCCTGGGTAGCATCCAGGCGGCGTCGCGCGATCTGGGTATCTCGCAGTCCTCGATCCTCGCAGCGATCGATCTCGCCGAAGCCGAGATCCACGCCAAGATGTTCACCCGGCGACCGTCGAAGGGCATGCATCCGACGCCAGCCGGCGAGCGCTACATCGCCGCCGCGCGGAGCCTCCTTTCGGCAGAGGCCGAGTTCGCCCGTGAGATCGGCACCATGGGCGACCGACCCCGCTCGGTGCGCATCGGCTGCTTCGAACCCTTCGGTCCACTGTTCATGCCGGAGGTACTGCGTCGCCTGGTTGCGCGGACGGGACCGATGGACATCGCCCTGTTGGAGGGGGACCAGGCCCAACTGCGCGTCTGGCTGGAGAGTGGCTTCGTCGACGCGGCGGTGACCTACGACATCGGCTCGCCCTTCGTCGGCTACATCACGCCGATCTGCCGCATGCCGGCGCATCTCCTGATGCGGGCCGATGATCCACTGGCCGAACAAGCGGTGGTCTCGCTCGAGGATTTCGTCGATCGCCCCATGGTGCTTCTCGATCTGCCCCAGACCGCCACCTATTTCTCGACCATTTTCGAGATGACCGGCCGCAGCCGTCGCATCGGATTTCGTACCCGCTCCTACGAGACGGTGCGCGCCGCCGTCGGCGCCGGATTCGGCGTCGCTCTACTCAATATGCGCCCAAGTGCCGGCGTCATGGACGATGGCCCCCTCTTGGCTCGCCGCCCCCTACTGGAGGACCTGCCGCCGCCGACCCTGATCGTCGTCGACCCCTACGGCCATCGCAAACCCGCCTTCCTGCGCGAGTTCATCGGCGAAATGCGATCCTATTTCCACGAACTCGGCCCGCACCGCTTCGCCGTCACCACCCCGGAGCGCGCCCATCTGTTGGTCGTACCCGACGACCAGGCGGCCCATGTCGAAAGCGGTCCGCCGCGTCGATAGAGGCGAGGCGAGCTCACGGAGCCCTCCGGCATCCAAGCCCCCCGCCAGGGAGCTGGCGAGTACAGGCGTCATATGGTCGAGCAGACTCGACAAGACTCGATGCGCTGGTGGATCGACCGAAGCGGGAGAATCCTTCGAGGGATCCTGTTCGGCGGCGGGATGTGCGAATCTTGCGCATGCGCACCAGGATATCGATCACCCTCGGCGAGGCCGACCGGCGGCGGCTCGACGTTCTGGTCGCGGATCGCAACACGGCAGAGAAGCATGTCCGGCGTGCCCGGGTCGGGCTGCTGAGTGCCGACGGTGTCGGCCCGAGCGAGATCATGGCCGTCGCCGGTCCTTCGAAGACGACCGTCCGGCGCTGGCAGGGGTGCTTCATGGGCGAAGGCGTCCGTGATCCGGCGCCGTCGATCGACCCCATTGCTTCAAATGAAATCAACGATCTGGAACACCGATCAGCCTGAAAGCCCGGGTCTGGCGCAATTTCGCCGATGTCCTCTTACGGCGCGCCGACGAGGCCGGCCTCCAGGAGATCGACCTTGCCGCTTTCCCCCGCACCGTCTTCAGCGGGAGAGCCGCTGACCGCGCATCCGCTCGGACCGCACCATCCGACCGCCATGAAGACGATCCCGGCAGATCTCCGCCACGATGGACCCGGTTCGCGCCACGTGCCGCGCCATGGATCGCTGCGCCCGTTCGCGATCACCGCATCGCAGCGCTTCGAGGATCTCGCTGTGCTCGGAGATCGATTCCTCGACCCGCCCCTCGGTCGCCAAGGCGAGGTTGCGCGCCCGTTGCAGGCCCCCGAGCACGCGTTCGTGGGTCTTGACCAGGGCCGGATTGCCGCTGGCGACCATGATCAGAATGTGGATCTGCTGGTTCAGCTTGACGTAGCGGTCGCGATCACCGGCGTCTTCGGCGCTCTCCATCAGGATGTGGAGACGCTCCAGCCGATCGAGGTCGGCGGCCGAGATGCGCACGGCGGCGAGGCCGGCGGCGAAGGACTCCAGCGCTTCCTCGACTTCGAACAGATGGGCGAGCCCCACCGGATCGAGCGGCGCGACGATCGCCGCGCGGTTGCGGCGTAGATCCACCAGCCCCTCGGCGGCGAGGAGTTTCAGGGCCTCGCGGACCGGTGTCCGCGACACGCCCAACCGTTCGACGAGCTGGCTCTCGACCAGGGTCGCGCCGGGCGGGAGGCGGTTGGAGACGATTTCGAGTCGAAGCGCCTCGGCCGCCCGGTCGGTCAGCGACGGGTCCGATTTGGCGCGGCGGATGCGGACGGGCGTCTCGGTTTCCATGGCGTTCACTCGGAAGTCGGGGCCTCGATCGCGGCGGCGAGGACCCGACGATCCCGTTCTCGCGGCTCCACGGGCGGGCGGCCGATCGGTAGACCATCGCTCCCGCGGCGACAAGGGAGGAGCGGTGCGGGAACCAGCGCGTGGTCGAAGAGCAAGATGACGACGCAGTCGGCATTCATGAACGACCTCGCGACAATCCGACGGCGGCGAGCGCCGCGGTGAGGCCGATCATGGCGAAGGCGACGGGAAGACCGGCGAGCGCGCTGACGAAGGCTATGACGATCGGGCCGAGCATGAGACCGAAATAGGAAACGGTGAGGACGGCGCCGGTGGTCTCGGCCATACGCCCCGCCGGCGCCAGACGCGCCACCTCGGCGACGAAGAGGCCGTTCCAGCCGCTCGCCGTCAGCCCGAGGACCGCGGCGCCGGCCCAGAGCAACGGCGCAGGAAGGCTCGCGCCGGCGAGGGCGAGCAGCGCGGCGGTTGCCCCCATGGCGAGGCCGAGCGCCACCAGGAGCGGCCGTGTTCCCACCCGCATCGCCACGGCGCCCCAGCCCAGCCGCCCGACGAGACCGCCGATCTGCGCCGTGGCGAGAAGGCACCCGGCGGCGACGGGTTCGAGCCCCCAGGTCTCGACCGCCAGAAGGACCGTCCAGCCGTTGACGAGCAGTTGCAGCGCGCCCCACGGGATCGACGCGAAGGCGAGCCCGGCGAGATCGGGCCGCTCCCACAGGAGACGCACGACGGCGCGCGGCGACAGAGCGGCGCCGACCACGACCTCGGTGCGCCAGCCGCGCGAGAGTACCAGGAGAACGATCACGAGCACCGACGCGCCGGCGGCCACCAGGCCGAAGGCCCAGCCGACGCCGAGCGATGCAGCGACCATCGGCAGCACCAGCGAGGCGCTCGCCGCGCCGATCTGGTTGCCGGTCTGGCGAACCGACATGACGAGGGGGCGGCGGGCGGGTGGCGTGAGTGCGCCCAGCAGCGCGGTCGAGGCCGGCGTCTCGGGGCCGAAGGCGAACCCCACGGCGACAGCCGCGACGACGAAGACGACCGTGCCGGTGGATGCGGCGAGGAGGCAACATCCGACCACCACGGCAAAGGCGCAGAAGATCGCCGTCGGCACCGGGCCTCGCCGACGGACGAAGGCTCCGCCCATGAGCGCCGTGGCGGTACCGACGGCGAAGACCACCGAAGACCACAGGGCGAGACGCTCCGCGCCGAAGCCGGCGACGGACGCAACCAGCCCCGGCGCGAAGAGCGCGGCGGCGACGACGGCCTGGAGCATCGTCATGGCGGCGAGCGCCGGCGCCAAGGCTGCCACTGGCGCGGTCTCGTCGGCTCGATCTACCATGGGCGCCTCGCGACGGGGGGACATCGATGGCGGGCGGCATATCCATTCACGGCGTCGATATCGCACGCGGCATCGCCGCCGAGGGCCTTCGCGTCGAACTCTTCTCGCTCGAACCGGAACGGCGTCTCGTCGCCGCTGGTCGCCTCGCCGCCGACGGGCAGTTGCACCACCCGGTCGTGAAGGGCGAGGGCGTGACGCGCGGCGCCTGGGAATGCGTCTTTCACCTCGGCGACTGGTATGCGGCCCGTGGCGAGACGGAGGGGGCACCGCGTTTCCTCGACGTCCTGCCGTTCCGTTTCGTCGTCGATCGGGTCGAGGAGCATTTCCATCTGCCTCTGAAGTTCACCCCCTGGGGGATCCAGCTCTTCAG
>JAFHCF010000057.1:0-11712 GCA_048497495.1 Prosthecomicrobium sp.
CGAGGGGCGGCCGTCGCGGGCTCGCATGTCTTCGATCGATCAGACGGGTTCGATCAGCTGAACCAGCCCTTGACCGTGCCCCACACCGACTGCGACGGCGCCGGCTCGGAGGCGTCGGCGACGGTGCCCGGGGCGCTCGGCAGGCGCTCGCCCGAGGCGGCGGCGCCGGCCGGAAGCGCCGCCTTGGCGACGTGCTCGGCGGAGACGGTGGCGGCGAAGGCGGGCATCTTGGAGAGCGTCGCCGGGCCGGCGAGGCCGTCGGCCTCGAGGCCATGGGCCTGCTGGAAGGCGATCAGCGCCTTCTTGGTGCCGGGGCCGAAGTCGCCGTCGGCGCCGATGCCGAGCGCCTCCTGGAGCTTCTTCACCGTCGCGCCCTTGGTGCCCTGGCCGAGCAGGACGAGTTCGCCGAGACCCATCGCCATGAAGGTGTCGGGGCCGGCGATGCCGTCGGCGGCGAGGCCATGGGCCGACTGGAAGTCCTTCAGCGCCTTTTCGGTGCCGGGGCCGAAGTCGCCGTCGGCGGTGACGCCGAGCTTGGCCTGGAGGATCTTGACCGGCTCGCCGGTGACGCCCTTGCGCAGATAAGACATGACATACTCCTTGTAGCGGGTCGCATTCTCGCGCCTCGCGGGATGGCTCGGCCCGTCGCCGCCACGACGTCGTCGTCTCTCGGTCGCCACGGCGATCTGATCGATCCGCCACGGCGAAGCCTATGCAGTGTATCGGATCGCTTCATGACGGACAGATGCCGATCGGCGATTCTCGGCAGAATTTCACGCCGAATCGCGCCCGCCGGCGTCCGCCTCACGCCCCTTCGAGGAAACGGATGATGCCGGAGAAGTCGACGCCGGCGTTGCCCTGGTCGACGAAGAGCTTGTAGAGCTGGGCGGCTTCCGCTCCCATCGGCGTCGCCTGGCCGGCGCTGCTCGCCACGTCCTGGGCGAGCTTGAGATCCTTCAGCATCATCGCCGCCGAGAACCCCGGGACATAGTCGCGGTTGGCCGGGCTCGTCGGCACCGGCCCCGGCACCGGGCAATAGGAGGTCAGCGACCAGCACTGGCCCGAGGCGGTCGACGAGATGTCGTAGAGCTTCTGGGCGTCGAGACCGAGCTTGGCGGCCAGCGCGAAGGCCTCGCAGACCCCGATCATCGAGATGCCGAGCACCATGTTGTTGCAGATCTTGGCGGCCTGTCCGGCGCCGACGTCGCCGGCGTGGACGATGGTCTTGCCCATCTTCTCGAGCACCGGCCGCGCCCGCTCGAAGGCCGCCGCGTCGCCGCCGACCATGAAGGTGAGGGTGCCGGCCGCGGCCCCGCCGACGCCGCCGGCGACCGGCGCGTCGACGAAGGCGAAGCCCTTCTCGCTCGCGAGCCGGCCCATGGCGCGCGCCGTCTCGACGTGGATGGTCGAGCTGTCGATGAACAGCGTGCCGGGCGCGGCGAGCGCCACCGCCCCCGACGGCCCGCCGTAGGTCGCCTCGACGTGACGGCCCTCGGGCAGCATCGAGACCACCACCTCGGCCCCGGCGACCGCCTCGGCGATGGTGCGGGCGGGTGATCCGCCGGCGGCGGCGAGGCGCGCCAGACTGTCGGCGGAGAGATCGAAACCCTGGACCGCGTGCCCGGCCTTCACCAGATTGGCCGCCATCGGCCCACCCATGTTGCCCAGTCCGATGAAACCGATGGTCGCCATTCCGTCCTCCCGTTGATGAACCGGTGGGGTTCTCGCCCCCGATCGCATCCGGCGCGGCCCCGTTTCTCTTCGATGATTTCGACCCGCGGGCCTTCAGCCCTGCGACGGTTCGCGCTGCCGGCGCCGCTTCTTGGCTTCGCGGTCGGCGCGTTCCGCCATGAAGAACAGCACCAGATAGATCACCACCGACACCACCTGGAGGATGGTCCACGGACCGGTCCAGCCGAAGATGCCGGCGTAACCGGTGTGGATCAGGATGCGGGCGAAGGTGACCACCAGCCAGGTCGCGGTGCCCCACGCCGAGCCGAGCCACAGGCCGACGGCGGCGACCGGGTCGAAGGCGGCGAAGAACAGCGTCGCGCCCTGGCGCGGCAGGTTGGTGCGGCTCGGTTCGACCAGCGGCGGCACCAGGCCGATCAGCGCCGCCCATTCCCACAAGGCCCAGGCGAGATAGACCACCGACAAGATCCTGAGGAAGATGTCGTGCGCCTGCCGCCAGCGGGGTCGCGCCGTCTCCGGGGCCGGCTGCTGCGCCGAGCCGATCGTCTCGATCCGTGCCATCGGGTCTTCCTCTCTGCCGCTCGGCTCACGCGGGGTCGAATCGGAGATCGCCGCGCGCCGGTATCGTCGTGAAGTGAGCCTCGACGGCGCCCGCCTCGATCGCCGCGAACGACACCGGCCGCCAATCCGGCGCGTTGTCGCGGTCGATCAACACCGATCGCACGCCCTCATAGAAGTCGTGGCCATCGAGGATGCGCGAGACGATACGGAACTCGGTCCGCATGCAGTCCTCGAAGGAGAGAGAACCGCCGATCCGCACCTGATGCAAGGCGACGGCGACCGAGGTCGGCGATTTCACCCGGATCAGCGCCGCCAGACCCGCCGCCCATTCGCCCGGCTCCGCCTCGAGGCGGGCGACGATCGCCGCCGCATCGTCGCCGACGAACAGGCGATCGATCGCCGGACGCAGGGCCGCGATCGGCGCCTCGCCCGGATCGGTGTGGAAGGCGGCGAGCAGCGGCGCCGGATCGTCCGCCTCGCCGAGCGCCGCCAGGAGTTCGCCCATCCGCGCCGAGGCGACGTGGTGGGTGAGGAAGCCGACGGCGAGGCAGTCGGCCGCCTTCAGCCGTCCCCCGGTCATGGCGAGATAGGCGCCGGTCTCGCCCGGCATCCGCGACAGCATGTGGGTGCCGCCGACGTCGGGGAAGAAGCCGATGGCGACCTCCGGCATGGCGAAGAGCGTCTTCTCCGAGCCGACCCGGAACGGCGCATGGGCCGACAAGCCCACCCCGCCGCCCATGCAGATGCCGTCGATCAGCGAGGTGAAGGGCTTGGGGTAGCGGTGGATCGCCCGGTTGAGCAGATATTCGTCGTGGAAGAAGTCGGTGAGATGGGAATCGCCGGCCCGCCCCATGTCGTGGACGCGGCGGATGTCGCCGCCGGCGCAGAACGCCTTCTCGCTGGTCGAGGTCAAGACGACGTGGGCGACCGAGGCGTCGTCGCGCCAGTCGGCGAGTTGGGTCCACATCGCCTCGATCATGGCATGGGTCAGGGCGTTGAGCGCCTTCGGCCGATCCATCACCACCACGCCGGCGCGGCCGCGCGTCTCGAAACGGATCTCGTCGGTCGAATGGTCGCTCATGGGGGCTCCGGGGCGATGGATGAGGGGAGGGCGGTTCAATCGTCGAGGAGATCGCGCGACACGATCAGCCGCATCACCTCGTTGGTGCCCTCGAGGATGCGGTGGACTCTCGTGTCGCGCAGGAAACGCTCGATCTCGAAGTCGGCGAGATAGCCGTAGCCGCCATGCATCTGCAATGCCTCGTCGATGATCGTGTGACAGACGTCGGTGGCATAGCGCTTGGCCATGGCGCAGGCGCGGGTGACGCGGGCGTCGCCGGTTTTGGGATCCTTGGCGGAGAGCATCCACGCCGCCTTGTGGACGAGGAGCCGCGCCGCCTCGAGTTCGGTCGCCATGTCGGCGAGGCGGAAGCGCAGCGCCTGGAAGTCGCCGATCGGCTTGCCGAACTGTTTGCGTTCCTTGACGTAGCGCAGCGTCCGATCGAGGCATTCGGCGGCCGCGCCGAGCGAGCAGGCGGCGATGTTGAGACGGCCGCCGTCGAGCCCGGCCATGGCGATCTTGAAACCCTCGCCCTCTTGGCCCAAGCGGTTGGCGATCGGCACCCGGGCATTGTCGAAGATCACGGCGGCGGTGGGCTGGCTCTTCCAGCCCATCTTCTTCTCCTGCGCCCCGAAGGAGAGCCCGGGCGTGTCCTTGTCGACGATCAGCGCCGAGATGCCCTTGGGGCCGGGCCCGCCGGTGCGCACCATGCAGACGTAGACGTCCGAGGCGCCGCCGCCGGAGATGAAGGCCTTGGTGCCGTTCAGCACATAATCGTCGCCGTCGCGCGCGGCCTTGGTGGCCAGCGCCGCGGCATCCGATCCGGCCCCCGGTTCGGTCAGGCAATAGGAGGCGAAGGTCGCCATCGACGCCAGATCCGGCAGCCGGCGGGCGCGCTGCTCCGCCGTCCCCCAGGTGTCGATCATCCACGCCGCCATGTTGTGGATCGAGATGTAGGCGGTGGTCGAGGTGCAGCCGCGCGCCAGCTCCTCCATGATCACCGCCGCGTCGAGGCGCGAGAGCCCCGAGCCGCCGACGTCGTCGCCGACATAGATCGCGGCGAAGCCGAGCGCCGCGGCCTGCCTCAGCGCCTCGACCGGGAAGATCGAGCCGGCGTCCCATGCGGCCGCGTGAGGGGCGAAACGCTCGCGGGCGAAGGCGGCGGCGACGTCTCGAAAGGCCGACGTGTCCTCGGAGAAGTCGAAGTCCATGGCCATTTCCCCCACACGTCGCGCCAACCCGCCCGGCGCCGTTTTCGGCGTCTCGTTGGTCCGAGGAGTAGTGAGGCGTCGCTGACGCGTCAATCGCCGCCGTTGCGCGCGGGGCTGTGGCGAAATGCGCGGGATGTGGGTGAAATCGCTCGGCATCGGAGGTGATATGCGCCGGCGCGGCCCCATCACCCTTCGGTGATCGCCCCGATCGTGACCCGCTCTCCCCCGCGTGCTAATCAGACCGGCGGCGGGGCCGCCCACGGCCGCCGCGCGAGGGAACGAAGAGAAGATGAGCGAGAAGCATCTCGAGGCCGGGCGCATCGCCGCCGACATGGGCGCCATTCTTTCCGGCCGGCGCATGCGCCGCAATCGCCGCACCGACTGGTCGCGCCGCATGGTGCGCGAGAACACCATCACCGTCGACGATCTGATCTGGCCGCTCTTCATCCTCGACGGCGAGGGCCGGCGCGAGCCGGTCGCCTCGATGCCGGGCGTCGAGCGCCTGTCGGTCGATCTCGCGGTGCGCGAGGCGGAGCGGGCGGCCGCGCTCGGCATTCCGGCGCTCGCCCTCTTCCCCTATACCGATCCGGACCTGCGCGACGAACTCGGCAGCGAGGCGCTCAATCCGCACAACCTGATCTGCCGCGCCTGCCGGGCGATCAAGGCCCATGTGCCGGAAATAGGCCTGATCACCGACGTGGCGCTCGACCCCTACACCTCCCACGGCCACGACGGCCTGATGGAGGGCGACGAGATCGTCAACGACGTGACCGTCGCCCGGCTCGTCGCCCAGGCCCTGGTCCAGGCGGAAGCCGGCGCCGACATGATCGCGCCCTCCGACATGATGGACGGCCGCATCGGCGCCATCCGTCGCGGCCTCGACGACGCCGGCTTCACCCATGTCCAGATCATGGCCTATTCGGCGAAATACGCCTCCGCCTTCTACGGGCCGTTCCGCGACGCGGTCGGCACCAACAAGACGCTGCGCGGCGACAAGCGCACCTATCAGATGGACCCGGCCAACACCGAGGAAGCCATCCGCGAGGCCGCCCTCGACATCGAGGAGGGCGCCGACATGGTCATGGTCAAGCCGGGCATGCCCTATCTCGACATCGTCCGCCGCATCAAGGACGCCTTCGGCGTGCCGACCTTCGCCTATCAGGTGTCGGGCGAATACGCGATGATCGAGGCGGCGGCCGCCAACGGCTGGATCGACGGCGACCGCGCCATGATGGAGAGCCTGATGGCCTTCAAGCGCGCCGGCGCCGACGGCGTCCTGACCTATTTCGCCCTGCGCATCGCCGAGAAGCTGAAGGCCGAAGGATGACCTCCGGCGGCCCGGGGCGGGACCTCTCGCAAGGGAGTTCCAGCCCGCGGGCCCGCGGGGAGGGGAGGCTGGGCGTCGCCCTTCGCGTCCTCGTCCTGCTGCCGCTCCTCTTCCTCGCCGCCTGCGCGGTCGTCGATCCCCTGACCCGCGACACCTGCATCTCGGTCCTGCCCGCCGTCGAGCAGCCGGGGGCGCGGCTGACGCTCGTCGCCGCCGAGCCCGATCCGGCGCGCCCCGGCAACGTCCGGCTGACCTACACGGTCGCGACCGGCGGCCATCCGCCCTATCTGCGTCATCTCGTCTGCGCCTTCGGCATCGACGGCGCCTCGGGCGATCGTCGGGCGCTGCTCGGGGTGAGGACCGGCGCCGGGGAGATGAACGAGGCGCGCTTCTTCATCCTGAAGCGCTTCTGGCTCGCCGATCCGGTCGCGGTCGCCGAGGGATTGTCGCGGGTGACGATCGATCCCGGCTCGGTGTCGCGCGGGCTGGTGACGCTGCCGCCGACGGTGGCGCTGCGCCTCCAGCAACTCATCGACGCCGGCGCCCCGGCGGCGCTCTACGCGCTCCTGGCGATCGCCTGCGCCCTGATCTGGGGCCTCGTCGGCCGCATCAACTTCGCCTTCGGCGACATCGCCATGCTCGGCGCCTGGGGCGCGTTGATCGGCGCGCTGCTGATCGAGGGGCTGGGCATCGCCGCCGTCGGCCCGCTGGTCGGCGTCGCCCTCGTCGCCGCCGCCGTGATCGGCGCCGCCTGGGGCGGGGTGCTCGGTCGCGTCGTCTATGCCCCGCTCGCCTTCCGTGCCGCCCAGCCGCTGCTGATCGCCACCGTCGGCCTGTCGATCGCGTTGCAGGAATTCGTCGCCCGCAGCCCGGGCGCCCGCGATCGTTTCCTGAAGCCCCTGATGAACGAACCGCGCCTCGTCGCCGACGGCCCCTTCACCGTCCTGGTGACACCGATGCATCTCCTCGTCGTCGGCCTCTCGCTGGCGGTGGCCGTCGCGGTGCTGGCGATCTTCCCCAAGACCCGCTTCGGCCGCGACTGGCGGGCCGTCGCCGACGACGCGACCATGGCCCGCCTCCTCGGCATCGATCCGTCGCGGGTTCTCGTCGGCACCTTCGCCCTGGCGAGCGCGCTGGCCGGCATCGCCGGCGCCATCCTGACGCTCGCCTGGGGCGGCACCTCCTTCCACATGGGCACCATGCTCGGGCTGAAGGCGGTGGTGGCGGCGGTGGTCGGCGGCATCGGCTCGCTGCCCGGAGCCGCGCTCGGCGGCCTTCTCGTCGGTCTCGTCGAGGCCGCGTGGACCGCCGCCTTCGGCAGCGAATGGCGCGACACGGCGGTGCTGTCGCTCCTCGTCGTGGTGCTGGTCTTCCGCCCCGCCGGGCTCCTCGGCGGCACCGAAGCCCCCGCGCCGCGCCTCTCGCACGACTGATTTCGCCACTTTCCCACAGGCTTACCAGAGTCTTTCCACACTTGGTGGACGGAAGATGAATCGAATTCGAGCTGCTTCGTTCAGAAGAAATTCAGCACTTTGCTCGGTGGTCTGGGTTTACCGAAATTTCATGATGCAATTTAAGCCGATTTTAGATTCACGTCGGTACATTCTGCACATGAAGAGGCGAGAAAACGCCCGAGCAGAAATAACGAATACAGTGAGGCGTATGGCTATGAACAACGTCAAGAAGGCCGCCGACTATGGCGTCCAGAGCGAGGAACAGGAAGGCATCCGCCCTCTCTACCTCGAATCTCTGACCCTCGTCGAACGGCTGCATCGCCGCCTTCTCGACGTCATCAAGGACGAATTCGATCGTGTCGGCCGTGACGACGTCAACTCCGTGCAGGCGCTGCTGCTGTTCAACATCGGCGGCGCCGAACTGACCGCCGGCGAACTGCGCACCCGCGGCTACTATCTCGGCTCGAACGTCTCCTACAATCTCAAGAAGCTGGTCGAGGGTGGCTACGTCAAGCACGAGCGCTCCCGCATCGACCGCCGCTCGGTCCGCGTCTCGCTCTCCGACAAGGGTCGTGAGATCGCCTCGATCGTCGACCGTCTCTACGAACGCCAGCTGCGCTCGATCGAACAGGTCGGCGGCATCGGCTCGGTCGACTTCAAGGTTCTCAACAAGTCGCTGCAACGCCTGGAACGCTTCTGGACCGACCAGATCCTCTACCGCCTCTGAGACCAAGCGTTCCATCCTCGAGAAGATCCGAAATCGGGCAGGCCCGATTTCGGGAACGCTTCTGGACCGACCAGATCCTCTACCGCCTCTGAGACCAAGCGTCCGCGAGGCGCGAAACCTCGACACCGATCACATCACCCATCCCGAGCGGAGGCCGATCCATCGGCCTCCGTTTCGCGTTTTCAGGTGTCGGATGGGGGCGGTCGCCGTCTCGACGTCTTCGGCCCACCCATGCACGCGACCGTCTTGCGTCGGCTCGGTCGATCGGGCCACCTCGACGGCCCCTTTCATGGCCAGCGGAAGCGTGTCCTCGTCCTCCCCCCCGTCTCCATGCCGTGACCAGCGGCCTGGTCGTCGGCCTCGTCGTCCACGGCATCCTGGCGATCGGCCGCAAGGTGTGACCGCCGGCGCCGGTCGCCCTGGCGCCGTCCGCGACCGGGCGCGGCGAGGAGCGACCACCCGGCGTGGCGCCCCGCTTCGGCCCATCTGGCGGCTCGGGGCGGCGTTGCCCCGGGGCCACAACCGACCGCCGCGACCGCCTCACCGCGCCTACACGCCATCGTGAGGGTCGACGACGACATGAATCGGCCATATTGGAAGTCGACCAACGGGCAGGAAGACGCGAACGTGTCCGATTTGAATCGGGTGGTCGCGATGGATGGTGAGGACGTCGTGGCGATGTCCTCGTTTCGTCGGTCCCAGGGCTGCCCCGGGGCCACAAGGCGATCATCGGTCCTGTCGTTCCGGTCTTCGGGCCTCGACATCCGACTATGACGTGCTTCGGCCGCCCGAGCGGGACTTGGCCATTGCGATGGAGAATTCGACGGTGCATCAGAAGCCTGCAGCCCCGACGACCCGCATCAGCCGACGCGCCCTTCTCGGCGGCCTCGGTGGCCTCTTCGCCATGCCCGGCCTCGCCTTCGCCGAACAGCCCACCGGCGAGACGCCGCTCGAGGCGCTGAGTCGGTCGCAGGCGGTGCGCGAGTGGCAGCAGAAGTTCGACGCGGGCGACACCTCGCGTTACGACCGCATCAAGTCCGACACGCCCCTGCTCTCGCCGGAGACCGGCGTGGCGATGGAGGCCGCCATGCCGCGCCTCCAGGAACTCGTGGCGCGTGGCGGCTGGCCCCAGGTCAATTCGTCCTCCCGGCTCAAGATCGGCAGCCGCTCCGAAGTCGTCCAGCTGCTGCGCCAGCGCCTCGTCGTCTCCGGCGACATGCCGGCCGAGCAGCTGCGCACCGGCTACCGCGACACGTTCGATTCCTACGTCGACGCCGCGGTCCGTCGCTTCCAGGTCCGCCACGGCCTGCGTCCCGACGGCGTCGTCGATCACACCGTGCTCGACGTCATGAACGTCACCGCCGACGTGCGCCTGCGCCAGCTCGAGACCAACCTCATCCGCATCCGCTCGATGTCGGGCTTCCTCGGCGAACGCTACATCTTCCTCAACGTCCCGGCCGCCGAGCTGGAGATGGTGGAAGGCGGCCGCGTCGCCGAGCGCCACAACGCGGTGGTCGGCAAGATCGATCGCCAGACCCCGGTGCTGACCTCCCAGGTCCGCGAGATCAACTTCCATCCCTATTGGCACGTGCCGGTCTCGATCATCCGCAAGGATCTCATCCCCAAGATGCAGAGCGAGCCGGATTATCTGGCCAAGAACCACATCCGCATCTTCGACGGCCGTGGCCAGGAAGTCCCGCCCGGGGCGGTCGACTGGAATTCGGTGCAGGCCACCCAGTACCAGTTCCGCCAGGATCCGGGCGACGACAACGCCATGTCGACGGTGAAGGTGACCTTCCCCAATACGCATGACGTCTACATGCACGACACGCCGTTCAAGGATCTGTTCGGCGACAACAACCGCTTCTATTCGTCCGGCTGCATGCGCATCCAGAACATCCAGGGTCTGGTGACCTGGCTCCTGCGCGACACCCCCGGCTGGACCCCGCAGGCGGTCGAGGACGCGCTCAGGAACGGCAACCGCCTCGACGCCAAGCTGCGGTCTCCCGTCCCGGTCTACATCAACTACATCACCGGTTGGGTCACCCGCGAGGGCGTCATCCACTTCCGCGACGACATCTACAACCGCGACGGCGTCGGTATGCTGGTCGCGCAGGAGTGATCTCGTCCGACGAGATCGCCCGCGCGACGTCCCCTTCGAGCCCGGCATCGTCCGGGCTCGCGTCGTTCGTGGGCTCGATTTGCGCGAAGGGGGAAGATTCCGCGCCCGTTTCATGCTATCGGGCGCGCCGAACGGCCGGAGTACTCCGGTGAAGACTCGAGAGAGAGGTGCCGCATGAACGATCTTTCAGCCGCCAAGCCCCTGTTCCCGGGCTTCTTCTCCTCCGGTCTGGCCGAGAGCGACCCGGCGATCGCCAAGGCCATCGCCGACGAACTCGCCCGCCAGCGGGACGAAATCGAGCTGATCGCCTCCGAGAACATCGTCTCCAAGGCGGTGCTGGAGGCGCAGGGCTCGGTGATGACCAACAAATACGCCGAAGGCTATCCGGGCAAGCGCTACTACGGCGGCTGCGAATGGGTCGACGTCGCCGAGACCATCGCGATCGAGCGCGCCAAGCAGATCTTCGGCGCGGAGTATGCCAACGTGCAGCCCCATTCGGGCGCCCAGGCCAATCAGGCGGTGTTCTTCTCGTTCCTCCAGCCGGGCGACACCTTCATGGGTCTCGACCTCGCCTGCGGGGGTCACCTGACCCACGGCTCACCGGTCAACCAGTCCGGCAAGTGGTTCAAGCCGGTGCCCTACAAGGTCACCCGCGACACCCACCTGATCGACATGGACGAGGTGCGTGATCTGGCGCGCGCCAACAAGCCGAAGCTGATCGTCGCCGGCGGCTCGGGCTATCCCCGCCGCATCGACTTCAAGGCCTTCCGCGAGATCGCCGACGAAGTCGGGGCGATCTTCATGGTCGACATGGCCCACTTCGCCGGCCTCGTCGCCGGTGGCGCGCACCCCAATCCGCTCGACCACGCCCATGTGGTGACCACCACCACCCACAAGACCCTGCGCGGTCCCCGTGGCGGCATGATCCTCAGCCGAGATCTCGACATCGGCAAGAAGATCAATTCGGCGGTGTTCCCCGGCCTTCAGGGCGGGCCGCTGATGCATGTCATCGCGGCCAAGGCGGTCGCCTTCGGCGAGGCGCTGCGTCCCGAGTTCAAGAGCTACGCCGCCAACGTCGTGGCCAATGCCCAGGCGATGGCCGAGGCCCTGCTCGAGAGTGGCCTCGACCTCGTCTCCGGTGGCACCGACACCCATCTCGTCCTGGTCGACCTGCGGCCGAAGAAGGCCACCGGCACGGTGACCGAGAAGGCGCTGAAGCGCGCCAACATCACCTGCAACAAGAACGGCATCCCCTACGATCCGGAAAAGCCGATGATCACCTCGGGCGTCCGTCTCGGCTCGCCCGTCGGCACGACGCGCGGCTTCGGCACCGCCGAATTCCGCGAAATCGGCCTGATGATCGGCGAGATCGTCAACGGCATCATGAAGAACGGCGAAGCCGGCGACGGCCAGGTCGAGGCCCGCGTCAAGGAACAGGCGACGGCGCTGTGCCGCCGCTTCCCGATCTACGGCTGATCGCCGCGTCGACATCGTTCGAACTCTCGAGAGGGCCGCGATCGCGGCCCTCTCGAGAGTTCGAACGATGTCGACGCGGCGA
>JAFHCF010000058.1:0-14468 GCA_048497495.1 Prosthecomicrobium sp.
CCCCTCATCCGACCGCTTCGCGGCCACCTTCTCCCACGAGGGGAGAAGGAAGACGGGGGCTTCCCGAGGCCGTATTCGAACCGACCCTCTTCGAGCGATCGCCCTGCCCCGACGAGCGCTCCGAGTTGAGCCGAAGCGCCGTTCCTGCTACTGCGACGCCGAGATCTCCCGCCGAACCCGAGGTGCCCCATGATCCCGCGCTATTCGCGTCCCGAGATGACCGTCATCTGGGAGCCGCAGTCCCGCTTCCGCATCTGGTTCGAGATCGAGGCGCACGCCACCGACGCGCTCGCCGAACTCGGCGTGGTGCCGAGGGAAGCGGCGGCGGAAATCTGGGCCAAGGCGAAGGACGCCAACTTCGACGTCGACCGCATCGACGAGATCGAGGCGGTGACCAGGCACGACGTCATCGCCTTCCTCACCCACCTGTCGGAGATCGTCGGCCCCTCGGCCCGCTTCGTCCATCAGGGCATGACCTCGTCCGACGTGCTCGACACCTGCTTCTCGGTCCAGTTGAAGCGCGCCAGCGACCTCTTGATCGCCGACGTCGACCGGGTGCTCGCGGCGCTGAAGACCCGGGCGATGGAGCACAGGCACACCGCCACCATCGGCCGCTCCCACGGCATCCACGCCGAGCCGGTGACCTTCGGCCTCAAGCTCGCCGAAGCCTTCGCCGAGTTCACCCGCAACCGCGCCCGCCTCGTCGCCGCCCGTGACGAGATCGCGACTTGCGCCATCTCCGGGGCGGTCGGCACCTTCGCCAACATCGATCCGCGCGTCGAGGCCCATGTCGCCGCGAAGATGGGGCTCTCGATCGAGCCGGTCTCGACCCAGGTCATCCCGCGCGATCGCCACGCCATGTTCTTCGCCACCCTCGGCGTCGTCGCCTCGTCGATCGAGCGTGTGGCGATCGAGATCCGCCACCTGCAGCGCACCGAGGTCCTGGAAGCGGAGGAGTATTTCTCCCCCGGCCAGAAGGGCTCCTCGGCGATGCCGCACAAGCGCAACCCGGTCTTGAGCGAGAACCTCACCGGGCTCGCCCGGCTGGTGCGCGGCATGGTCGTGCCGGCGCTCGAGAACGTCGCGCTCTGGCACGAGCGCGACATCTCGCACTCCTCGGTCGAGCGCATGATCGGCCCCGACGCCACGGTGACCCTCGACTTCGCCCTGAACCGGCTCGCCGGCGTCGTCGAGAAGCTGGTGGTCTACCCCGAGCGCATGGAAGGCAACATGAACCGCCTCGGCGGCCTGGTGCATTCCCAGCGCATCCTGTTGGCGCTCACCCAGGCCGGCGTCTCCCGCGAGGACGCCTACCGCCTCGTCCAGCGCAACGCCATGAAGGTCTGGGACAGCTACCAGAAGACCGGCACGGCGACCGTCGACTTCCTGGAGCAACTCCTCGCCGACGCCGACGTCCGCAAGGCCTTGAGCGAGCAGGAGATCCGCGAGAAGTTCGACCTCGGCTACCACCTCAAGCACGTCGACACGATCTTCGCCCGGGTCTTCGGCGAGACGTGAAGCGCCACACCCGCCGCGCTCATGGCGTGGCGGGCGCCGTTCTGGCCCGATGCGAATGGCGCAGCGGCCGCGCGCGATGGTTCGAGACGGGTGCCCCGGGGCACCCTCCTCACCATGAAGCACCTGTCATCACTTCTGAATTCACGAAGACCCTCGGGCTGATACCAGAGGTCGTTCTCAATGCCCTTTGGTATCAGCCCTCCATCGCCCCGAGCATCGCGTCGATGCCGGCGCGCACGTAGCCGCCGTCGAAGCCGACGGTGACGAAGCCGAAGCCGCGCCGCGCCAATTCGCCCGCCCGCGCCCCCGGCCCGCCGAAGACGCCGACGATCTTGCCGGCGCCGCGCGTCGCCGTGACGATGCGCGCCAGGGGGCCGTCGAGGAGCGAGCCTTCCGGTTCGACCTGGGAGCCGCCGGAGAGCGCGATGGAGAGATCGCTCGGCCCGACGAAGACGCCGTCGATGCCGTCGACCGCCAGGATGTCGTCGAGCGCGGCGAGCGCCTCGCGCGTCTCGATCATCGCCAGCGCCAGCGTCGCCTCGTTGGCCTCGGCGAGATAGGACGCCCCACCCGTGGCACCCGCCAGCATCATCGCCCGGCCGGCGCCCCACGAGCGGCCGCCGCGCGGCGGAAATTTCACGAAGGAGGCGAAGGCGCGGGCATCCTCCACCGAATTGATCATCGGCGCGATCACCCCGGACGCCCCCATGTCGAGCGCCCGGCTGGCCATGGCGAAGTCGCCGACCGCCACCCGGACCAGGGCCGGCTTGCCGGCGGCCGCGATCGCCGTGACGCCCTCCATCACCGAGACCGGATCATGCAGCCCGTGCTGCATGTCGAGCACCACCGCCTCGAGCCGGCTGCGCGCCACCGCCTCGATGAAGAGCGGCGCCGGCCACCCGATCCAACCGCCGACGACCGTCTCGCCGGCGCGCAGGCGACGAGCGAGGGAATAGGCGGGAACGTCACGGGAGGCGGTCATCGGGAGATCCTTTCGTCGAAGGTCACCCACCGCTCTGCCACGGGATCGGGGCGCCTGGCAATTCGAATCCTCGACGGCCGGGCACGCGAGGGGCTTTGTCGAACCGGCGGACGCGACCTCCCGAGACCTCTCCACCGCAGGCCCCCCCGACACGAAACAGCGCGCGCATCCGGCGGGATACGCGCGCTGAAATCATGTCTGTCGAGCGAAAGGCTCGCCTCAGCCGACGGACTTGATCTGCTCGATCGCCTCGACCATCAATTCTTCCATGGCGCGGCGGATCTGGTGGTCGGACTGCGCCACCTTTCCGGCGTCGAAGTCGCCGCGGATCTTGCGGAAGACGTCCTCGTCGCCGGCCTCCTCGAAATCGGCGACCACCACCGATTTGGCGTATTCCGCCGCCTGCTCGCCGGTGAGGCCGAGTTTTTCCGCCGCCCACAGCCCGAGCAGCTTGTTGCGACGCGCGCTCGCCTTGAATTGCAGCTCTTCGTCGTGGGCGAACTTCTTCTCGAAGGCATCTTCCCGCTTGTCGAACGTGGTCATGTCCTCGAAACTCCTGGAAAACCGCGATGGCTTCGCGTATAGGGACCCGTGTCGAGGCCCTCAATAGCGCTCGGCGACCTGCAAATCAACGGGACCTTCGGCCGATGGCCGCATCGTCCCGCCTCCGTCCGCCCCACCGACCGCGAAGCGCCGACCCGGCCGCTCGCATTGTGGACTCGGGGTCCATCGGATAATGTGGTGTCGTCGGCGCGCGGGTCGAGGGGTGATTCCTTCGAACCCGCGCGTCGTCCTTCCGCGGAAGCGTGTCGCCCGCGCGACGCCTGCCGTGAAATGCGACGGAATGCCTCGACGAGCGGTGCTCGGGATCTCGTGATTTCGGGTGCGCGATTCGGCGCTCACAAAGGGCCGCCGAAGCCGATCGGAGGCCTTCGGGCAGATGGATTTCCTCTTCAGACCACGGTACATACCCATGAATCGTCGCCGCCGCATCTACGAAGGCAAGGCCAAGATCCTCTACGAGGGGCCCGAGCCCGGGACGCTCATCCAGCACTTCAAGGATGACGCCACCGCCTTCAACAACAAGAAGCACGCCGTCATCGACGGCAAGGGCGTGCTCAACAACCGTATCTCGGAGTTCGTCTTCAACCAGCTCAACGCGCTGGGTGTGCCGACGCACTTCATCAAGCGGCTCAACATGCGCGAGCAGTTGATCCGCGAGGTCGAGATCATCCCGCTCGAAGTGGTGGTGCGCAACGTCGCCGCGGGGTCGCTGTCGACCCGCCTCGGCATCCCCGAGGGCACCCAGCTGCCGCGCTCGATCATCGAGTTCTATTACAAGAACGACGAGCTCAACGACCCGATGGTGTCGGAAGAGCACATCACGGCGTTCGGCTGGGCCTCCCCGCAGGACATCGACGACATCATGGCGCTGGCCATTCGGGTCAACGACTTCCTCTCCGGCCTCTTCCTCGGCGTCGGCATCCGTCTCGTCGACTTCAAGATCGAGTTCGGCCGGCTCTGGGAAGGCGACATGATGCGCATCGTGCTCGCCGACGAGATCTCGCCCGACAGCTGCCGCCTGTGGGACCAGTCGACCGGCGACAAGCTCGACAAGGACCGCTTCCGGCGCGACCTCGGCGGCATGCTCGAGGCCTATCAGGAAGTCGCCCGCCGCCTCGGCATCCTCAACGACAACGCCACCAACAACACCCCGGGCCCGTCCCTGGTGCCGTGAGGCGTCCGGATTGTCTCGGGTTCGATGGACGTGACGGCCGCCTTCGGGCGGCCGTTTCGTTTGGGGCGGAGCATCCTTCGACGGCGGAACCTCCGGAGACTTCGAGATCCGTCAGCCATGCCCCTGTGCGTCGGCGGGTCCGGGGGAAACGTCTCGGGGCGTGCACCGCTCGCGTGCCTCCGTTTCGGACACCCTCATGAGGAAGGCGATGACCTGGTCGAAGTTCCGCTTCGTCCGACCGGCGTCCTTCGACGAGCTCACGACCGTGAAGCTCAGTGACGGACCGGCCAGATGGCCGCCGCGAAACTGAGACTTCGGGCGTTTTCCCGGGTCCCCCACCGTGTAGGGATGTTGATACAGCACCCAGGCGCCGCGGACGGTACGTGCGGGCGCCCCGAGCTCGATCTTACGTCCATTGCCCTCGAAGGCTCTGCGCTGGGTGTCTCGGGCCTTTTCGTACCGCTCCGTCGTCATGACCAGTTTCTCGGCGCGCACCCGGCAGCTGACGACGGCCTCTCGGCCACATCGATCGGATGTACAGTAGTAGTAGACGAGCCCGTTGCTCTCGTCCCGCCGCAGCCAATCCTCGGCCGCGTGAGCCGGTCCGGCGAGGCCGAGGCCCGCGAACAACAACAGGGTGCTCGAAACCGCGATCGTCTTCATGGCCGCCCTCCCGGAGTCGGTCACGCGTCGGATTGCCGCCGACACGACCATAGCGTGTACCTGAAGTTCTTGCAGGTCAACGATCTTCTGCGGGAGAGTTCGTTGGGAGAGTTCGTTCCGACCGGATCGAGCCCTCCACTCGAGATGGCTCGGACGGAGACGGGTGTGGGATGAAGAAAAGGCCGGTGCCTCGCAAGGGGCGCCGGCCTTTTCTTTTTTGGGGCTCGTGCGGACAGCAGGGCGGCCGCGCCCACCGCGAGACGAAGACGGCCGGTGCCTTCCGACACCGGCCGTTCGAGGATCCGTCCGTCGTCGCGGCGACGGGATATCAGCGATAGAGATCCTTGCGCGTCCACGGCAGGCCCGAGGGGCCGGAGCGGCGCTTGGAGGCCAGCGTCTGGTAGACCAGGATCGGGCCGCGCCAGAAGCCGAGCGTCGTCATGGCGAAATAGGCGAGCCACAGGCGCGTCTTGGCAGCGCCGACTTCCGCTTCCGCCTTCCCCCGGTTGGCGGCGAGCCGCTCGCTCCAACACCGGGTGGTGCGGGAGAAGTGCTCGCGCCAGTCCTCGACGTCGTGCACCTCGAAGCCGAGACGCTCGAGGTTGGTGACGGTGAGGCCGATGTGGTCGAGCTCGCCGCCGGGGAAGATGCAGGTGGTGATGAACTTCATGTAGGCGGTCTGCTTGCGGAACTTCGAGAGATCGCGCGTCGCCCGCCGGGTCGAGGCCTGATGCAGGTAGAGGCCGCGCGGCTTCAGGAGCTTGTGCATCCGCAGGAAGTGGCGGTCGTGGTTGTCGAGACCGACGTGCTCGAACATCTCGATCTGGGCGATCTTGTCGTAGACCTCCTCGCCCTCGATCTCGCGGTAGTCCTTGAGCTCGAGCTTGACCTTGTCGGCGATGCCGAGGCGGGCGAGCTTGGCCGTGACGAAGTCGAACTGCTTCTGCGACAGCGTGACGCCGTGGGCGGTGACGCCGTAGTTGGTCACCGCGTGGCAGATCAGCCCACCCCAACCGCAGCCGATGTCGAGCAGCTTGTCGCCGGGCTTCAGGCGCAGGCGGCGGCATATCATGTCGAGCTTGAAGATCTGCGCCTCCTCGAGCGTCGTCTCGTCGTCCTGGAAATAGGCGCTCGAATAGACCATCTCGGGATCGAGGAAGAGGCCGAAGAACTCGTTCGACACGTCGTAGTGGAACTGGATCAGTTCCTTGTCGTTGCGCCCCGCCTCGAGCTTCTTGGCGACGCCGGCGGTATAGGCGTCGTCCTTGTTGAAGCCGGCGACCTCGCGGCGCGAGAAGACGAAGGGCAGGAGGTTCTGGATCAGCCACCACTTGGAGAGCGACCGCGCCATCCCGAGCGCCTTCATGTGATCCCAGCGCTCGATCGCCTCGAGCGGCGTGCCGCCGACGATGTCGAAGTCGCCCGACGCATAGAGCGCGTAGACCGTCATCAACTTGGGCCGGAGCAGGATGCGGCGGATCACGTCCGGATGGGCGATGCGGATGCGGATGTCGTCGCGGGCGCAGGCGCCCAGCGGCACGACCTCGCCGTTCCACAGTTCGAGAGACAGATCGGCGTCGACCTTCTCCGCCACAAGGGCCGCGATCCGCTTCGCCGCCTCGATCCGCTTGTCGCCCGCCATACCTTCGTCCCCTTCGCAAACCCGTCGCACGATGCCCAGAATGAACGGCCCGGTTCTACTAGAGCCGAGCCTGCCTGCCAACCGCAGATCGCCGAGGCGGCGACGGCGGCTGATTTCGGCGGGATCGCCGACGCGGATCGGCGCGCCTCGGTGCCCGCGCCACCCCCCTCGCGCTTGCCCCGCCCCACGCCGCGTGGTACGCGCGGGCGCAGATTTGCGGCCGATCGGCGGACCTCCGAGTCCCGACCGGTCGTTTCGTCGTTTCCTTATCGTCCGCGCCATCAGCCGAGGATCGTCCCATGAAAGCCCGCGTCACCGTCACCTTGAAGCACGGCGTTCTCGATCCCCAGGGCAAGGCGATCCAGGGCGCGCTGAAGAGCCTCGGCTTTTCCGGCGTCGACGACGTCCGCCAGGGCAAGCTGATCGAGCTCGATCTCGAGGGCACCGACCGCGCCGCGGCGCAGGCCCAGGTGACCGAGATGTGCGAGAAGCTGCTCGCCAACACCGTCATCGAGAACTACCGGATCGAACTGATCTGACCCCCCGGGCGCGCTGCCGTCCGGCCGCGAGCCCCTTCGCGCATTCGAGGCGGAACCGGCGTCGCCCGGTCCCGATCCGTTCCAGACCGCCCGTGGCTCCACCGGCCCGGCCCCCGGTCCCGAGACAGGATGAAGCCCATGAAGTCCGCCGTTCTCGTCTTCCCCGGCATCAATCGCGAACGCGATCTCGCCCGCGCCTTCGAGGCGGTCTCCGGCGTGAAGCCGCACATGGTGTGGCACACCGAGACCGAACTCCCCGACGTCGACGTCGTCGCCATCCCCGGCGGCTTCTCCTACGGCGACTATCTGCGCTGTGGCGCCATCGCCGCCCGTAGCCCGATCATCGACGCGGTGCGCCGCCACGCCGAGCGCGGCGGCTATGTGCTGGGCATCTGCAACGGCTTCCAGATCGTCACCGAGATCGGCCTGCTGCCCGGCGCCCTGATGCGCAACGCCTCGCTGAAGTTCGTCTGCAAGGAAGTCCACCTGCGCGTCGACAACGCCACGACCGCCTTCACCTCGGCCTATCCGCCGGGTCAGGTGATCCGCTGCCCGGTCGCCCATGGCGAGGGCAACTACTTCGCCGACGCCGAGACGCTGGCGCGCCTCGAGGGCGAGGGACGGGTGGTGTTCCGCTACTGCGACGAGACCGGCGCCGTGACCGAGGCCGCCAATCCCAACGGCTCGCTCCACTCGATCGCCGGCATCGTCAACGCGCGCGGCAACGTCCTCGGCATGATGCCGCACCCCGAGAACCTGATCGAAGCGCTGCAGGGCGGCATCGACGGCCGCGGCCTGTTCGAGAGCCTCGGCCGCATCGCCGCCTGATCGGTCGATCGGCCCCCATTTCGGCGCCCCGCGCCAGAGCCTCACGAGGCGGACCCATGATCCCCAACGACATCCAGATCACCCCCGAGCTGATCAAGGCCCACGGCCTCAAGCCGGACGAGTATCAGCGGATTCTCGATCTGATCGGCCGCGAGCCGACCTGGACCGAACTCGGCATCTTCTCCGCCATGTGGAACGAGCACTGTTCCTACAAGTCGTCGAAGAAGTGGCTGAAGCAGTTGCCGACCAAGGGCGAGCGGGTGCTGATCGGCCCCGGCGAGAACGCCGGCGTCGTCGACATCGGCGACGGCCAGGCCGTGGTCTTCAAGATGGAGAGCCACAACCACCCCTCCTACATCGAGCCCTATCAGGGCGCGACGACCGGCGTCGGCGGAATCCTGCGCGACGTCTTCACCATGGGCGCCCGGCCGATCGCCGCGATGAACGCCCTGCGCTTCGGCGAGCCGAGCCATCCCAAGACCCACCACATCGTCTCCGGTGTCGTCGCCGGCGTCGGCGGCTACGGCAACTCCTTCGGCGTGCCGACCGTCGGCGGCGAGGTCGAGTTCCACAAGCGCTACAACGGCAACTGCCTGGTCAACGCCTTCGCCGCCGGCCTCCTGAAGTCCGACGAGATTTTCCTGTCGGAAGCCAAGGGCGTCGGCATGCCCGTCGTCTATCTCGGCTCCAAGACCGGCCGTGACGGCATGGGCGGCGCCACCATGGCCTCGGCCGAATTCGACGACGACAGCCACGAGAAGCGCCCGACCGTCCAGGTCGGCGACCCCTTCGCCGAGAAGCTGCTGCTCGAGGCCTCGCTGGAGTTGATGGCGTCGGGCGCGGTCATCGCCATCCAGGACATGGGCGCCGCCGGCCTCACCTGCTCCGCCGTCGAGATGGGCGCCAAGGGCAACCTCGGCCTGACGCTCGACCTCGACATGGTGCCGACCCGCGAACCCGGCATGACCGCCTACGAGATGATGCTGTCGGAGAGCCAGGAGCGCATGCTCATGGTCCTCCACCCCCATCTCGAGCAGCAGGCGGAAGCGATCTTCCGCAAGTGGGGCCTCGACTTCGCCATCGTCGGTGTGACCACCGACACCCTGCGCTTCGTCGTCAAGCACCACGGCGACGTCATGGCCGACCTGCCGATCAAGGATCTCGGCGATCAGGCCCCCGAATACGACCGCCCCTGGGTCGAACCGGTGAAGCCCGCCGTCCTGCCCGCCTCCGAGGTTCCCGCGCCCGAGAACTACGCCACCGCCCTGCTCGATCTCCTCGGCGGCCCCAACCTCTCCTCGCGCCGCTGGGTGTGGGAGCAGTACGACCACCTGATCCAGGGCAACACCGTGCAGCGCCCCGGCGGCGACGCCGCGGTCGTCCGCGTCGAGCGGCCGAACGGTGGGACGGCCAAGGGCCTCGCCTTCACCTGCGACGTCACCCCGCGCTACGTCGAGGCCGACGCCTACGAGGGCGGCAAGCAGGCGATCGCCGAGACCTGGCGCAATCTCAATGCCGTGGGCGCCCTGCCGATCGCGGTCACCGACAACCTCAACTTCGGCAATCCCGAGCGGCCCGAGATCATGGGCCAGTTCGTCATGGCGCTGAAGGGCATCGGCGAGGCCTGCATCGCCTTGGACATGCCGATCGTCTCCGGCAACGTCTCGCTCTACAACGAGACCAACGGCGTCGCCATTCTGCCGACCCCGGCGATCGGCGCCGTCGGCCTGATGGACGACGTGGAGAAGACCGTCGGCGTCGCCTTCGACGGCGACGAGGACGTCATCGTCCTGATCGGCGAGACCACCGGCTGGCTCGGCCAGTCCTCCTATCTCTACGAGCTCCACGGCCGCGAGGAAGGCGCTCCGCCGCCGGTCGATCTGACGCTCGAGAAGCTGAACGGCGACTTCGTCCGCGATTGCGTGATCGCCGGCCGCGTCACTGCCGCCCACGATCTCTCGAACGGCGGCCTCGTCGTGGCGCTGGCCGAGATGGCCATGGCCGGCGCCAAGGGCGCGCGCATCCTGCTGCCCGAGCTCGACATGCCGCTCCATGCCTTCCTCTTCGGCGAGGACCAGGCGCGCTACGTCCTGACGGCGCGCGCGGCGGAAGCCGGCAAGCTGATCGTCGACGCCGCCATGGCCGGCGTCCCGGCGACCGCCATCGGCGCGGTCGGGGGTGACGCCCTCGTGATCGGCGACCTCTTGACCGTTTCGGTGGACGACCTACGTCATCGGCATGAATCTTGGATGCCGACCTTCATGAGCGCCGTCTGAGGCGGGCTCACGGGGTCGTGACGACACGAGACGTGGCATTGCCGACAATCGTCGGCGAGCCCCATGAGGGAGAGACCATCGCATGGCGATGACGGGTGCCGAAATCGAGAAGCTGATCAAGGATGCCTTTCCCGAGGCGGCCGTGACCATCACCGACCTCGCCGGCGACGGCGATCACTGGGCGGCGGAAGTCGTCTCGTCGCAGTTCGTCGGCAAGTCCCGCGTCCAGCAGCACCAGATGGTCAATACGGCGCTGAAGGAGGCCCTCGCCGGCCCCCTCCACGCCCTCGCCCTGACCACACGCGTTCCGGCCTGATCGACCGCGTCCCCATCCCAGTCCATCGCGGGGCCTCGACCCTCGCCGCATGAGAGGAAATCGCCGATGTCCGACATCAAGACCACCATCGACACCGAACTGAAGTCCAACGACGTCGTGCTCTTCATGAAGGGCACCCCGAAGATGCCGCAGTGCGGCTTCTCCGGACAGGTCGTCCAGATCCTCGGCCACCTCGGCGTGCCCTTCAAGGGCGTCAACATCCTCGAATCCGACGAGCTGCGTCAGGGCCTCAAGGACTATTCCAACTGGCCGACCTTCCCCCAGCTCTACATCAAGGGCGAGTTCGTCGGCGGCGCCGACATCACCCGCGAGATGTTCCAGGCCGGCGAACTCCAGGCCATGCTCAAGGATAAGGGCGTCGTCGCCTGAGAGCGCGGCACGTCGTTGCCGAGCCGCGTCACACGCAGCCGTCATATCCGTTTTCGGGATGATCTCAGCGAGATGTCCCACGGGTTGCGTAGGCAGTTATTAATTGTATGTTCAGGCCCGTAAGGGTACACACACTACGTGCCGGGGGTGGCTATTCGATACTCCCGCCACCTATCTAGGGGCGCCCTCGGGCGCCCCATTTCATTTCAGGGGTCTCAATGAGGCAGATCGCGGTCTTTGTCGATGCGGGCTACCTCTATGCACAGGGTTCGGCGCTTCTGGCGGGCACCCGACAACAACGCCCCCAGATCAAGCTCTCGATCGACGATGTGGTCGGGTGTCTGAAGAATCTCGCGAACGAAGCGGCGAACGATGCTCGCCTACTCAGGATCTACTGGTACGACGGTCTACAGCGTGGCGGCCGATTGTCCACGGAGCAGTCCGCAATAGCCCACGCTTCAGACGTCAAACTGCGCCTCGGCATGGTCAATGGCAGCGGCGAACAAAAGGGCGTCGACAGCCTGATCGTCACCGACATGATCGATCTAGCCCGCAATGGCGCGATCAGCGATGCGGTCATCGTTTCCGGTGACGAGGACATTCGTGTGGGGGTCCAAGTCGCGCAAACGTACGGCGTCAGGGTTCACCTCGTCGGGATCGAGCCCGCACGCGGCTCCCAATCGCCGGACCTGTTGCGTGAAGCCGATACCTGCCATGAATTGAATTCCGCTGAAGTCGCGCAATGGATGACGATCATGCCCGACCGTGCGGAAGCGCTCCCTCTGGACATGCCGGCAGAATTGCCCCTGGCCACAGCCGGCACCGAAGCCATGGCAGCCGAGGAAGTCATAGGGAGAACTGTCCGGGAAACGGTCGAAGCACTGCCCATCGACGAGATCGTGCGCGCCGTCGGCCACATCCGGGAGAACCGGAACCTGATCCCGCCCGAGATCGATCGACCGACCCTTGCCCGCGTGAGTGCGTCTCTCGGTAGAAAGCTCGAGGAAGACGAGCGTCGTGACCTACGTGGCGCTCTCCGCAGAGCACTGGAGGCACGTGCCCTGAACCCTCAGTGATCGTGCCCGCACTCGCACCCCGGACCGTGACTGTCGAGCCCGCCGTCGCTCACCGGCGCCTCGCCGCGGCAGGCGGCGCACAGGCCGCGCACCTCGATGGTGCGGCCCTCGATGGTGAAGCCGGCCTTGGCGGCCTCCGCCGCGAGCAGCGCGTCGATACCCTCGCCCGACCACTCCTCGACCCGCTTGCAGGCCGTGCAGACGGCGAAGACCGTGCCCTTGGCATGGTCGCGTCCACAACAGGCGAAATAGGCGCCGAGCGCCTCCAGCCGGTGGATCTGCCCCGCCTTCTCCAGCCGGTCCAGCGCCCGATAGACCACCGGCGGCGACTGCACGCCGCTCGGGCGCAGATGATCGAGCACCTGATAGGCGCTCATCGGCGTCGCCGCGCCTCGCAGCACGTCGAGAACCGCCTCGTCGGTTCGGGATCGCGGTCTCGTCATCGAAGGCCTCGCATTCGCAACGCCACGACCATAGGCCATCGCGCCGCCGCCGTCAGCCCGTCCGCGGGGGCGCGCCCCCCTGGATCCTCACGGCTTGGTTTCCCGGCGCGCATGGCCTATCTAGCAATTGCGGCGGAATCGACAGCGAGACGCACCGCGGCAACGAACGAGAAAGAGGTGGGCTCGGTGGAACCCGGCAAGGTCGAGCATCCGACGACCCGGACGACCGGCGCCGTCGCGCCTGGCGCGCCGTCGGTCGCCGTGCCCTTCACCTGTCAGGATCATCTCCGTCATCTCGCCCTCGCCGCCAAGTTCGCGGCGATCACGGCGACGCTCGAGACCATGCATCTGGTGGGCGCCACCCGACTAGCCCCCGAGCGCATTCGCGGGCGCGGCGTCATCTTCACCCTGCATCACGTCCGCCCCTTCGATCCGACCACCTTCCACGCCTCGGCCCATCTCGAGATCACGCCCGAGTTCCTCGAGCGCCTGATCGTCCATGCCAAGGGCCTCGGTTACGAGCCGATCGCGCTCGCCGACGTCCCCACCCGCCTCGCGGCCCCTGCCGGAGGCCCGCGCTTCGTCGCCTTCACGCTCGACGACGGCTATCGCGACAATCTCGTCCATGCCCGCCCGATCTTCGAGCGTCACGGCGTCCCCTTCACCGTCTTCGCCACCTCCGGTTTCGTCACCCGCGAGCGAACGGTGTGGTGGCAGACCCTGGAGAAGACCATCGCCGCCGTCGACGACCTCTATTGGGACACCGGCGGCCGCCGCCTCCACTTCGCCTGCGCCTCGACCCGCGCCAAGGCGATGACCTTCCGCCGCGTCGTCGATTGGATGAACTCGGTCGACGAGGACTGGGCCGTCACCACCCTCGACCGGGTCGCCGCCGAACACGGCATCTCGGCCCGCGCCGTCACCGATCAGGAAGTGATGAGCGTCGAGGAACTGCGCCGGCTGGCCGCCTCGCCGATGGCCACCATCGGCGCCCACACCTGGAGCCACGTCAACCTGCGCCGGGTCTCGCAGGATCGGCTCTTCGACGAGATCGAACGCGGCGCCGCCGAGGTGGCGGCCATTCTCGGAGAGCGGCCGACGGTCTTCGCCTACCCCTATGGATCGAAAGCCAGCGCCGGCGCCCGCGAATTCGCCGCCGCGCGCGGTTTCGCCCTCGCCGTGACCACCGAGCCCGGCACCCTGCGCGCCGCCGACCGCGATCACTTGATGGCCCTGCCGCGCATCTCGATCAACGGCCATTACCAGCGCCCCGCCTGGGTCGAGGTCCTGATGTCCGGCCTGCCCTTCGAATTCCTGCCGCACCGCGCCGAATTCGACTGACGCGCCCGCCGAGCGACGAAAGTCTCGGCTCACCACGATCACGCCATCATCCTCGACGACACTGAATCGTCGTCGCTGCCTCGCGGGACGGCAATCCGTTTCTCCAACGCATCGAATTTCGAACGATGAATCGTATCGAAGCGGGATCTTTTCCGCTCCAATATGGTTTCTTCGTCGATGTGAGGCCGAAACGGCCGCTCATGACAAAAAGAAATAGAATTTTTACCGGTTCGAATACATGGACTGGTCATGACCATGGACAAAGTTCGAAGAACGTCGGATCATGTTCATCGTAGTGACACCTCGTCCTCGTAGGAGAGCATCACATGAGCGGAAGTCGGGGATCCGGTCTGCGTAGCGACCGTACCCCCGAGAGCAGAGCACCATCGAGCCCGGGCCGAGCACACCTGTCTTTGCCCGAACGAGGAGGACCACCCATGACACTGGACATCCGTGGCACCGCCACCGACGCTCTGGACCTGCGGGACTGGACCGACCCCTTCGTCGAGCCCAGCCTCGCCGAAATCCTCTCCGACCCGATGATGGACCTGGTATTCCGCCGCGACCATCTGCACCGCGACCACGTCGAGCACTTCCTGCGCGACCATGCCTCGCGCCTCGCCTCGATGCGCGTCTGAGGACGGCCGGCCGGCGCCGTGATCGGCGCCCCGGCCTTCGATGTCCAAACCCGTTTCCAAGACGACGAAGGCCGCCGG
>JAFHCF010000059.1:0-5725 GCA_048497495.1 Prosthecomicrobium sp.
CGATGCGCGCCTCCTCAGCATGAGGCGCTGGTGTGTTTGCGAGCAACCACAAACGCCTCATGCTGAGGAGGCTGCGTGGGCAGCCGTCTCGAAGCATCGCGCGCGTCTGCCCGCCGCCGCGCCGGAGCCCCTCGCGGCGGATCGTGCGGCACCGCTCGGAATTGACTCTCCCCACTCCGTCGCTATGGTCCCGCGACCTTCGATCGTCGCACCGGCGATCGCTCCGAAGAGACCTCCGTCGGCGGCCCGATTCGACCGCCGCCCACCCGGGAGCCACCCGATGCAGATGACGCCCGTCGCCCTCGCCGCCCTCGCCCTGACCATCGAGGCCGCCTTCGAGCGCCGCAACGAGATCGACACCTCGACCAAGGGCGCGGTGCGCGAGGCGGTCGACACCGCCCTCGACCTGCTCGACAAGGGCAAGGTCCGCGTCGCCGAGAAGATCGACGGCGCCTGGGTGGTGAACCAGTGGTTGAAGAAGGCGGTGCTCCTGTCCTTCCGCCTCGCTCCGATGGGCATCATCGGCGGCGGCCCGGGCCAGGCGACCTGGTGGGACAAGGTCCCCTCCAAGTTCGACCGTTGGGGCGCCCACGAGTTCGAGAAGGCCGGCTTCCGCGCCGTTCCCGGCTGCGTCGTCCGCCGCTCCGCCTACATCGCCCCCTCGGTCGTGCTGATGCCCTCCTTCGTCAATCTCGGCGCCTTCGTCGACACCGGCACCATGGTCGACACCTGGGTGACGGTCGGCTCCTGCGCCCAGATCGGCAAGAACGTCCACCTCTCCGGCGGCGTCGGCATCGGCGGCGTGCTGGAGCCGCTGCAGGCCGGCCCGACCATCATCGAGGACGACTGCTTCATCGGCGCCCGTTCCGAGGTGGTCGAGGGCGTCGTCGTCGGCCAGGGCTCGGTGATCTCGATGGGCGTCTTCATCGGCGCCTCGACCAAAGTGATCGACCGCGAGACCGGCGAGATCCACATGGGCTACGTGCCGCCCTATTCGGTGGTCGTCTCCGGCTCGATCCCCGGCAAGCCGCTGCCCGGCCAGAACTGGGGTCCGTCGACCTACTGCGCCGTGATCGTCAAGCGCGTCGACGAGAAGACCCGCTCCAAGACCTCGATCAACGAACTCCTGCGCGACTGATCGGCCCCGATCACCCCACGCCAAGCCTCGACCCCGCCTCATCGGCGGGGTTGTTCGTTCGAGATTGCATTCGGCGATGGCGCACGTGAACATGCCGCGAAATCCACGGCGTGGGGGGTGGGAACATGGGCTGGAAAAGTCGTCTCTTCTCTTTCAGGGGGCGGTTTTCGCGTGGCGCCTATTGGGTGATGGTTCTGGCGAACATCGCCGCCATGGCCGCGATCCTCCTGCTCTTCGCCGTCCTCGGCACCGTCGCCCCGGACCCGGCCCTGACGACGGCCATGTCCGTGCTGGCCGGTCTCGCCATCGTCGCCCAGGTCTGGATCATCCTCGCCGCGATGGTGAGACGCCTGCACGATCGCGACAAATCCGCTTGGTGGATCCTCGTCTTCGCCGTCGTCCCCTCGATCCTGCAGGGGATCGGGCAAGCCGCCGGTCGGCTCGAGGACGGCGGCGTCGCCGCGGCGATCTCGTGGGTCGCCGCTTCGGCCGTCTCGATCTGGGGCCTGATCGAATTCGGCTTCCTGCGCGGCACGACAGGCGGCAATCGATTCGGACCGGATCCCTTGGCCGCCGTCGGAACTCCCCTCGGCGCGAAGCCCAGGGTCGCGCCACCACCACCACCGGCCGCGCGGCGTTTCGACCCCTGGAAGCGGTGAGTGCCGTCCGGGCGCCTCGATTCGTCCCGCGCCCGCCCTCTGCGTGGAGATCCCATCTCGACTCCGCGCCCGCCGCCGCGTCATCGTCGCCGCCCTTGCGACGGCGCGAACGGAGGACCCTCGACCGGCATGGATTGGCTACGCGCGCTGTTCTCCTTCCACGGGCGGGTCGGACGGATCTCCTGGTGGATCTCCGTGGGCCTCGTCGCGGCGATGGCCGCGCTCCACCTCGCCTTCGTCTCCGAGGAGACCCTGGTCGCCGCGGCGCGCCACCTCGGCCGCTCGCCGGCGAGCCTCCTCCTCGTCTGGGCGGTCGTCGTCCTGTGGTGGGGGGTGATGGGGTGGCTCCTGCTCGCCGCCTCGGTGCGCCGGCTCGGCGACCGGGGGCTCTCCGGCTGGCGCCTGCTGCTCTTCCTCCTGCCGGCGGCGGTCGCCGCTCATTTCGTCGGCACCTACTGGCCGGCCGAACTGGCGATGGTCGCCTCGCTCGCCTGGATGGTCGGCGAACTCGGACTGCTGCCCGGCGTCGACGATCGGGTCGACGGCGCGCGCCGGCCACCTGGCCGTTGACCTCGGCCGATCGAGGGTGTCCCATCGGTGCGAGCCCGCCGGAAAGGCGGCGAACCGAGGAACCGCCATGTACCGCCCGCCCGTCTTCGCCGAGGACGATCCCGAGACCCTCGCGACCCTTCTCTCCCGCGCCCGGCTGACGACGCTCGTCGCCTGCCTTGACGGCGTCCTCGTGGCCGACCACGTGCCGATGCGCTTCGAGCGCAAGCGCGGCCCGCTCGGCACCCTCGTCGGCCATCTCGCCCGCGCCAATCCGCAAGGCGCGCCGCAGGCGGAGGGCCGCCCGGTGCTGGTCGTGGTTCAGGGTCCCGACGCCTATGTCTCGCCGTCCTTCTATCCGTCGAAGCACGAGACCGAGCAGGTGGTGCCGACCTGGAACTACGTCGCCGTCCACGCCCATGGTCGCCTGCGCCGCTTCGACGATCCCGATCGTCTATTGGCGCTGGTCACCGCCCTGACCGCGCACCACGAGGCCGGGCGCAACGAACCGTGGTCGGTCGCCGACGCGCCGGAGGAGTTCGTCCGCGCCCAATTGAAGGGCATCGTCGGCTTCGAGATCGAAATCGAGCGGCTGGAGGGCAAGCGCAAGCTCTCGCAGAACCGCACCCCCGCCGATCGCGCCGGGGTCGCCGCCGGTCTCGCCGCCTCGCACGATCCCGGCGACCTCGCGCTCGCCGTCGCCATGACACGGCCGCCGCGCGGTCGAAGCGATTGACGTGGCTTCGCCGCCGGCTTAATCGCGGGTCCATGACCACGCTTCCCGCTCTCGACGATCCCGTCGCCATCGCTCAGGCGCTTCTCGGCTGCCCGTCCGTCACTCCGGCCGACGGCGGGGCGCTCGATCTCGTGGCGGCGATCGCGCGTGGCCTCGGCTTCGAGATCCATCGTTCGGTCTTCAGCGAGGACGGCACCCCGGACATCGACAATCTCTACGCCCGGCGTGGCAGCGAGGGGCCGCATCTCACCTTCGCCGGCCACACCGACGTGGTGCCGCCCGGCGACCCGGCCCGCTGGACCCACGACCCCTTCGCCGGCGTCATCGACGACGGCGTCCTCTTCGGGCGCGGCGCCGTCGACATGAAGGGTGGCATCGCCGCGTTTCTCGCCGCCCTCGGCCGCCTCCATCGCGACGGCCGCGACCTCCCCGGCTCGGTGTCGCTGCTGATCACCGGCGACGAGGAAGGCCCCTCGATCAACGGCACGGTCAAGCTCCTGAAGTGGGCGGCGGCGCGCGGCGAGCGCTTCGACGCGGCCGTCGTCGGTGAGCCGACCAACCCGGAGGCGATCGGCGACGCCATCAAGGTCGGCCGGCGCGGTTCGCTCTCCGGCACGGTGACGGTGAGCGGTCGCCAGGGCCACGTCGCCTATCCCCATCTCGCCGACAATCCGATCCCCAAGGTCATGCGGCTGGCGAACGCGCTGATCGCCGATCCGCTCGACCGGGGCAACGACCGTTTCCAGCCGTCGAACCTCGAACTGGTGTCGCTCGACGTCGGCAATCCGTCGTGGAACGTCGTGCCCGCCGAGGCCCGCGCCCGCTTCAACATCCGCTTCAACGACCGATGGTCGCGCGACACCCTCGACGCCGAGCTGCGCGCCCGCCTGACGCGCGCCGCCGGCAACGACGTCGAGTGGACGCTGGCCTTGGAGAGCCCGTCCTCCGACAGTTTCCTCACCCGCGACGACGCCCTGATCGGGACGCTGTCGACGGCGATCGAGGCGGTCACCGGCCGTCGCCCGGCGCTCTCCACCAACGGCGGCACCTCGGATGCCCGCTTCATCAAGGACTATTGCCCGGTGGTCGAGTTCGGCCTGGTCGGCCAGACCATGCATCAGGTCGACGAACGGGTGGCGCTCGCCGATCTCGAGACCCTGACCCGGGTCTACGAAGCGTTCCTCACCCATTGGTTCGAGACGGCGGCCAGATGATCGATCAGGGTGAGATCCATCGGGCCCTGCGCGGATCGTGGCGACTGCTGGTCGGCGACGCCCGCGCCATGGCGGACTTCGACTGCTCGATCGACGGCTTCTGGCGCTCCTTCGTGGTGATCGCCCTGACCCTGCCGGTGCCGCTCGTCGCGCTCGCCGCCCAGCGCCGGCTGCCGATGGCCGACCGGTTCGATCCGGCGATGATGAGCGGCCCGGCCTATTGGATCGCGGGTCTCGCCGCCTATGTCCTCGCCTGGGTCGCCTTCCCGCTGGTGCTGGCGCTTCTCGCCCGCCCCCTCGGCCTCTCCCAGCGCTACGTGCCCTACATGGTGGCCCGTAACTGGACGACGTTGATCGCCGCCGTCCCCGGCTTCGCCGTGACGCTCGGCTTCGGCCTCGGCCTCGTGCCGCTGTCGATGCTCGGCCCCGGCAATCTCGCCGCCCTCGGCTTCAACATCTACTACGCCTGGAAGGTGACGCGGATCGCCTGCGCCACGCCGCCCGGCCTCGCCGGCGGTCTCGTCGCGCTCGACTTCCTCCTGACCCTCGTCGTCTACACCGCGTCCGATCGCCTGATCGGCCTGTGAGGCGAAGGCGGATCTCGTAATATTCACCTTTCCCGTCGAAGATGGCGGGCGCGCGCCGCCACGGCGCGCCCGGTTCCGTCGAACGCGCCGAAGAGGTGGCCCTTGGCCGATTTCGATCCCCGCATCACGCCCGCCCGCCCCGATCTCGCCGCCCGCGCCCTCGCGGGCCTAGTCGCGGCCGAGCGCTTCGTCGACGGCACCCCGGCGCGGGTGATCGAGGGATCGGCGCCCTTGCGCCACGCCCCCCGCGCCGACGCCGGCCTCGACACCGAGGCGCTCCACGGTGAGACGCTGAGCGTCCTCGAGGAGGACGCCGAGGGCTGGTCCTGGGTGCAGCTCCACCGCGACGGCTACGTCGGCTACATGCCCTCCCACGCCTATCTGAAGGGGGAGGGGGCGACGCCGACCCACAAGGTCGCGGCGCTCAGAACCTTTCTCTACCCCGGCCCGTCGATCAAGCTGCCGCCGACCGGCTGGGTGAGCCTCGGCGCCCGCCTCGCCGTCGTCCGCGAGACCGAGGCCGCCGGCCGCCGCTTCGCCATCACGGCGGACGGCCGGGCGATCGTCGCCGATCACCTCGTGTCCGTCGACGCCTGGGAGCCCGACCCGGTGGCGGTCGCCGAGCGGTTTCTCGGCACGCCCTACCTGTGGGGCGGCCGCACCTCGCTCGGACTCGACTGTTCCGGCCTGGCGCAGACGGCGCTCGAGGCCTGCGGGGTCCCGGCGCCGCGCGACGCCGATCAGCAGGAGCAGGCGGTCGGCGAGGCGATCGGCCTCGATCCCGCCGGCTGGCGCCGTGGCGACCTGATGTTCTGGCCCGGCCACGTCGCGCTGGTGCGCGA
>JAFHCF010000060.1:0-14894 GCA_048497495.1 Prosthecomicrobium sp.
ACCAGCGGTCGGGTCGAGCGGATCAGCGCCAGGATGGCGTCGACGATCTCCTCGCCGACCGGCATCAGGCGGACCAGCGCCTGGAGATCGATCAGTTCGTCGCCGCCGAGCACCGGCCGCGCCTTCGCCTCGCCCGGCCCGGTGGTCGCCGTCAGGATCCGCCGCTCCGCCTCGATCGCCGGATAGTCGACGTCGATCTGCATCAGGAAGCGATCGAGTTGGGCCTCGGGCAGCGGATAGGTGCCCTCCTGCTCGAGAGGGTTCTGGGTGGCGAGCACGTGGAACGGGCGCGGCAGGTCGTGGCGGCGCCCGGCGATGGTGACGTGGACCTCCTGCATCGCCTGCAGGAGCGCCGACTGGGTGCGCGGGCTCGCCCGGTTGATCTCGTCGGCCATCAGCAACTGGGCGAAGATCGGCCCCTGGAGGAAGCGGAACGACCGGGTGCCGTCGGCCGCCTGATCGAGCACTTCCGAGCCGAGGATGTCGGAGGGCATCAGGTCGGGAGTGAATTGCACGCGGCGGGCGTCGAGGCCGAGGACGATGCCGAGCGTCTCGACGAGGCGCGTCTTGGCGAGGCCGGGCACGCCGACCAGGAGCCCGTGACCGCCGGACAGCAAGGTCACCAGGGTGCGCTCGACCACGCTCTCCTGGCCGTAGATCACCTCGCCGACCGCGGCCCGCACCGCCGCCAGCCGCTCGATCGCCCGTTCCACCCGCGCAACCACGTCGGTTCCAGCCACCCGGCTCGTCGTCTCGTTCATGCGTCCATCTTCGTCAGGTTCGCCGGCCGATCGGCCTCGGGGGAGGGTTCGTCGCGAAGGCGTGAGCGTCGATCCGCGACACCGGCCTTTCCCGTGGGCGGCGAGTTTGACAGGATACGTTTCGATGCGCATCCCGAAAGCGTCGTCGCCGTCTCGAATGGACAGGCGCGATCGGGCGGAAAAGAGGCGATGGACGAAGACGATCGCTCGAATTCGGCAGGACATGCCAAACCCGGCGCGGGTGGTCTCGCCGGGCTCGCGGCCTGGCTCGGCACGGATGCGAGCCCGCGCGGACCCGCCCCGGTGGAGCGCTGGAACCCGCCCTTCTGCGGCGACATCGACATGCGCATCGCCGCCGACGGCACCTGGTTCTACGCCGGCACGCCGATCGGCCGCGCCGCCATGGTGCGCCTCTTCGCCTCGGTGCTGCGGCGCGACGACGATGGTCGCACCTATCTCGTCACGCCTGTGGAGAAATGCGGCATCACCGTCGAGGACGTCCCCTTCGTCGCGGTGGAAATGACCGTCGAGGGCGCCGGCCCCGATCAGATCCTCGGCTTTCGCACCAATGTCGACGACCGCTTCGCCGTCGACGACGACCATCCGCTGCGATTCGAGACCGATCCTGGGAACGGCGGCCTGAAACCCTATGTGAGGGTCAGGGGGCGCCTCGACGCCCGCCTCGCCCGCCCCGTCCTCTACGATCTCGTCGCCCTCGGTGACGCCGCCGAGGTCGATGGGCGCGACTGGTTCGGGGTGTGGAGTTCGGGGCGTTTCTTCGCGATCCTGCCGACCGACGAAATCGAGGCGCTGGAATGAACGGACCCGTCGCGGCCTGCGAGACCGACCTCTTCGCCGCCGATGCCTTCGTCGAGCGGGTGCGACCGCACCTCGTCGCCGATCCTCTCGCCATGTCCCTCGACGCCGGCGACAGCGACCTCACCCTCAATCCGAGCTTCGCCGCCACCATGGTCGGGCGTCGGCTGAAGGACGCCGCCGTCCTGGTGTCGATCGTCACCCATGCCGACGTCCCCCGGGTCATCTTCACCCAGCGCACCGAACATCTCTCCTCCCACGCCGGCCAGGTCTCCTTCCCCGGCGGCAAGATCGACGCGGAGGACCACGACGCCGTCGCCACGGCGCTGCGCGAGGCGGAGGAGGAGATCGGTCTCGACCCGGCCCACGTCCTGCCGATCGGCTGCCTGCCGCCCTATGCCTCGGGCTCGGGCTACCGCATCGTGCCGGTGGTGGCGCTGGTGCGCCCCGGCCTCGCCTACACGCCCAATCCGCACGAGGTGGCCGACGTCTTCGAAGTGCCCCTCGCCTTCCTGATGACGCCGTCGAACCACCGCGTCGGCAGCCGGGTGTGGAACGGGCGAACCGGATACTTCTATGAAATGCCCTATGGCGAGCGCTATATCTGGGGCGTGACCGCCGGGATCATCCGGCAGATCTGGGAGCGGACCTACGGCGCCGGCGATTCTGCCCGGGGCCTCCGGACGTGACCCCGGACGTGGCCCCGGACGTGGTCGGAGTGAATGCATGATCCGCCTGTTCGCGATCGAGATCGCGTTGTTCCTCGCCCCCTTCGCGGCCTTCGCGATTCTCGCCCTGGTGCGTCGAAAGGCGATTTCGTTCGGGCTCTTCCGCGACGAGGCGCCCTTGGTCGAATTGGCGATCGGCGGCCTCGTCCTGGTGATCGTCTCCCTCCTCGGCCTCGCCGCCTTCCACGACGGCTCCGCCGGCGGCGCCTATGTGCCCGACCGGTTCGAGAACGGCCGCTTGGTGCCGGGACGCATCCAGTGACACCGGCGACCAGCGCCCCGCTCTCCCTCGCGGCCTGCGACTGGCTCAAGGCGCCGACCCTCCACCGCCTCTTCGCGGCGATCGAACGCGACGGCGACACCGCCTGGGTGGTCGGCGGCGCGGTGCGCAACGCGCTGATCGCCCGCCCGGTCGCCGACGTCGACGTCGCCACCACGGCGCTTCCCGACCTCGTCATGGCGCGCGCCGCCGCCGCCGGCCTGAGGCCGGTGCCGACCGGCATCGACCACGGCACGGTGACCGTGGTGGTCGACGGCCACCCCTACGAGGTGACCACCCTGCGCCGCGACGTCGAGACCCACGGTCGCCGCGCGACCGTCGTCTTCGGCCGCGACTGGTCGGCCGACGCCCATCGCCGCGACTTCACCATGAACGCCCTCTACGCCTCGCTCGACGGCGTCGTGCACGACTTCGTCGGCGGTGTCGCCGACTGCCTCGCCGGCCGGGTGCGCTTCATCGGCGATCCCGCCGCCCGCATCGCCGAGGACTACCTGCGCATCCTGCGCTTCTTCCGCTTCCACGCGGCTTATGGCCGCGGCGTCCTCGATGCCGACGGCCTCCATGCCGCGATCCGCGCCCGCGCCGGTCTCGACGGCCTGTCGGCCGAACGCCTCGGGCAGGAGATGCTGAAACTGGTGGTCGCCGTCGGCGCCCCCGCGACCATGGTGGCGCTGAGCGACTGCGGCATCGCCCAGCGGGTGCTCGGGCGGGCGGCCGATCTCGCCGCCTTCATGCGCCTCCACGCCTACGCTGCCGCGACCGGCCGGGTCGCGCGCGCCCCCACTGATGCGCCGCTGTTCCTCGCCGCCCTCGCCGCCTGGACGGAGAGCGACGCCGAGGGGTTGGGCGAACGCCTCCGGCTCTCCAACAAGGCGACCGAGCGGATGGCCGTCGCCACCCGCTTCGCCCGCCGGGTCTCCCCCGATCTCGACGAACCCGCCACCCGCAGGCTTCTCCACCAGGCCGGGCCCGAGGGCTTCCGCGACGCCGCGGCTCTCGCCCACGTGCGGGGCCGGATCGGCCGCGCCCTCCTCGTCGCCCGTCTCGACCTCGCCGAGCGCTGGACCCCGCCGCGCCTGCCGATCGGCGGCCGAGACCTGGTGGAACTCGGGATCGCCGGCGGTCCGGCGGTCGGCCGCCTCCTGGGGCTGGCCGAGGCGGCCTGGGTGGCGAGCGACTTCACGCTCGACCGCGCGGCGCTTCTCGCCCTGATCGGTTCGAAAATCGACGGATAGATCCAATTCGAGCGATCGATTGAGGCCGGATTTAAGTCCCGGCATGGCATGTCCATCCGATGTAGTTCGGGGAAATGCGCCATGCGGCGACAATTCGTGACCAATGAGGAAATCGACGAGGCGATCGCCTCCCGGGCGTTCTCCCTGGCGTTTTCTCCGCGCCTCGAAGCCCGCTACGAACGGGATCAGGGGCCCGTGCGCCGGCGGCGGCTGTCGCTCGCCGCCTTCTGGTTCGCGGTCTTCTACGGGCTCTTCCTCGGCGTCGACGCGCGCCTCGTCCCCGACGTCTTCTTCGTCTCCGCCTTCGTCCATCTCGCCGTGATGGTGCCGCTCGGCTTCATCGTCGCGCTGATCGCCGGCCGGGTCCCGGTCGTGGCCCTGCGCGAGGGCGCCTCGGCATCGCTGACCGTCGTCTCGGTCGCCACCGTCTTGTGGACGTTCCTGATCTCCGAGAGCCCCGCGGCGGTCCACTATCACTATCTCGCCGCCCTGCCGATCCTCTTCGGCAACGTCGTCCAGCGCCCGCATTTCCCCTATGCCGCCGGTGCCTCGACCATCGCCGTGGCGCTCTATTGGGCGGCGATGGCGGCGAGCGGCCTGCCGGTGGAAGTGGCGGTGGCCGCCGCCTTCGAGTTCGCCGCGACGGTGGCGGTGACGCTTCTCGCCGGCTACCAGATCGAGCGCGAACTGCGCCGCGCCTACCTGCGCAAGCTCCGCGTCGAGATCGCCGCCGACACCCTGTCCCACACCAACGACGAACTGCGCCAACTCTCCCATCTCGACACGCTGACCGGCATCGCCAACCGGCGCTGGCTCGAGACCCATATCGCCGAAATGGCCGAGAAGACCGACCTCACCGCCACCCCGTTGGGGGTGCTGATGATCGACGTCGACCATTTCAAGGGCTTCAACGACCGTTACGGCCACCCCGAAGGCGATCGTTGCCTGAAGATGGTCGCCCAGGTGGCGCGCGATCAGGTGCGCCGCAAGGACGACCTGATCGGCCGCTACGGCGGCGAGGAGTTCCTGGTGATCCTGCCGGCGACCGATCTGCTCGACGCCGCCAAGGTCGGCGAGCGTATCCGCGCCGCCATCGCCAAGGCGAACATGCCGCACGCCTTGAACAGCGCCGCCGACGTCGTCACGGTGTCGATCGGCGTCGCCGCCGGGCGCATCTGCGACGGCATCTCGACCGACGAACTGGTGCGCGCCGCCGACAACGCCCTCTACGAGGCCAAGCGCATGGGGCGCAACCGCATCCATGCCTCGACCGCCGGCTTCCACCGGTCCGGCGAGAGCGAGACGCCACGCCGTCGCCACGTCACGCTTTCCGAAGGCACCACCGCCTGACCCCGCCTCAGGGCCACTTCACCACCGGCGGCATCGACGACAGGATCGAGGCGACGTTGCCCCCGGTCCTCAGTCCGAAGACGGTGCCGCGATCCCACAACAGGTTGAACTCGACGTAGCGGCCGCGACGGATCAGCTGTTCCTCGCGGTCGGCGTCGCTCCACGCCTCGCGGCCGTTGGCGCGGACGATCTCGGGATAGATGCCGAGAAAGGCCTCGCCGACGGCGCGGGTGAAGGCGAAGTCGGCCTCGAAGTCGCCCGAGCAGAGATGGTCGTAGAAGATGCCGCCGATGCCGCGCGGCTCGCCGCGGTGCTTCAGGAAGAAATATTCGTCGCACCACGCCCTGTAGCGCTCGTAATCCGCGACCGCGTGCGCCCGGCACGGCGCCGCCATCGCGGCGTGGAAGGCGATCGCGTCGGGATCGCTCTGGAGGCGCCGTCGGTCGAGGACCGGCGTCAGATCGGCGCCGCCGCCGAACCAGCGCTTCGTCGTCACCACGTGACGGGTGTTCATGTGGACCGCCGGCACCTGCGGGTTCCACGGGTGGGCGATCAGCGAGATGCCCGAGGCCCAGAAGCGCGGATCCTCCGCCGCCCCGGGGATCTCCGCGCGGAACTCCGGCGCGAACGCGCCGTGGACGGTGGAGACGTGGACGCCGACCTTCTCGAACACCCGGCCGTGCATCATCGCCATCACCCCGCCGCCGCCCGGGTCCCCGCCGTGATCGGTGCGCTCCCAGGGGGTGCGGACGAAGCGGCCGGGCGCCGCCTCGACCCCCGGCGTGGCGATCTCGTCCTCCAGCGCCTCGAAGGCGGCGGTGATACGGTCGCGAAGCCCCGCGAACCAGACGGCGGAGGCGGCCTTGCGGCTTTCGAGATCGTGGCTGTCGAGGGGGATCAAGCGACCTCTCCGGGTTCGGTTGGAACGAGCGGCGGAAATCCGCCGGTGCGGCGCAGCGCCTCGCCGAGCACCATCGCGGCGGCGATCGCCACGTTGAGCGATCGAAACCCCGGCAGCATCGGCACCACCAGACGCGCGTCGCACACCCCGTGGACCGCCTCGGGGACACCGGCCGATTCGCGTCCGACCAGAAGTATGTCGTCGGCGCGGAACGTGAAGTCGAGGTAGGAGCTCGCGCCCCGCGTGGTCAAGAGCACCAGGCGGCGACCCTCGGCGCGGCGCGCCGCCTCGAAGGCGCTCCACCCGACGTGGCGCGTCAGGGTGGCGGCGGCGAGATAATCCATCCCGGCGCGCCGGAGGTTGCGGTCGGTGACGGCGAACCCCGCCGGCTCGATCAGATCGACCGCCACGCCGAGACAGGCGGCGGTGCGCAGGAGCGTTCCCGCGTTCTGCGGAATGTCGGGCTGGTAGAGGGCGAGGCGCAGGTCGGTCATGGCGGTTCGACGGTGAGAATCGACGAGAGGAGGAGGCGCGGTTCGCGCCACGAGGGTCCGCGACGGCGGGCGGGCGGCGCCTCGGGAAGGACCGCTCCGGGCGGGTCGCCGCCCGTTCACGAAGTCGTCATCTCGGTCATCGCGCCGATTCGTCGCAGCCTGTAGCGGCAACCATGCCACATCCACAATAAATTGCCTGAACCGCTTCAAAAGTCGGGGGTCGCCACGACAGGCGGTCGCTGGACAATGCGGCGTCGGGGTGTCAAAACGACGGCCGATCGGACACTGGGGGACACATGACCTCCGGCGCCCGTTTTTCCGCGTAATTCTTCCCTGCGCTCGCGTGGTGGATCCGACCGCTCTTCGAGGCGGCTCGGGTGAGATGCGAGAGCCGGGGGGGCGATCGATCCGCCGACCTTCGAGAGGATCCGACCTTGGCTACCATCGACACCGCAGAACCGTCACGCCGCGACTTCCTCTACATCGCGACCGGCGCCGTCGCCGTCGTGGGCGCCGCCTCTGTGGCGTGGCCCTTCATCGACCAGATGAACCCGGACGCCTCCGCCCTGGCGATGGCCTCCTCCGAGGTCGACGTCTCCGCCGTCGCCCCCGGCCAGATCATCACCGTCAAGTGGCGCGGCAAGCCGGTCTTCATCCGCAACCGCACCCCCGAGGAGATGGCCAGGCTCGCGGCGATGGACGTGAAGGGTCTCAAGGATCCGGAACTCGACACCGCTCGCGTCAAGAAGGGCCACGAGAGCCTGCTCGTCGTCGTCGGCGTCTGCACCCACCTGGGCTGCGTTCCGCTCGGCCACGCCGGCGAGTTCGACGGTTGGTTCTGCCCCTGCCACGGCTCGGTCTACGACGCCTCCGGCCGCATCCACTCCGGCCCCGCGCCCCTCAACCTGCCTGTCCCGCCGTACGAGTTCATCTCGGACAAGGTCGTGAAGATCGGCTGACGCCAGCGCCCCAGGAGAGCAAGACATGAGCGGTCACTCGACCTACACTCCGAAGTACGGCTTCACGCGCTGGCTCGACGCCCGCCTGCCGATCCTCCGGCTGAGCCACGATTCCTTCGTTTCCTACCCGACCCCGCGCAACCTCAACTACTGGTGGACCTTCGGCGGCATCCTGTCGATGATGCTGGTTGTGCAACTGCTCACCGGCATCGTCCTGGCGATGCACTACACCCCCAACACCGCCATGGCCTTCGCCTCCGTCGAGCACATCATGCGCGACGTGAACTGGGGTTGGCTGTTGCGCTACATGCACGCCAACGGCGCCTCGATGTTCTTCGTCGCGGTCTACATCCACATCCTGCGCGGCATCTACTACGGCTCGTACAAGGCCCCGCGCGAGATCCTGTGGATCCTCGGCGTGGTGATCTTCTTGCTGATGATGGCCACCGCCTTCATGGGCTACGTGCTGCCCTGGGGCCAGATGTCCTTCTGGGGCGCCACCGTCATCACCAACCTGTTCTCGGCCATCCCCTTCGTCGGCGATCCGATCGTGACCTGGCTGTGGGGCGGCTTCTCGGTCGACAACCCGACGCTGAACCGCTTCTTCTCGCTGCACTATCTCCTGCCCTTCGTCATCGTCGGCGTGGTGATCCTGCACGTCTGGGCGCTGCACGTCGTCGGCCAGAACAACCCGACCGGCGTCGAGGTCCAGTCCGAACAGGACACCGTCGCCTTCACCCCTTACGCGACCATGAAGGACGCGTTCGGCATGTCGGTGTTCCTGCTGATCTTCGCCTGGTTCCTGTTCTATGCCCCGAACTACATGGGTCATCCGGACAACTACACCGAGGCCAACCCGATGGTGACCCCGGCGCACATCGTCCCGGAATGGTACTTCCTGCCGTTCTACGCGATCCTGCGTTCGATCCCGGACAAGCTCGGCGGCGTCATCGCCATGTTCGGCGCCATCGCCGTGCTGTTCGTGCTGCCCTGGCTCGACACCTCGAAGGTGAAGTCGGCGACCTACCGGCCGCTCTACAAGCAGTTCTTCTGGGTCCTGGTGATCGCCGGCGTCGGCCTCGGCTACCTCGGCGCGCAGCCGGCCGAGGGCGGCTACGTCATCGCCTCGCGCATCCTGACCGCTTGGTACTTCTTCCACTTCCTGGTCATCCTGCCGGTGCTCGGTCTCGTCGAGAAGCCCAAGCCGGTGCCGGAGTCGATCACCGCGGCGGTCCTCGCCAAGAGCGCGGCCCACTGAACCGAAGAGATCGGGAGACACGACAAATGACCATGATCCTTTCCGGTTCCAAGATCGGCCGCGCGCTCGGCGCCGTCGCCCTGGTGGCGGGCTTCGCCTTCGCGGCTCCGGCCCAGGCCGCCGAGACGGCGGTCCACGGCCCCGTGATCGAGTTCCAGTCCTGGTCCTTCGCCGGCCCCTTCGGGCGGTTCGACAAGGGCCAGTTGCAGCGCGGCTACAAGGTCTACAAGGAAGTCTGCGCCGCCTGCCATTCGATGAAGCTCGTCGCCTATCGCAATCTCGCGGACGACGGCGGCCCCGGCTTCAACATGGACCAGGTCAAGACCCTGGCCGCCGAGGTCAAGGTCAAGGACGGACCGAACGACGCCGGTGAGATGTTCGAGCGCGTCGGACGCCCGTCCGACCGCCTCCCCGCACCCTTCGCCAACGACGAGACGGCCCGCGCCGCCTTCGGCGGCGCCCTGCCGCCGGATCTGTCGCTGATCGGCAAGGCCCGCGCGGTGCATCGGGGCTTCCCCTACTTCCTGTTCGAGCCCTTCTCGACCTATGCCGAGGCCGGCCCGGACTACGTCTACAACCTGCTCAACGGCTACGTCGACGCCCCCCACGGCATCACCTGCGACGGCGCCCTGCAATACAACCAGTCCTTCGTCGGCGGCACCTGCATCGCCATGCCGGCGCCGCTGTCGGCGGACTCCGTCACCTATGACGACGGCACCCCCGGCACCGTTCAGAACTATGCCCGGGACGTCGCCGCCTTCCTGATGTGGACGGCCGAACCCAAGCTCGAGGCGCGCAAGTCGACCGGTCTCAAGGTGATCCTCTTCCTGATCGTCTTCGCCGCCATGCTCTACCTCACCAAGCGCAAGCTCTGGTCGAACATCGCCCACTGAGGCGACGGCCGAACGACGAGATCGAGGAGGGCTCCCGGGCGACCGGGGGCCCTCCTCGCGTTCGGGGGGCGTTCTCACTCGCGGGGGCGTGGTGCGCGATGGTTCGAGACGGGCCTCCAGCCCTCCTCACCATGCGGCGTTCTTGGATTTTTCGAAGCAAATTCAAGAGCATCATGGTGAGGAGGCGTGCAACGCACGCCGTCTCGAACCATCGCGCACCACGCCCCCGCCGCCGGTTGGAGGAGCGGAAAGGGCCTAGCCCACCCCGGTGCGCCGGCGCGACGCCGGCCCAACCTCGCCACGCCCCCCGGGCATCACGGATTGCATTGCGCCGCAAAATGTCGACACTGCCGTCGACGCGAATATGACGGGGGACGGGCATGACGGCATCGGTGATCGGGGTGATCGGCGGATCGGGGCTCTACGACCTGCCGGGCTTGACCAACGCCGCCTGGACGAAGGTGGAGAGCCCGTGGGGGGCGCCCTCCGACGACCTGCTGATCGGCGAGATCGGCGCCAAGAAGCTCGTCTTCCTGCCCCGCCACGGCCGCGGCCATCGCCTCCCCCCCTCCGACATCGACTACCGCGCCAACATCGACGCGATGAAGCGGGCCGGCGTCACCGACATCGTCTCGGTCTCCGCCGTCGGCTCCTACCGCGAGGACCTGGCGCCCGGCACCTTCGTGCTGGTCGACCAGTTCGTCGACCGCACCGTGGCCCGCACCTCCTCGTTCTTCGGCGCCGGCTGCGTCGGCCACGTCTCCTTCGGCCATCCCACCAGCCCCGGGCTGATGGACCGCCTGAAGGCGGCGGCCAGCGCCGAGGAGATCGACGCCCGACGCGGCGGCACCTATGTCTGCATGGAGGGGCCGCAGTTCTCCACCCTGGCCGAGAGCCTGTGGTACAAGTCCGCCGGCTTCGACGTCATCGGCATGACCAACATGCCGGAGGCCAAGCTCGCCCGCGAGGCCGAGATCCCCTACGCCACCGTCGCCATGGTCACCGACTACGACTGCTGGCACCCCGACCACGACCACGTCGACGTCGCCGCCGTCATCAAGGTGGTGCACGAGAACGCCGACAAGGCCCGACGCCTCGTCGCCCGTTTCGCCCTCGATTTCCCAGTCGACCACCCGCCCTGCCCGATCGGCTCCGACCACGCCCTCGACTTCGCCCTGATGACCGCCCACGACGCCCGTGATCCGGCCCTCCTCGCCAAGCTCGACGCCGTCGCCGGCCGCGTGCTGAAGAGGCGCTCATGACCGGCATCGCGTTGGACATCGTCGCCCGCGTCCACGGCGGCCGGGAGGAGAACGTCGACGACGACTGGGGCGGGGTCGAAGCCGAGGTGGTGCTGGCGCCGGACCTGCCGGAGGAGGCGCTGGCCGGGCTCGACGGCTTCTCCCACGCGGTGATCGTCTTCCACTTCGACATGATCGACCCGGAGAAGATCGTCACCGGCGCCCGCCACCCGCGCGGCCGCCCCGATTGGCCGATGGTCGGCATCTTCGCCCAGCGCGGCAGCCCCCGGCCCAACCGCATCGGCGTGACCACGGTGGAAATCGTCGCGGTCGAGGGCCGCACTCTCCGGGTGCGCGGCCTCGACGCCATCGACGGCACGCCGGTAGTCGACATCAAGCCGGTGATGCGCGGCTTCGAACCGCGCGGGCCCATCCGCGAGCCCGCCTGGGCGACCGAGATCATGAAGGACTATTGGTGATGAACCTGCGCGACACCATCCGCTCGATCCCCGACTATCCCAAGCCCGGGATCGTCTTCCGCGACATCACCACGCTGCTCGGCAATCCGCGCGCCTTCCGCCGCACCGTCGACGAGTTGGTCCAGCCCTATGCCGGGTTGAAGATCGAGAAGGTCGCCGGCATCGAGGCGCGCGGCTTCATCCTCGGCGGCGCCGTGGCCCATCAGCTCTCCGCCGGCTTCGTGCCGATCCGCAAGAAGGGCAAGCTGCCGCACGAGACGGTGTCGATCGCCTACAGCCTCGAATACGGCGTCGACGAGATGGAGATCCATCGCGACGGCGTGCTCGCCGGCGAGAAGGTCATCCTGGTCGACGACCTGATCGCCACCGGCGGCACCGCCTGCGCCGCCGCCCAGCTGCTGCGCAACCTCGGCGCCGAGGTGGTCGCCGCCTGTTTCATCGTCGACCTGCCCGACCTCGGCGGCGCCGAGAAACTGCGCGCCATGAACGTGCCGGTGCGCGTGTTGGTCCAATTCGAGGGGCATTGAGCGGGGCGTAGGCGTCGTAGGGCGGAATAGCCGCAGGCGTATTCCGCCGACCGAGCCCGCATGGGACGACCCGCGACGACCTCGAGCGTCGACGGCGGAATACGGCTTCGCCTATTCCGCCCTACCGTCCCCTCAGATCACCTCATCGGGGGTGAGCCGGCACCACGGATCCTCGCTGGTCTCCACCTGCAGCGTGACGTGGCCGATGGCGAAGCGGTGCTCCAGCATCTCCGCCGCGTGCTTCAGGAAACCGTCGCCGGGGTGGCCGGCCGGCATCACCAGATGGGCGGTCAGCGCCGTCTCGGTGGTCGACATCGCCCAGACGTGGAGATCGTGGAGGCCCGAGACGCCGGGAAGGCTGATGAGCGCGGCGCGGACCTCGTCGGGATCGATCGCCGTCGGCACGGCGGCGACCGACAGCGCCGAGCTTTCGGCGAGAAGCCCCCAGGTGCCCCAGACGACCACGGCGACGACGATCAGGCTGACCACCGGATCGATCTGGATCCAGCCCGTGGCCAGCACCGCGATGCCGGCGACGACGACGCCGGCGGAGATCAGCGCATCGGTCAGCATGTGCAGATAGGCGCCGCGAATGTTGAGATCGCCCTTCGACCCGCCGGCGAAGAGCCAGGCGGTCACCCCGTTGACGGCGATGCCGATGCCGGCCACCACGATCATCGTCGGGCCGGAGACCGGCTCGGGGGCGAGGAGCCGCTGCACCGCCTCGAGCGCGATCGCCCCCACCACCAGCATCAGGAACACGGCGTTGAACAACGCCGCCATGATCGAGGTGCCGGCGAGCCCATAGGTGAAGCGCCGGCTCGGCGCCCGGCGCACGGCGCGGTCGGCGACCCAGGCGACCACCAGGGCCAGCACGTCGGAGAGATTGTGGCCGGCGTCGGCGAGAAGCGCCATCGAATTGCCGGCGATGCCGAACCCGACCTCGACCACGACGAAGGCGCTGTTGAGCACGATGCCGATGGCGAAGGCCCGCCCGAAATCGGCCGGCGCATGGGAATGACCGAGGCCGTGGGCGTGGTCGTGGTCGGCGGCAGGATCGTGGTCGCCGCCGTGGCCGTGAGACTCGTGGTCGTGGTGGTCGTGGTCGCCGGTCATGTCGTCTCGCCTCTTCGCGGTCGCGAGAGAGTGGCCCGGGACGGGCGCGGATACAATTACAGTCGCGGTCACCCGACCGGCGTCCACATCACGTCGGCGAGGCGCGGCGTGCCGGTCGCCAGCATCACCAGCCGGTCGAAGCCGAGCGCGATGCCGCTGGTCGGCGGCATGTGGGCGAGCGCCGCGAGAAGCTCCTCGTCGAGCGGGTAGCGCTCGCCGTAGACGCGCTCCTTCTCGTCCATCTCGATCTCGAAACGGCGGCGCTGCTCGACCGGATCGGTCAATTCGCCGAAGGCATTGGCGAGTTCGACGCCGCAGGCCCACAACTCGAAGCGCTCGGCGACACGGGGATCGTGGGCGCAAGGCCGCGCCAGCGCCGCCTCGCAGGTCGGATATTCCATCAGCACGACCGCCCGCCCATCGCCGAGGCACGGCTCGATTCGCTCGGCCAGAATGCGCGAGAACACGTCCGACCAGCCGTCGTCGTCGCCGACCCGCACGCCCGCGGCAAGCGCCGCCGCCGCCAGCCCCGCCCGATCGGGCAGGCCGGCGGGATCCGGCGAGAGCGTCGCCAGGAGGTCGATGCCGGCGTATCGGCTGAAGGCCTGCGCCGTCGTGAGCCGCTCCGGAGCGTCGAAAGGGTCGCAGCTCCGTCCGCGATGGGTGAGCGCCCTCCCCCCGACCGTCTCGGCGGCGATCCTCAGCATCGCCGCGCAGTCGTCCATCAGCGCGGTGTAGGGCGCGCCGGCGCGATACCATTCGAGCATGGTGAATTCGATCGCATGGGCGTCACCGCCCTCGCGATCGCGCCACACCCGGGCGAAGTCGAAGATCTTCGTTTCGCCCGCCGCCACCAGCTTCTTCATGGCGAATTCCGGCGAGGTGTGGAGATAGAGCCGCCGCGCCACGCCGTCGGCCCCGGTGGCCAGGGTGGCGAGCCCGTGGAGATGGGCCTCGTTGCCCGGCGAGACCTGGAGGGCGGCGCATTCGACCTCGGTGAAGCCGTCGTCCTCGAGCAAGCGGCGCAACGCCGCCTTCACCCGGTTGCGGGCGAGAAGCAGCGGACGGTGATCGGCATGAAGGTCCCGATCCCACCAGGGCGTGGCGGATTTCATGACTTTTTGCTTTCCTCGAGGGCCGAGACGTGAGAGAGGAGACGCCAACACGCGCGATCCCTGGGGTCGGCGCGCAAGAATGTCTTTTGCCGTAACTTTGCCGATAGAGGTCCGGTCCCATGAGAGTCAATGCGCAGAACCTTCGCAAGGGCAATGTCGTCGAGATGGATGGCAAGCTCTACGTCGTTCTTTCGGCCGAGAGCTTCCACCCGGGCAAGGGGACGCCGACGACCCAGATCGACATGCGCCGCATCTCCGACGGCGTGAAGGTGTCCGAGCGCTGGAAGACCACCGAGCAGGTCGAGCGCGCCATGCTCGACGAGCGCGCCTACGCCTACCTCTACAACGACGACGAGGGCTACCACTTCATGAACAAGGAGAACTACGACCAGATCGTGGTCTCCAAGGACGTGGTCGGCGACATGGCCGTCTATCTCCAGGAAGACATGGAGTGCCAGGTGGCGATCTATCAGGACCTGCCGGTGTCGATCGAAATCCCGGCGCGCGTCACCCTCGAGGTGGTCGACACCGAGCCGGTGACCAAGGGCCAGACCGCCTCCTCCTCCTACAAGCCGGCGATGCTGTCGAACGGCGTCAAGAGCGCCGTCCCGCCCCACGTCGGCATCGGCACCCGCATCGTGGTGATGACCGTCGACGGCTCCTACGTCGAGCGCGCCAAGGATTGACGACAGGTTTCGCGTCCCGAGTCCGGGACACGAAACGTCGAGCCCCGGTGGGGCT
>JAFHCF010000061.1:0-10004 GCA_048497495.1 Prosthecomicrobium sp.
GGCCGCGGCCGCCGCGGCCTCGGGGGCCGCGGGGCTGGGCGGGGGGCGGGGGGCGGGGGCGACCGCGACCCGTCTCCCGATCAAGGGTGGCGTCGGGATCGACCGACGCCACCGCCGATCCGAACCCGCCCCAGCCCAGGGGCGCATGCTCCAGATCCCGCGAGGATCGACCAGAGGGGGGTTCCATGAGCCTCGATTATGAGAACGACGGCGAGTTCCACGAGAAGCTGATCGAGGAAGTTCTCGCCCAATATCCCGACAAGTTCGCCAAGCGCCGCAAGAAGCACCTTTCGGTCGCTTCCGACGCCGGCACCGAGGAAGTCGAAGGGGAGACGATCCCCGTCACCGAATGCGACGTCAAGTCGAACATCAAGTCCGTGCCGGGCGTCATGACCATCCGCGGCTGCGCCTACGCCGGCTCGAAGGGCGTGGTGTGGGGTCCGATCAAGGACATGGTCCACATCTCCCACGGCCCGGTCGGCTGCGGCCAGTATTCCTGGTCCCAGCGTCGCAACTACTACATCGGCAAGACCGGTATCGACACTTTCGTGACGATGCAGTTCACCTCCGATTTCCAGGAACGCGACATCGTCTTCGGCGGCGACAAGAAGCTCGAGAAGATCATCGACGAGATCGAGGATCTCTTCCCGCTCGCCAACGGCATCACCGTGCAGTCCGAGTGCCCGATCGGCCTGATCGGCGACGACATCGAGGCGGTGTCGAAGAAGAAGGCCAAGGAGCACGACACCACCATCGTTCCGGTGCGTTGCGAGGGCTTCCGCGGCGTCTCCCAGTCGCTCGGCCATCACATCGCCAACGACGCGATCCGGGACTGGGTGTTCGACAAGAAGACCCGTGAGGTCGTGACCACGCCCTACGACGTCAACGTCATCGGCGACTACAACATCGGCGGCGACGCCTGGGCCTCGCGCATCCTGCTCGAGGAGATGGGTCTCAGGGTGGTCGGCAACTGGTCCGGCGACGCGACGCTGGCCGAGGTCGAGAACGCGGTTCACGCCAAGCTCAACCTGATCCATTGCTACCGCTCGATGAACTACATCTGCCGGCACATGGAAGAGAAGTACGGTATTCCGTGGATGGAATACAACTTCTTCGGCCCGTCGCAGATCTCTGCTTCGCTGCGCAAGATCGCCAAGCACTACGGCCCGGAGATCGAGGCCAAGGCGGAAGCGGTCATCGCCAAGTACCAGCCGCTGGTCGACGCCGTCGTGGCGAAGTACGGCCCGCGCCTGAAGGGCAAGTCGGTGATGCTCTACGTCGGTGGCCTGCGCCCCCGTCACGTGATCAACGCCTACGAGGACCTCGGCATGGTGATCGCCGGCACGGGCTACGAGTTCGGCCACAACGACGATTATCAGCGCACCGGTCACTATGTGAAGAAGGGCACGCTGATCTACGACGACGTCACCGGCTACGAGCTCGAGAAGTTCATCGAGAAGATCCGTCCGGATCTGGTCGGCTCGGGCATCAAGGAGAAGTACCCGGTGCAGAAGATGGGCATCCCGTTCCGTCAGATGCACTCCTGGGACTACTCCGGCCCCTACCACGGCTACGACGGCTTCGCGATCTTCGCCCGCGACATGGACCTCGCGATCAACAATCCCGTCTGGGAACTGTTCGACGCGCCGTGGACCAAGGAAGCGCCGCTGGCCGCCGCCGCCGAGTGATCGGTGGAATGCTCGGGGGCACCGGAGTGATCCGGTGGCGCCCGGCCCCCTCTCCCTGTCCCTCCCCCTCCAGGGGGGAGGGGACGCCAGAGGCGAGGACCTTCGCGAGACGATCGGCCGGTGCGCCGGGGCGGGTTCGTGAAGAAAGGGCAGGGCGATGATCCGAGCGTTCCCTCCCCCCCTCGAGGGGGAGGGACAGGGAGGGGGGGCTTCGGCCTTCCCGATCCGGCAGACGACTTTCGAAGACCGACATCCCGCCGCGAGCGAGACCGCCCGCGCGATCCCCTGATCACACCCTTCGGGCCGTCCGCCGTATGGCGCGGAGACCCTCAGCGAGGTGAACACACATGCCGCAGTCAGCCGATCACGTGCTCGACCATGCTCCTCTCTTCCGCGAGCCGGAATACCAGGAGATGTTCAAGAACAAGCGGGAGCAGTTCGAGTGCCCGCTGCCCTCCGAGGACGTCGCCGCTCAGGGCGAGTTCACCAAGACCTGGGAATATCGCGAGAAGAATCTCGCCCGCCAGTCCCTGGTGGTGAACCCGGCCAAGGCCTGCCAGCCGCTCGGCGCGGTGTTCGCCGCCGCCGGCTTCGAGAAGTGCATGAGCTTCGTGCACGGCAGCCAAGGCTGCGTCGCCTATTATCGCTCGCATCTGTCGCGCCACTTCAAGGAGCCGTGCTCGGCGGTCTCCTCGTCGATGACCGAGGACGCGGCGGTGTTCGGCGGCCTCAACAACATGATCGACGGCCTGGCCAACACCTATTCGCTCTACGAGCCGAAGATGATCGCCGTGTCGACCACCTGCATGGCCGAAGTCATCGGTGACGACCTCCAGTCGTTCATCCAGAGCGCCAAGCTCAAGAACTCGGTTCCGCAGGACTTCGACGTTCCCTTCGCTCATACCCCGGCCTTCGTCGGCAGCCATGTCGACGGCTACGACAACATGATCAAGGGCATCCTGGAGAATTTCTGGAAGGACGCGCAGCGTACGGCCGGCACCTCGGTCAACATCATCCCGGGCTTCGACGGCTACTGCGTCGGCAACAACCGTGAGCTGAAGCGCCTGCTCGACCTGATGGGCGTCGAGTACAGCTTCATCTCGGACGCTTCCGACCAGTTCGACACGCCCTCGGACGGCGAATATCGCATGTACGACGGCGGCACCACGATCGACCAGGTCAAGGGCGCGTTGAACGCCAAGGGCACGATCTCGCTGCAGTACTGGAACACCCGCAAGACGATGGACTACATCGCCGAGAAGGGCCAGGAGACCGCCGCCTTCCACTACCCGATGGGCATCAAGGCGACCGACGCCTTCCTGATGAAGGTCTCGGAGATCTCCGGCAAGGCGATCCCGGAGGCGATCCGTATGGAGCGTGGCCGTCTGATCGACGCGATGGCCGACAGCCAGTCGCACCTGCACGGCAAGAAGTACGCGATCTTCGGCGATCCCGACTTCGTCCAGGCGATGGCCCAGTTCGTCATGGAGACCGGCGGCGAGCCGACCCACTGCCTCGCCACCAACGGCTCCAAGGCCTGGGATGCCCAGATGAAGGAAATGCTGGCGGCCAACCCGTTCGGCAAGGCGGCCCAGGTGTGGGCGGGCAGGGACCTGTGGCACCTGCGCTCGCTGCTCTTCACCGAACCGGTCGACTTCATGATCGGCTCGTCTTACGGCAAGTATCTGGAGCGCGACACCGGCACGCCGCTGATCCGCTTGACCTTCCCGATCTTCGATCGTCACCACCATCACCGCTTCCCGCTGATGGGCTATCAGGGCGGCCTGCGCGTCCTGACGACGATCCTCGACAAGGTGTTCGACAAGCTCGACAGCGACACCATCGTCCCCGGCGTCACCGACTACTCCTACGACCTCACCCGCTGAGGCGCGTCGGATTTGCGACATGCGGCGGCCGCCCCTCGGGGCGGCCGTTTCGTTGCGCCGGACCAAACGCGTCGCATTCCGGCATTTCAGTAGTTATCGATTAAATGGCTGTTCATTTCCCCTACGTATCGTTCCCGTCATGGACATCGAGTGGCGCATGACCGACGACGTATTGGCGAAGATCCGGAGCGAGATGCGGCGATCGCGTCCCGAGGATCTCGGTCGGCTGCTCAAACCGATGGCCGAATTCCACATCGATACGGTGGCGCGGAAGGCGAGTTGCGACGTCGATCTCTTCGTCGAGACCGCGACCGAGCTGCTGCGGCCGGCGTCTCTCTTCGAACGCATGGCCTTCGCCAACGTGCTCGCCGACGCGGGGCGGGTGCCGCCGCGCCTCCTCGACGTGCTGCTGCGCGACGTCCATCTGGTGTCGCGGCCGCTGATCGAGCGGGCCCGGCTCTCCGACGACGATCTCGTGTCGGTGATGGCGATCGACACCAGCGAGTCGACGCTTCTCGCCATCGCCCAGCGGCGCGGCACCGGCGTCGCCGTCACCGATCGGCTGATCGAGGCGGGCACCCTCAAGGTCCATCTGATGCTCGCCGCCAACGACGGCGCGACATTGTCGATGGCGGGGTTCGACCGGTTCTCCGACATGACGACGGCGCAGAACGACATGGATCTGGCGCTGGCGCAGCGTTCCGACCTGCCGGTGTCGATCGCCAAGGCGCTCTACCAGCGCCTTTCCGCCAGTGCCGCCAAGCGGGTCGCCGACATGATGGAGCGCGACCGCAATCGCGGCCGCCGCGCCCTGGCGCTCGGCAGCAAGTGATCCTCGAGCGATCGCCGCTCTGATCGCGCCCGCGCGGATCCGGACCGGCCGGAACAGGCACCGGCGCCCCGGTCGAACGCGATCCTGGCATACCCCTTGCTCCTGTCTCCCCGAGGCGAGCGTTTTGTCGGAAGGCCGACAAAGGCGACAGCCGCTGGGGGACCGGTCATGGCGTCACCGAAGGTCCAGGCGCTCTTCGAAGAGCCCGGTTGCGACAAGAACCAGGCGAAGGACGAGAAGGCGCGCAAGAAGGGCTGTTCCAAGCCGCTGACGCCGGGGGCGGCGGCGGGCGGATGCGCCTTCGACGGCGCCAAGATCGTGCTGCAGCCGATCACCGATGCCGCCCATCTGGTCCATGCGCCGCTCGCCTGCGAGGGCAATTCCTGGGACAACCGCGGCGCGGGGTCCTCCGGCCCGACCCTGTGGCGGACCTCCTTCACCACCGATCTCACCGAACTCGACGTCGTGCTCGGCCAGGGTGAGCGCAAGCTCTACAAGGCGATCCGCGAGGTGGTCGAGGCCTATGCGCCGCCGGCGGTCTTCGTCTACGAGACCTGCGTCACGGCGCTGATCGGCGACGACATCGACGCGGTGTGCCGGCATGCCTCCGAGAAGTTCGCCACCCCGGTGATCCCGGTGCATTCGGCCGGCTTCGTCGGGTCGAAGAACCTCGGCAACAAGCTCGCCGGCGAGGCACTGCTCGACCACGTCATCGGCACCCGCGAGCCCGACGACGTCGGACCCTACGACATCAACATTCTCGGCGAGTTCAATCTGGCCGGCGAGTTCTGGCTGGTGAAGCCGCTCCTCGACGAACTCGGCATCCGCATCCGCGCCTGCATTCCCGGCGACGCGCGCTACGCCGACGTGGCGGCGGCGCACACGGCGCGGGCGACGATGATGGTGTGCTCGACGGCGCTGATCAATCTCGCCCGCAAGATGGAGGAGCGCTGGGGCATCCCCTTCTTCGAGGGCTCGTTCTACGGCGTCGCCGACACCTCCGAGGCGCTGCGCCAGATCTCCCGCCTCCTGGTCGAGCGCGGCGCCGACGCCGAACTCCTCGAGCGCACCGAGCGGCTGATCGCCCGCGAGGAGGCGATCGTCTGGGCCAGGCTCGAGGCCTATCGGGCGCGGCTCTCCGGCAAGCGGGTGCTGCTCAACACCGGCGGCGTCAAGTCGTGGTCGGTGGTCGCCGCCCTGATGGAGATCGGTATCGAGATCGTCGGCACCTCGGTCAAGAAGTCGACGGTCGAGGACAAGGAGCGGATCAAGCAGATCCTCAAGGATGAGAACCACATGTTCGACGGCATGGCGCCGCGCGACCTCTACGCCCTGTTGGAACGTCACGAAGCCGACATCATGTTGTCGGGCGGGCGGACCCAGTTCATCGCGCTGAAGGCGCGGATGCCGTGGCTCGACATCAACCAGGAGCGCCAATACCCCTATGCCGGCTACGACGGCATGGTCGAGATGGTGCGCCAGATCGACATCGCCATCCATTCGCCGATCTGGGACCAGGTGCGCGCGGCCGCGCCCTTCGACGCCGAGGGCCGACTGGTCGGCGAGAGCGTGATCGGGCGGGGCGGACCGGAGGTCGACGCCGGTGCGACCGGCGGCGCCGAGCCCCCCCTCCCTGTCTCTCCCCCTCCAGGGGGGAGGGGATCCGTGGGGATGGGCCTCGCCGTCGCCGCCACCCCCACCGTCACCCACAAGAAGTTCGCCGCCGCAGGTAGCGGCGACGCCGACGATTGTTGAGGAGGAACCGATGGCCCACGTCCTCCACGCGGAGAAGTCCGCCTCCGTCAATCCGCTGAAGTCGAGCCAGCCGCTCGGCGCCGCCTTCGCCTTTCTCGGCGTCGACGGCTGCGTGCCGCTGTTCCACGGCAGCCAGGGCTGCACCTCCTTCGCGCTCGTCCTGTTCGTGCGCCACTTCAAGGAGACGATCCCGCTCCAGACCACGGCGATGGACGAGGTCGCCACCATCATGGGCGGCGCCGATCACCTCGAGGAGGCGATCCTCAACCTGAAGACCCGCACCAAGCCGAAGCTGATCGGGGTGTGCACCACGGCGCTGGTGGAGACGCGCGGCGAGGATTTCGCCGGCGATCTCGCCACCATCAAGGCGCGGCGAGCCGAGGCGCTGGCCGGCACCGAGGTGGTGCTCGCCAGCACCCCCGACTTCAACGGGTCGATCGAGGAGGGCTGGGGCAAGGCTGTGGTCTCGATGATCGAGGGCATCGTCGATCGCCGACCGAAGCGGCAGAATCCGCGCCGCGTCGCGGTGCTGCCGGGGTCGAACCTGACGGTCGCCGACATCGAGCAGATCCGCGAGACGATCGAGGCCTTCGGGCTGGAGCCGACGATCCTGCCCGACGTCTCGGGGTCGCTCGACGGCACGGTGCCGGGCCGGTGGATCCCGACCACCTATGGCGGCACCTCGGTCGAGGACATTCGCACGCTCGGCGAGGCGGTGCACTGCATCGCCATCGGCGAGGGCATGCGCGAGGCGGCGGAGAAGCTCGCCGAGGTCGCCGACGTGCCCTACACGCTGTTCGGCACGCTGACCGGGCTGAAGCCCGCCGACCGGTTCGTCACGGCGCTCGCCGAACTCTCCGGCCGGCCGGTGCCGGCGAAGCTCAGGCGGCGGCGCTCGCAGCTCGCCGACGCGCTGCTCGACGGTCATTTCCACTTCGGCGGCAAGAAGGTGGCGATCGCCGCCGAGCCGGATCACCTCTACCAGTTGGCGACCTTCTTCTCGGGCATGGGGGCGGAGATCGCGGCGGCGGTGACCACCACCGGCGGCTCGCCGATCCTGAGGAAGGTGCCGGCGGACGAGGTCAAGGTCGGCGATCTCGGCGACTTCGAGAGGCTCGCCGTCGGCGCCGATCTGCTCGTCACCCACAGCCACGGCCGCCAGGCCGCCGACCGCCTGGGGATCCCCCTGATGCGGGTCGGCTTTCCGATCTTCGACCGGCTCGGCGCCCAACACAGGGCGAGCGTCGGATACGAGGGCACGCGGGACCTGATCTTCGAGGTCTCCAACATCTTCCAGGCCAATCTCCACGAGCCCACGCCGGAAGGCCTCAACCCCTTCAGGACGAGAGAGAACGACCATGACAGCCGTACGCCGACTGAGCCTCGTGCCCACTGACGGGGAAGACACCGCCGCGCCGGCGCGACCCGCGGGGGCCGTGCGCGTCGCCATCGCCACCACCGACATGAAGGGGCTCAACGCCCATTTCGGGTCGGCCAAACGCTTCGCCGTCTACGACGTGACCAAGGAGGGGTGGAGCTTCGTCGAAGCGCTCGCCTTCGACGACGTCACCGAGGAGTCGGGCGCCCACAAGACCGACGGCGACGATCGCATCACCCCGAAGGTCGAGGCGCTCGCCGGCTGTCACCTCCTGTTCTGCCTCGCCATCGGCGGCCCGTCGGCGGCCAAGGTGGTCTCCGCCAAGATCCATCCGATCAAGGTGGCCGGCCCCTCGTCGATGGACGAGGTGCTGGAGAAGACCCGCACCATGCTCAACGGCGCGCCGCCGCCGTGGCTGCGCAAAGTTCTCGCCGAGGCCGGGGTCTCCGAGCCCAAGCCTTCCTTCGCCGACGATTGAGGAGATCCCGATGACCACGACGCTCGACACCTCCGCCGACGACAAGGCGCTGGCGACGCCCTTTCTCGCCACCCTGGTTCGCCTGATGCGGGCCGAGGACAGCTACGGGTCCTGGGAGAAGCGTTCCGACGCCAATCTTCTCGTGGACTTCATCCTCACCAAGGAACAGCGCCGGGAGATCCCGATCATCGGCGATCCCGACCCGGACGTGATGTGGCGGGTGGAGAAGTTCTATGCCGCGGTCGGCCTCTCGGTCGAAGCCAAGGCCGGCCACATCGCCTCGCCGATGATGAAGATCGGTCATGAGGGCTTCGGCCGGGTGATCCTGACCGTCGGCCGTCTGGTCGTTCTGTCGAAGTCGCTGCGCGACGTCCATCGCTGGGGCCACGACGATCTCGGCAAACTCGCCGAGGCCGGCACCAAGTGCGTCGACGAGGCCTGCGAGATGATCGCCAAATTTCCGGAAGTCGCCGACTACTGAAATCCGGTCCGGGACGGCGCCACCCCCGCGCCGCCCCCACACCGGTGTCATCCCCGGCGAGGCCGTCGCCTCGGTGCCGTTCGCGGCGCGAGCGCGGTGGCGACCGGTCTCGTGGGCCGATCGGGCGCCCGTCCTCGTCCGGGGATGACACAGCCTGCGTTCTAGAAGGATGCCGCCGTCGCGGCCCGCAATTCGGAGAGACGCCATGTCCGACGTCGAAACCCTCAAGGCCGAGATCAAGAAGCTCTCGTCGCGAGCGATCAACGCCAAGATGAACCTGCACGACCTCTCCGAGGAGCTGCCGGTCAATTGGACCACCATCATGGAGGTCGCCCGGGCGACCCACGAGGCCTACGCCGAACTCGACGCGGCGCGGGCGAAACTGAAGGCACTGGAGGCCGCGCAATGACCGACCACACCACCCGCGACGGCTCCACCTGGATGCCGGAATACCTCGTCTCGATCAACGGCGAGACCTGCATCGGCTGCGGCCGCTGCTTCAAGGTCTGCTCGCGCGACGTCATGCATCTCTACGGCGTCGACGACGAGGGCGAGATCCTCGGCCAATGCGTCGAGGGCGAGGACGAGGACTTCGACGGCGATCTCAACCGGATGATCATGGTGGTCGACAAGGCCGGCGGCTGCGTCGGCTGCGGCGCCTGCGCCCGGGTCTGCCCCAAGGGCTGCCAGAGCCACGTTCCGGCCGACAAGATCGCCGCGTGATCGCTCGGCGGCGCCGCCGACCGGGGAGCGCCGCCGGACAGTCCCCCCACGACCGCGCCGGCTTTCGGCGACGGTCTTCCCGAGGGAGATCCCGAGATGTTCGCGCTCCATCATGCGACCCTGATGGCCGCCCACCGTGCGACCGGCGACGCGGACGAGATCTTCGACGCCCACGTGCTGGCCTGTGTGCTCGCCTCGGCGCTGGAGACGGTGGCGGCCGGCGAGGGGACGATGATGTCGGAAGCCGGCCTCGACGCGGCGACGCTGCGCGCCGTGATCGATCATTGGTTTCCGCTCGCCGAGCGCGGCGGGTTCGGGCTCGACACGATCGAGGCACCGGCGCTCGAGATGGAAGAGGAAATGCTGCGGGATCTCTTGCTGTCGCATCGGGCGGGGCAGGGCGCTTCCGAATGCCACATCGGTTGCGAGGTGCCCCATCTCCCGACCGTCCTCGCCGCCGTCGTCGCCCGGCGCGCCATGAGGCCCGATCATCTGTGGCAGGACCTCGGGCTGTTCGACCGCTCCGATCTCAACCGCCTGCTCTCCCGTCACTTCCCCACTTTGCACGCCGGCAACACCGCCAACATGCGCTGGAAGAAGTATTTCTATCGCAAGCTCTGCGAGGCCGAGGGCTTCTCGCTGTGCACCGCGCCGAGTTGCGCCCAATGCGCCGATTTCCGCGATTGCTTCGGGGCGGAGGACGGCGAGAGCCGGATGGCCAAGACGCGGCGCGAGATCGAGCGGTCCGTCGCTCCGTGAAGACCGAGGGAAACGACGCCCGCC
>JAFHCF010000062.1:0-20795 GCA_048497495.1 Prosthecomicrobium sp.
GGCCGCGACGCGGGTGCTCGACGCGGCCGCGGCGAAGTTCGGCTTCGCCCTCGCGACCGTCTCCTTCCCCTGGTCCTGCGCCTATTACGAGGAAACCGGCGCGATGATGCCGGCGGACGGCATCGAGACGCTGCGCGGCTTCGACGCCATCCTGCTCGGTGCCGTCGGCTGGCCGGAGCAGGTGCCGGATTCGGTGTCGCTCCACGGGTTGCTGCTGCCGATCCGCAAGGCCTTCGTGCAATACGCCAACGTCCGGCCACACCGGCTGCTGCCGGGCGTCACCGGGCCCCTGGTGAAGCACGACTTCGACATTCTCTGCATCCGCGAAAACACCGAAGGCGAATATTCCGGTGCCGGCGGCCGCGTCCATGTCGGCACGGCCGACGAGGTGGCGGTCGAAACGGCGATCTTCACCCGCAAAGGGGTCGAACGCATCCTGCGCTACGGCTTCGAGGAGGCGCGACGGCGCCGGGGCCGGCTCGCCTCGGTGACCAAGTCCAACGCGCAGAAGCACACCATGGTCTTCTGGGACGAGATCACCCGGCTGGTGGCGGCCGACTACCCGGACGTCGAGGTCACGAGCTACCACGTCGACGCCATGGTGGCGCGCATGGTGATGGCGCCGGAGAGCTTCGACGTGATCGTCGCCTCCAATCTCTTCGGCGACATCCTGACCGACCTCGGCGCCGCCATCCAGGGCGGCCTCGGCTTCGCCGCTTCCGCCAATCTCGACCCGACGCGCGAGAATCCCTCGATGTTCGAGCCGGTCCACGGCTCGGCGCCCGACATCGCTCATCTCGGGATCGCCAACCCGATCGCCACCTTCTGGTCGGCGGCGATGATGCTCGATCATCTGGGTGAGGCGGAGGCGGCGCGGGCGATCATGGCGGCGATCGCCGCGACGACGGGGCAGGGGATCGGCGCGGTCCCCGGCAAGGACACGACCGAGGCGATCACCAGTGCGGTATTGAAGGCGATCGGGTGAAGGCAGGGGCGACCGGCGGGACTTCGGTCGTGGTTGCGACGGACCTCGCCCCACCGTTCCCTCCCCCCTGGAGGGGGAGGGACAGGGAGGGGGGTGAAGCGTCGCGCCCATCGGCCCCCTCCCGTGCGGCCGGCTCCGTGCCCCCCCCTCTCTGTCTCTCCCCCTCCAGGGGGGAGAGGACCGGATGAGAGGATCCCTGAAACTCTCCCGCTGCCCGTGAGGCGACGCGAAGACCCGAAGACCGAAAGGTGAGTTCCCCATGGAAGGCTTGAAGGACGCGGATCTCTTCCGCACGCGGTATCTGGTCGGCGGCGTCTGGCGCGACGCGGCCGACGGCGCGACGATCGAGGTGATCGACCCGGCGAGCGGCGGGGCGCTCGGCACGGTTCCCGACGTCTCGGGCGCCGAGACGCACGCGGCGATCGCCGCCGCTTCCGCCGCATGGGGCCCGTGGAAGACGAAGACCCACGCCGAGCGCGCCACGCTGATCGAGCGCTGGCACGCCCTGATGATCGAGCACCTCGAGGATCTGGCGCTGATCCTCACCCGCGAGCAGGGCAAGCCGCTGGCGGAGGCGCGCGGCGAGATCCGCTACGGCGCCTCCTTCGTCAAATGGTTCGCGGAAGAAGCGCGGCGCATCGGCGGCGGCACCATCCCGTCGCCGACGGCCGATCGCCGCATCGTCGTCACCAAGGAGCCGGTCGGGGTCTGCGGCATCATCACGCCGTGGAACTTCCCCAACGCCATGATCACCCGCAAGGTCGCCCCGGCGCTGGCGGCCGGCTGCACCGTGGTGATCAAGCCCTCCGACTTCACGCCCTATTCGGCGCTGGCGCTCGCGGTACTGGCCGAGCGCGCCGGCATTCCGGCGGGCGTGGTCAACGTCGTCACCGGCCGTCCCGAGGCGATCGGCGAAGCGCTTCTCGCCGACCCGGCGGTGCGCAAGATCTCCTTCACCGGCTCGACCCGGGTCGGCGCGCTGCTGATGCGCGGGGCGGCTGACACCATCAAGCGGCTCAGCCTCGAGCTCGGCGGCAACGCGCCCTTCATCGTCTTCGACGACGCCGATGTCGATCTGGCGGTCGAGGGCGCCATCGCCTCGAAGTTCCGCAACGGCGGCCAGACCTGCGTCTGCGCCAATCGCATCCTGGTGCAGGCCGGCGTCTTCGACGCCTTCGCCGCGAAGCTCGCGGCTCGCGTCGCGGCGATGAAGGTCGGCCCCGGCACCGAGGCCGGCGTCGACATCGGGCCGATGATCAACGTCGCGGCGGTCGCCAAGATCGAGCGCCACGTGACCGACGCGCTCGCCAAGGGAGCGAAGGTGGTCTCCACCGCGCCGCTCCTGCCCAACGGGCCGCGATATGTCGCCCCCATCGTGCTCTCCGGCTGCACCACCGGGATGCAACTCGCCGGCGAGGAGACCTTCGGCCCGGTGGCGCCGCTCTTCCGCTTCGACACGGAAGAGGAGGCGCTGGCCATCGCCAACGGCACCCCCTTCGGCCTCGCCGCCTATTTCTACACCCGCGATCTCGCCCGCGCCTGGCGGGTCGGCGAGGCGCTGGAAGTCGGCATGGTCGGGCTCAACACCGGGGCGATCTCGACCGAGGTCGCCCCCTTCGGCGGCGTCAAACAGTCCGGCCTCGGCCGCGAGGGCGCCGAGATGGGCATCGAGGAATACCTCGAGGTCAAGACGATGCACTTCGGCGGGTTGGGGTGAGGGCAGGGGGTGACGCCCGTCTCGACGAGAGGGCCGGCGATGGTCCGTTCGTCACGAGCCGGGCGCGACCTGCCACGCTCGGGGTTCCGCTCTGTCCTCTCCACCCGGCAATGACGAGGGGGGGGAGGAACGGGAGCAACCACGAGCGCCGTTTGGGACGAGGGGGGATGGTTTTCGAACATCGCGGGCGCCCCTCCTCGAGGCGCGCCGCTTCGGCGCCCTCGCGCGCTCACGACGTCGCGTCGAGCGCCTTGAACCACAGGCCGACCAGCGGCAGGAACCAGGGTTTGCCCGAATAGCCCGGGATCGCCGGCCAGGAGAGGCCGTCGAGCGGGTTCGCGGTGTCGCGGCCGAGGATCTGGTCGGCGACGATGGTGCCGAGCAGGTTCGACATCTGCGCGCCGTGGCCGGAATAGCCCATGGCGTACCACATGCCGTCGGCGAAGCCGGCGCGCGGGTAACGGTCCTGGGTCATGCCGACGAGGCCGCCCCAGCAATAGTCGAGATCGATCTCGCCGAGATGGGGGAAGACCTTGCCGAGCGAGGCGCGCAGGATGCGACCGCTCTCGGCCTCCGATCGCGGATCGGCCGACGCCGAGAACCGCGCCCGCCCGCCGAAGATCAGCCGATCGTCGGGGGAGAGGCGGAAGTAGTTGCCGATGTTGAGCGAGGTCACGCAGGTGCGATTGCCGGGCATGGTGGCGGCGATCTCCGCCCGGCTCAGCGGCCGGGTGGCGACGATGAAGCTGCCGACCGGGATGATGCGGCGGCGATAGTGGTCGAAGGGCGTCGTCGTATAGGCGCCGGTCGCCACCAGCACGGTCTTCGCCATGACCGACCCGCGCGGCGTCGCCAGTTCGAACCCGCCGGCGACGGTCTTGCGGCCGGTGACCGGGGCGTTCTCGAAGATCGTCGCGCCGCGGCGCACGGCGGCGCTCGCCAGGCCGTGGACGTAACGGCCCATGTGCATCATGGCGCTCTTGCGATAGAGCATCGCACCGTGGAAGGCGGTCGAGCCGACCTCGCCCTCGAGATCCTTCGCCTCGAGGAATTCGGTGTCGGGGTCGACCTTGGCGTGGATCAGCTCGAAGTTCTTGCGCAGGCCCTCGACGTGGCTCGGCTTGGAGGCGAGCTTGAGCTTGCCGGAGCGGCGGAAGTCGCAGGAAATCCCTTCCTCGGCGATCACTTTCTCGATCTCGTCGATCGAGGCGTCGAAGGCCTGGTAGAGCGCCTTGGCGCGCTCGGCGCCGAGATGGCGCTCGGCGTCGGCATAGCCGTGGGCGATGCCGTTGTTGAGGTGGCCGCCGTTGCGCCCCGACCCGCCGGCGCCGACGCGGGTTCCCTCGAGCAGCACCACCTTCGCCCCACCCATCGCCAGACGGCGGGCGGCGGACAATCCGGTGAAGCCGCCGCCGATCACGGCGACGTCGAAGCTGCCCTCGACCGGGCCGGGCGCGGCGCCGTCGAAGATCGGCGCGGTCGATTGCCAATAGGATTCGTAACGCATGGTGTCCCCCGTCGATTGGCCCCTGACCGCCGTCGGGGCGGCGATGGGGCACGGGTCCGACCGGTCATCCCCGGCCGGACCCGGAGGTCACAGACCGACGATGCTCGGCAGATGCGAGATGTCGGGGATCTCGCGGTACCCATAATAGGGATTGGCCGGCTCGTGGCCGCGGTTGACCCAACACTTCATCCTGATGCCGAGGTCGTGCGCGGTCATCAGGTCGTAGCGGAACGACGAGGAGCAGTGCAGCACGTCTTCCGGCCCGCAGCCGAGCATGTCGAACATGTATTCGAAGCCACGCATCCGCGGCTTGTAGGACTGCGCCTGTTCGGCGGTGAAGACCGCGTGGAACGGCGCGCCGAGCTTGGCGACGTTCGACATGATCTGGTCGTTCATGGCGTTGGAGAGGATCACCAGCGGGATCTTCTCGGCCACCTTGGCGAGGCCGGCGGGCACGTCGACGTGCGGTCCCCAGGACGGGATCCTGTCGTAGATCTCGACCGCATGCTCCGGTCGGAAGGTCACGCCGTTCCTGCGGCAGGTGCGCTCCAGCGCATTGTGGACGACGTCCTGATAGGGCTTCCAATCGCCGAGGATCTCGTCGAGCCGGTAGGCGGAGAAGTTCTTGATGAACTCCAGCATCCGCGGCTCGTCGAGCTCGTGGCCGTAGTGATCCCGGGCGGCTTCGGCCATCTGAAAGTTGATGAGCGTGCCGTGGCAGTCGAAGGTGACGTATTTCGGGCGGAAGGTGGTCATGGGGGTTCGATCCTCGCGCGTGCAGTCGTCTCGTCCGACGACCAGTGATCCGATCTTAAGTGGGCCGCGACGCGGTACGTGCCGCGTTCGGCGTCCTCGAGAAGCATGATCTTCCATATCGGCCTCGTCGGATGGCAGGTCGTTCCGAGCGGAAGCGGCACGACACGCCGATCTTCGCGGTCGACTTGCCCATCGACGCGTCGGTCGCGGCATAAACTGCGGCGCCCGTCCTCCCTCACGGTGGAAGATGGGGTCGGCCTGCGAACCTCGGGACGATGTTCTCTCCCGTCCGGTCTATCGATTGACCAGACCAAGATCGGGAGAGGAAACACGATGCTGGAGGACGGATTCGTCTTCACCGACTTCACCGCCGACCATCTCGACGGGGCTCTCGCCCTGTCGCGCGCGGCGGTCTGGCCGCATCGCCGCGAGGACTGGGCCATGATGCTCGGCCTCGGCTGCGGCTTCGTCGTTCTCGACGGCGCCCGGGTCGTCGCCACCGCACTCCTCACCAGCCACGGCGAGGCGCGCACCGTCAACATGGTGATCGTCGACGAAGCGCTGCGCGGCAAGGGGATCGGTCGCCGGCTGATGGACCGGGCGCTCGCCGCGGCGGGCGGGCGCGACTGCCGTCTCGTCGCCACCGCCGAGGGCCTGCCGCTCTATGAGAAGCTCGGCTTCGTCGAGATCGGCCGCATCCATCAGCACGGCGGACCGGCGGCACCCATCGCCGCTCCCACCGGCGTCGAGACGGCGACAGCCGCCGATCTGCCCGCCTTCGTCGCCCTAGACCGCGAGGCGACCGGCATGGACCGCGCCGCGATGTTCGCCGAGATCGCCGCCGTCGGCGAATTCGCCGTGTTGCGCGACGGCGGACGGGTCCGCGGCTTTTCGGTGATCCGCCCCTTCGGGCGCGGCGAGGTGATCGGTCCGGTGGTGGCCGCGACGCGGGCCGACGCCGAGGCGCTCGTCGCCCATTTCGTCGCGAAACGCACCGGCGCCTATGTCCGCGTCGACACCACCGAAGCCTCCGGTCTCTCCCCCTGGCTCGCCGAAATCGGCTTGCCGAAGGTCGGCGGCGGCGTCGCCATGCGGCGCGGCGGCGCGCTGCCCTCGGTCGCCAAGTCGGTCACCACCCATGCCCTCGCCAGCCAAGCCCTCGGATGATCGGGAGACACCCATGCTGAGCAATTCCCTCGTCGAACTCGATCGGGCCCATCTGATCCACCCGGTCGCCTCCTATCGTGGCCATGAAGCCGCCGGCGTCCGCATCATCAAGTCGGGCAAGGGCGCCCGCATCACCGACGCCTCCGGTCACGAACTGGTCGACGGCTTCTCGGGCCTGTGGTGTGTCAACGTCGGCTATGGCCAGGACTCGATCGTCGAGGCGGCGGCCCGCCAGATGCGCGAACTGCCCTACGCCACCGGTTATTTCGGCCTCGGCTCGGAGCCGGCGATCCGGCTCGCCGCCGAACTCGCCGAACGGGCCCCGGGCGATCTCGATCACGTCTATTTCACCCTCGGCGGCTCGGACGCGGTCGACAGCACCATCCGCTTCGTGCGCTACTACCAGATCGCCCGTGGGCTACCCGAGAAGGACCAGTTCATCTCGGTCGAGCAGGGCTATCACGGCTCGTCGACCGTCGGCGCCGGTCTGACCGCGCTGCCCGCCTTCCACGCCGGCTTCGGCGTGCCGCTCGATTGGCAGCACAAGATTCCGTCGCACTATGCCTATCGCAATCCGGTCGGCTCCGACCCGGCGGCGATCATCGCCGCCTCGGTCGCGGAGTTGCGGGCCAAGGTCGCCGAACTCGGCGCCGAACGAGTCGCAGCCTTCTACGTCGAGCCGATCCAGGGATCGGGCGGCGTGTTGGTTCCGCCGAAGGGCTGGATGAAGGCGATGCGCGACGTCTGCGCCGAACTCGATGTCCTCTTCATCGCCGACGAGGTCATCACCGGCTTCGGCCGCACCGGCCCGCTCTTCGCCTGTTCCGAGGACGAGGTGGTGCCCGACATGATGACGGTGGCCAAGGGCCTCACCGCCGGTTACGTGCCGATGGGCGCGGTGCTGATGTCGCAGAAGGTCTACGACGGCATCGCCGACGCCGCCGGCAAGAGCGCCGTCGGCCACGGCTACACCTACTCGGCCCATCCGGTCTCCGCCGCCGTCGGCCTCGAGGTGCTGCGCCTCTACGAAGCCGGCCTGCTGGACAACGGCGTGGCGATGGGCGAGCGGCTGATGGCCGGGCTCCACGGCCTCGCCGACCATCCGTTGGTCGGCGACGTGCGCGGCCGCGGCATGCTGGCGGCGATCGAACTCGTCACCGACAAGGCGAGGAAGACGCCGCTGCCGGCGGCCGCCGATCCGTCGCGCCGCATCTTCGACCGCGCCTGGGCCGTCGGTCTCGTCATCCGCGCCTTCGGCAACGGCGTGCTGGGCTATGCGCCGGCGTTGTGCTGCACTGCGGCAGACATCGACGCGATCATCGAACGGACCCGCCTGGTTCTCGATCAAACCCTTGAAGATCCGGACGTTCGCGCCGCTCTGCGGTGACCTCGGACCCCCTCGACGGCCGAAATCGAGACCCGGTTTCGGTCGTTTTCGTCCAATCTCTGTGCATGCGCACAAAATTCGCAAAATGCGGTCGGCCTCGGATTTTCGCAATTTTGTGCTGTCTGGATTTCGTCATTCGGCGCTTTCGGCGCGCCTGTGTTGCGACACTGAACTCCGGGTTGACACGTACCTCGGGAGGAGGGCCGGCGAGACGAGACCGAGCGGAGCCCGTCGCCATCGCGATCGGGGCCACGCCGGAACGTCTCGAATGTTCACCCGTACGCGGATCGGCGGGCGAGAGGGAGGGCGTACCTTGGCGAAGTCACTGAAGAGCTTCCGATACCTCACCTTCGACGTGGTCGGCACCCTGATCGATTTCGAGGCCGGCCTCACCGACTGTCTCGGTGCGATCGCGAAGGAGGCCGGCGTCGGCTTCGACGGCGAAGCGGCGCTCGCCCTCTATCGGGCGGCGCGCTACGAGCCCGACGCGCTGCGCTTCCCCGACGACCTCGCCCGCGTCCACGGCCGCATCGCGCCGAAGCTCGGCCTGCCGCGGGATCCGGCGCTCGGTGTGCGCCTGCGCGACTCCGCCCGCGCTTGGAAGGCCTTTCCCGACAGCGTCGCGGCGCTGGCGGGTCTTGCGAAGCGCTATCGGCTGATCGCCATGACCAACGCGCAGCGCTGGGCCTATGACTGTTTCGCGAAGGAACTCGGCGATCCCTTCCTCGCCGGCTTCACCACCGACGACACCGGCACCGAGAAGCCCGATCCGGCCTTCTTCGAAAAGGTCTTCGCCTTCGTCGAGGCGGCGGGCGACGACCGGGCCGACATCCTCCACGTCGCCCAGAGCCAGTATCACGACATCGGCGTCTCACGGGCTCTCGGCATGACCAACTGCTGGATCGAGCGGCGCCACGCCCAGCCCGGTTGGGGCGGCACCATCGCCCCCGAGCACGTCACCACCCCCGACTACCATTTCCACTCGATGGCCGAACTCGCGGCGGCGGTGGAACGGGCTTTCGCGGAGTGATCCCGCCGGCGGCGGAGGATGGGAAGGATCGTCCGCTGCCGGTTCCATCGATCGGACCTCACCCAAGGGAGAGCAACATGACGGATCGCATCGACACCAATTGGACCACGGTCGACGACGCCCGGGTCGAACACGCCATCCGCCGCGGGGCGTCCCGCCGCGACCTCCTCCGCATGCTCGCGGTCGGCGGCGTCGCCGTCTCCGGCGCCGGGCTGATCGTCGGCCGTGCGACCGACGCCGTCGCGCAGACCCCGAAGTCGGGTGGTCACCTCAAGATCGCCACCTGGTCGGCCTCCACCGCCGACACGCTCGACCCGGCCAAGGCGTCGCTGTCGACCGACTACGCGCGCTGTTGCAGCGTCTACAATCGCCTGACGTTCCTCAACGAGGCCGGCGTTCCGGAGATGGAACTGGCGGACTCGATCGAGAGCGCCGACGGCAAGGTGTGGACGGTCAAGCTGCGCAAGGGCGTCACCTTCCATTCCGGCAAGGCCTTCGTCGCCGAGGACGTGGTGTTCTCGCTCAAGCGCCACCTCGATCCCGCCGTCGGCTCCAAGGTCAACTCGATCGCCAAGCAGATCACCGGCGTCGACAAGATCGACGACCTGACGGTGAAGATCACCCTCGCCAACCCCAACGGCGACCTGCCGACCATCCTCTCCATGCATCACTTCATGATCGTGGCGGACGGCACCACCGACTTCTCCAAGGGCAACGGCACCGGCCCCTTTGTGCTCGAGTCCTTCGAGCCCGGGGTCAAGACCGTGGGCAAGAAGAACAAGAACTACTTCAAGCCGGGCAAGCCCTATGTCGACAGCTTCGAGTTGTTCGCCATCCCCGACAACTCCGCCCGCGTCAACGCGCTGATCTCCGGTGACATCCACGTCGCCGCCTCGATCGACGCCCGCTCGATCAAGCTGGTGGAGAGCCAGCCCGGCTTCGTCGCCTTCAAGTCGACCTCGGGCAACTACACCAACCTCAACATGCGCCTCGACATGGCGCCCGGCAACAAGATGGACTTCGTCACCGGCATGAAATACCTGCTCAATCGCGAGCAGATCATGAAGTCGGCGCTGCGCGGTCTCGCCGAGATCGCCAACGACCAGCCGATTCCGCCAGCCAACATCTATCACAACGCCGAATTGAAGGCCAAACCCTTCGATCCGGAGAAGGCGAAGTTCCACTTCCAGAAGGCGGGCGTGCTCGGGCAGTCGATCCCGCTCATCTGCTCGGACGCGCCGACGGCTGCCGTCGACATGGCGACCATCGTCCAGCAGGCCGGTGCCGGCATCGGCCTGAAGCTCGACGTGCAGCGTGTCCCCTCGGACGGCTACTGGTCGAACTACTGGCTGAAGGCGCCGGTCCACTTCGGCAACATCAACCCGCGGCCGACCCCGGACATCCTGTTCTCGCTCCTCTACGCCTCCGACGCGCCGTGGAACGAGAGCCAGTACAAGAACCCGGCCTTCGACAAGATGCTGATCGAAGCCCGCGGCTCGCTCGACCAGGCCAAGCGCAAGCAGATCTACGGCGAGATGCAGAAGATGATCGCCGAGGACGCGGGCACCGCCATCCCGGTCTTCATCTCCAACGTCGACGCCGTCACCTCCAAGATCAAGGGGCTGCGCTCGAACCCGCTCGGCGGCATGATGGGCTACACGATCGCCGAAAACGTCTGGCTCGACGCCTGACATGAGCACTTCGGCCCGGACCCTCGCCGGGTTCGGGCCGAGCATCGACCGAGAGATCTCCGAGGAGGGCTTCGTGAACGCCAAGATCGTGAAACTGGTCCTCGGGCGACTCCTGATCGCTCTCGTCACGCTGCTGATCGTCTCCTTCATCGTGTTTCTCGCCACCCAGATGCTCCCGGGCGACGTGGCGCAGATCCTCCTCGGTCAGGCGGCGACGCCGGAGGCGGTCGAGGGCCTGCGCAAGGCCATGCATCTGACCGATCCGGCGATCGTACGATTCGCGCGGTGGCTCTTCGGTCTCGCCACCGGCGACTTCGGCATGTCCTACGTCAATCAGCGGCCGGTCGCCGAGCTGGTCCACGGCCGCCTCCTCAATTCGCTGAAACTCGCCGGCGTGGTGTCGTTGTTCTCGGTGCCGGCGGCCCTCACCCTCGGCATCACCGCGGCGACCCTGCGCGGCTCGTGGTTCGATCGCTTCGTCACGGTGGCGAGCATCGGCGTCATCTCGGTGCCGGAATTCGTCGTGGCGACCTCTGCCGTGTTGGTCTTCGCCGTCTATCTGAAGTGGCTGCCGGCGCTGTCGTCCGGCGCCACCGACATCCATTCCTTCTGGGTGCTGCTCAAGGCCTTCGCCATGCCGGTGATCACCCTCAATTGCGTGATCTCCGCCCAGATGATCCGCATGACCCGGGCGGCGGTGATCGAGACGCTCGAGACGCCCTACGTCGAGATGGCGCTGCTCAAGGGCGCCTCGCGACCGCGGCTGGTTCTCCTCCATGCGCTGCCCAATGCGCTGGGGCCGATCGTCAACGCCGTCGCCCTGTCGCTCTCCTATCTCCTCGGCGGCGTCATCATCGTCGAGACGATCTTCAACTATCCCGGCATCGCCAAGCTGATGGTCGATGCGGTCTCCACCCGCGACCTGCCGCTGATCCAGACCTGCGCGATGATCTTCTGCGTCGTCTTCCTGTTGTTGACGACGCTCGCCGACGTCATCGCCATCCTGTCCAACCCGAGGTTGCGCTGACATGGCAGGTCTTCTTCGCTCCAAGCGCCTCTTCGGCCACAGTTTCAATCTGGTCGGTCTCCTCGGCTTCCTGGTGGTCGTCGGTTGGGCCCTGGTCGCGCTGCTCGCGCCGAACCTCGCCCCCCATCCGGTCGGCGAGATCGTCGATGCCGACTATTTCGGCCCGATGTCGCGCGAATTCCCGCTCGGCTCCGACTATCTCGGCCGCGACATGCTCTCCCGCGTGCTGATGGGCGCCCGCTTCACCCTCGGCATCGCGCTCGCCGCGGTGTCGTTGGCGAGCTTCACCGGCGTCGTGCTCGGCATGACCGCGGCGGTCGCCGGCGGCTGGGTCGACAGCGTCCTCTCGCGCGTCCTCGATGCCCTGAGCTCGATCCCCTCGAAGCTCTTCGGCCTCGTCGTCGTCGCCGGCGCCGGCTCCTCGGTGCCGGTGCTGATCCTGACGATGGCGGTGATCTACACGCCCGGCTCGTTCCGCTTCGCTCGTGCACTCGCCGTCAACATCAACACCATGGACTTCATCCTGGCGGCACGGATCCGCGGCGAGGGGGTGCTCTATCTGATCGGCTCGGAGATCCTGCCCAACATCCTCGGCCCGGTGCTCACCGACTTCGGCCTGCGCTTCGTCTTCATCGTGCTGCTGCTCTCCGGTCTCTCCTTCCTCGGCCTCGGGGTTCAGCCACCGGATGCCGACTGGGGCGCCCTGGTGCGCGAGAACATCGGCGGCCTGCCCTTCGGCGCGGCGGCGGTCATCGTCCCCTCGATCGCCATCGCCAGCCTGACCATCGCGGTCAACCTGTTGATCGACAACCTGCCGAAGAAGATCCGCGACCGGAGCGAATGATGGCCAACCTCGTGGAAATCCGTGATCTTCAGGTCCAAGCCGAGACCGATTCCGGGCGGCGGGTCGAGATCATCCAGGGTGTCTCCTTCGACATCGCGCCCGGGGAGATCGTCGCCCTGATCGGCGAGAGCGGCTCGGGCAAGACGACGATCGCGCTGACCCTGATGGGCCACACCCGTGCCGGCTGCCGCATCTCCGGCGGCTCGATCCGGCTCGATGGCCGGGACGTCGTGACCATGACCGAGCGGCAGCGCGCCGACATCCGCGGCCGTGAGGTCGCCTATGTGCCGCAGAGCGCCGCCGCCGCCTTCGATCCGTCGATGACCATCATGGATCAGGTGATCGAGGTGGTGCGCATCCACCGCACCATGCCGATCGCCGCGGCGCGGGTCCGGGCGATCGAACTGTTCCGTGCCCTGTCGCTGCCCTCGCCCGAGACGATCGGAGATCGCTGGCCTCACCAGGTCTCCGGTGGCCAGCTGCAACGGCTCTCCGCCGCCATGGCGCTGATCGGCGACCCGAAGCTGATGATCTTCGACGAGCCGACGACGGCGCTCGACGTCACCACCCAGATCGAAGTGCTGCGCTCCTTCAAGACGGTGATGAAGGCGGGCGGTATCGCCGGCGTCTACGTCTCCCACGACCTCGCCGTCGTCGCCCAGATCGCCGACCGGATCGTCGTGCTGCGCGGCGGCAAGGTGCAGGAGTTCGGCACCGTCAGGCAGATTCTCGAAGCGCCGACCCACCCCTACACTCGCGAACTCCTCGCCGCCTTCGAACCGGCCCGCCGCTTCGCCACCGCGAAATCGGCGGAGGAGGAGAAGAAGCCGACGACATTGCTCGAAGTCGAGAACCTCGTCGCCGGCTACGGCAGCCTCGATCGCTCGGGCATGCCGTCGATCGTGGCGCTGAAGTCGGTGAGCCTCCGGGTCGAACCCGGTCGCAATCTCGGCATCATCGGCGAGAGCGGCTGTGGCAAGTCGACCCTCGCCCGCGCCATCGCCGGGATCCTGCCGCCGGTCTCCGGCAGGATCACCTTCGACGGCCAACTGCTCGCGCCCGACGCGCGCGGCCGCAGCCGCGAAGAACTGCGCAAGATGCAGATCGTCTTCCAGTCGGCCGACACGGCGCTCAATCCGGCTCGGTCGGTCGGCGACATCCTCGGCCGCCCGCTGACCTTCTACCACGGCATGCGCGGCCGCATCCGCGAGGCCCGCGTCGACGAACTCCTCGGCCTCGTCCACCTGCCCAGGTCGGTGAAGCATCGACGGCCGGCCGAACTCTCCGGTGGCCAGAAACAACGCATCAATCTGGCCCGGGCGCTGGCCGCCGAGCCGAAGCTGATCCTCTGCGACGAGATCACGTCGGCGCTCGACACCGTAGTGGCGGCGGCGATCCTGGCGTTGCTCGACGAATTGCAGAAGCAGCTGTCGCTCTCCTATGTCTTCATCAGCCACGACCTCTCCACCGTCCGGGCGATCTGCGACGAGGTGGCGGTGATGTACGGCGGCGAGAAGATCGAGCAGATGCCGGTCGCCCAGATCGGCCGGCCGAGTGGGCATCCCTATTCCCAGTTGCTCTTCGCCTCGGTCCCCAAGCTCGACCCCACGTGGCTCGACGGACTGTCGGCCGATCACGGGTCCGCCCGCGACCGAGAACGCTGGAGCGTCGACGCGTGAGCAGCGATGCCGAGGGGATCGAGCCGAAGATGCCGCGTCTCGGCGGTGCCTTCGAAACCTTGCCCGGAAGACCGACCCGCACGGCTCGGTTCCGCCGCGCCGGCAGCTCACACCGGGAAGAGGCTCGGCAGCGGCAGGTAGGACTTCACCACCGGCGACTTCAGCACCACGTAGCTGAAATATTTGTCGATCCCGATGTTGAGATCCGTCAGCCGCTCCATGGTCTCCTGATACTCCCCGATCGATCGGGTGATGAACTTCAGAAGATAATCGTAGCCGCCGGAGACGAGGTGGCATTCGACCAGCGAGTCGACCTTCTCGATCGCTGCGAGGAAGCGGGAGAAGTCGCTCTGGCGGTGGTTCTTCAGCGTGATCTCGGTGAAGACGGTGAGCATCTGGCCGAGCTTGGAGAGGTTGATCTGGGCGGAATAGCCGTCGATGAAGCCCTCGGACTGCAGCTTCTTCACCCGCATCAGGCAGGGGCTCGGCGACAGATTGACCGTCTCCGCCAGCTCGACGTTGGTCATGCGGCCGTTCTTCTGCAATTCGTAGAGGATCTTGATGTCGATGCGGTCGAGCTTCATCGCCTCGCTCCCGATTGCCGAGGCCAGCGGCGGAGAGCCGGGCCAGCTGTCAGAATAATATGCGGAATTCTGCGGATCGCAACGATTCAAAATCCCGCACGCCGCAAAAGAATGAAGCAAAAACCTGCGGTTATGGATCACTATCGACGCAGCACGACAATTCGCGACGATTGCAGTTCCGTGGTCGCACCCGTCCTCGAGGCAGCGGTGCGCGACCGTCGCCGCCACTTCGGAGATGCCCCATGCGCGTGCCGCTGATGAAGATCGAGGGGAGTGCCGGTCTGCCCGAAGCGGCCGACGCGGTGGTGATCGGCGGCGGCGCCGTCGGCGCCTTCACCGCGCTCTATCTGGCGAAGCGCGGCCTGAAGGTGGCGCTGATCGAGAAGGGGCTCGTCGGCGCCGAACAGTCGAGCCGCAACTGGGGTTGGTGCCGCCAGCAGAACCGCGACGCCCGCGAATTGCCGATGGCGACACGCTCCCTGGCGCTGTGGGACGAACTCGCAGGCCTCACCGGCGATGACGCCGGCTTCAGGCGTTGTGGCCTTCTCTATCTCTCGAACGACGAGGCCGAGATCGCCGGCTGGGCCAAATGGACCGCATGGGCACGCACCGTCGGGGTGACGAGCCATGTCTTGGGCGCCGACGAGGCGACGAACCGCGGCTCGGCGACCGGCAAGGCCTGGAAGGGCGGCATCTTCTCGGCGACCGACGGCATCGCCGATCCGGCCCGCGCCGTCCCGGTCGTCGCCCTCGCCATCCTGAAACTCGGCGGCACCGTGCATCAGATGTGCGCGGCCCGCGGCATCGAGACCGAAGGCGGCCGCGTCTCGGCGGTCGTCACCGAGAAGGGCACGATCCGGACGCGTATCGTGGTGATGGCGGGCGGAGCCTGGGCCTCGTCCTTCTGCCGCCGCCATGGCATCCACTTTCCGCAGGCCTCGGTGCGCTCGACCGTCCTGTCGCTCGCGCCGGGCGCAAGCCATGTGCCGGCGGCGCTGCATACCGCACCCGTCTCGGTGACGCGGCGCGGCGACGGCGGCCACACGCTCGCCATCTCCGGCTTCGGCTGCGTCGACCCGACGCCGCAGCAGATTCGCTGGGGCACCCAATTCCTGCCGATGTTCGCGCGCCGCTGGAAGAGCCTGCGCCTCGGCACACTCGAGGGCTGGCGCTCTGGCCACGAGACGCTGCGCTCGTGGCGGCTCGACGAGGTCACGCCGATGGAGCGGATGCGCGTGCTCGATCCGACGCCCACGGCATGGATCGTCGAGGAGGCGCGCCGCCGGGCGGCGGAGCTGCTGCCCGATCTCGGCGCGCTTCCCGTCCAGGCCGCCTGGGCCGGCTACATCGACACGACTCCCGACGGTGTTCCCGCCATCGGCGAGATCGCATCGCTGCCCGGCTTCATCCTCGCCGCCGGCTTCTCCGGTCACGGCTTCGGCATCGCGCCAGGAGCGGGCGAACTCGTCGCCGATCTGGTCACCGGCGCCGAGCCGAAGGTCGAGGTGGCGCAATATCGCCCGGAACGTTTCGCCAAGTCGGCGTGGGGCAAGGTCGCGGACTTCTGAGGGAGCGGCGGCGGTCGACGGCGCGCTCCCGTCCCGCGAGGGGGCGTTTGCGTCATTCGGTTCGGCGCCTAGCGCGATGGTTCGAGGCTCGCTCCGCTCGTGCCTCACCATGAAGCGGCTACGCTTTTCGAAGCAAATACAAGGGCTTCATGGTGAGGTGCCCCGCGCGAGCGGGGCCTCGAACCATCGCGCGAGGCGTCGCCCATCGCACTCGCGAACAATGCAGAAGTCCCGCGACAGGCGAGGGCGCGTGCCCTTCGCCCGCCCTTCACAACCCGATCGGTACACTCTTGGTCCGGCGATCGGGCATTCGTCGCGCGGGACCGTTTCGGACGAACGTCCCGAACGGGCCTCACAGGGCGAAGCGCGTCCGCAGTCCCTCGAAGATCGGCTGCAGCGCGATCGCCTCGGCCCCGGCCGCGCCCGCCGCCTCCACCGCCTCGAAGATCCGGTGCTTCAGATAGAAGCGCCAGCCGAGCGGCATCGCGGCGAGGAAGGCGGTGAGTTCGTCGTAGCGCGCCGACGTCCAGATCTTCTCGTAGGCGATGCGCTCGGCGCCGAAGCCGAAGTGCTCGATCGGCGGACGAGGGGCCGCGCGCAGCGCCGCCGTCGCCGCCTCGTCGAGGCGCCCGTCGACGATCGCCACGCCGTAGTCGACCGCGGCGCGCGCCTCCGACACCGCGCCGCGCCGGACGTCGGTGACGACCGTCTCGATCGGCCGTTCGAAGGGATCGCCCCAGCCGCCGGCGCCGGGGGCGATGACGCGGACGACGTCGCCCGGATCGCAGCGCACCAGGTCGATGTTGGCGAGTTCCATCACCTGCGCCGTCCCCGGATTGCGGGTGAAGCGCGACAGGGCGCCGGCGCGGCCGCCCCGCATGCCCCAGGCCGGCATCAGCGAGCGATTGCGATTGCGCGCCGTGATGACGGTCTCCGGGGTCGAGACGACGAATTCCATCATCGCCGAGAGACCGCCGCGGTAGAGGCCCGGCCCGCCGCTGTCGCAGGTGAGCCCGTAGCGGGTGAAGCGGATCGGCACCTCGGCTTCCGAGATCTCCAGCGGCGTGTTGCGCAGGAAGCCGGTGATGCCGCCGGCGGCGTCGGAGCCGTCGGCGAAGGGCGAACCGCCGCCGCCGGCGCCGACCGGGCCGATCGAGGCCATGATCGGCCGGCCGTTCCGCGCCGTGGTCTTGAGGTTCATGATGCTGTTGCCGCCGGGCGAGGCGGCGGGCAGCCGCTCCGGCAGCGCCAGGCCGAAGGCGCCGATGGTGACGATCTGGGTCAGCGCGCAGGTGAGCGAGCGCATGCCGACCGCCGCCGTCGGCCCGGCATTGACCACCGTGCCCTCCGGCAGGATGGCGCGGGCCGGCCGCAGCGTGCCGGAATTGAGCAGGATCCCCGGCGAGAGCGTGTAGAGCACATAGGTGAAGCCGACCATCGCCAGCGAATGACGCTCGCGCCCGCCGGTCGGCATGTTGAGCGAGGAACCGAGCTGCGGATCGGAGCCGGTGTAGTCGAGCACCACCTCGTCGCCGGCGATGGTCAGTGTCATCTTGATCCGGCAGGGTCGCCCTCCGACCGAGTCCTCGTCGGCATAGTCCGCGAAGACGTAGGTGCCGTCGGGAATGCCGGCGATCACCGCGCGTGACTGGGCCTCGGCATAGTCGAGGAGCTGCCGCATCCCCTCCATGAAGGCGTCGCAGCCGAAGCGGCGGATGATCTCGAGGACCTTGCGTTCGCCGACCGCCACGGAGGCGAGTTGGGCGGAGAGATCGCCGATGTTCTGATCCGGGCTGCGGACGTTGGCGCGGATGAGGGTGAGGATGTAGTCGTCGACCACCCCCTTCTCGACCACCTTCACCGGCGGGATGCGCAGGCCCTCCTGGACGATCTCGGTCAGGGCGCGCGACAGCGACGCCGGCACCGCGCCGCCGACGTCGGTGTTGTGGATGTGGCCGACGACGAAGCAGACGAGACGTCCCTCATGGAACACCGGCTTCCAGATGTGGATGTCGGGCGTGTGGGTGGAGACGTGGCCGGCGGCGGGATCGTTGGTGATGCAGACGTCACCGTCCTCGTAGGTCTCGATCGTCGCGAGAAGCCCGCCATAGTCGATGCCCGAATACCACGGCGCGCCGAAGCGGTGCGGCGAGGCGAAGGTCAGGCCCTCGGGCGTGAGGATCTGGCAGGAGAAATCCTCCGTCTCCTTGACGAAGGCGGAATGGGCGGTGCGCATCAGCGTGTAGGCCATGGCGTCGGCCGCCGCGCCGCAGAAATTGGCGAAGACCTGGAGGTTGCGCTGGTCGAAGGCCATGTCATCAGGCTCCCACGGCGAGGGTGAGGACGAGATTGCCCCAGAGGTCGACGTCGGCGACGAAGTCGGGCGGGATCACGGTGGTGGTGTCGGCCTGGGCGACGACGGCAGGGCCGGCGACGCGGTGGCCGTGGAGCAGCCCTTCGCGGGCGAAGATCGGTACGTCGTGGGCACGGCCGTCGAAGAAGGCGATGACGGTCGATGCGGGCTCGGCCGGGGCCGTGGCCACCGCGACCTCGCGCAAGCGCGGCTTCGGCGTCGCGCCGGAGACGACCAGGCGCAGGTTGACGAGCTGCACCGGTGCCGCCTCGTCGGCATGGCCGAAGAGGCGGGTGTGCTCGGCATGGAAGGCGCGCGCCAGGGCGCCCGCGTCGGCCGCCTCGATCGCCGCCGGATCGAGCGGCGTCTCGCTCTCCCAGGACTGACCGAGATAGCGCATGTCGGCGGAGACCGTGATCTTCGCCGGCCCGTCGAAGCCCTGGTCGCGAGTGAGCCAGTCGAGGCCCGTCGCCTTCAGCTCGGCGAAGGGCGCGGCGAGAGCGGCGGCGCCCTTCGCGTCGAGGTCGACCCAGAGGGTGCGGATGAAGTCGTTCTTGAGGTCGGCGACGAGGCCGCCCAGCGCCGAGACGACGCCGGGGGTGGGCGGTACCACCACGCCCCTGCAGCCGAGTTCCCTCGCCAGAAACGCGGCGAGCATCGGCCCGGCGCCGCCGAAGGCGAAGAGGTGGAACTCGCGCGGATCGATGCCGAAGCGCGAGACGAGGCCGGAGACCTCGGCATACATCGAGGAGACCGAGATCTCGACGATCGTCGCAGCCGTCGCCTCGACGCTCGCACCGATGCGCTCGGCGAGCGGTCGGATCGCGGCGCGCGCCGCCACGCGGTCGACGGAGACCGCGCCGTAGCCGAGCGCGGTGTGGCCGACGAGGTTCGCCGCCGCCATCGCGTCGGTGATGGTCGCTCGTGTTCCGCCACGGCCGTAACACACCGGTCCGGGGGTGGAGCCGGCGCTCGCCGGGCCGACCTTGAGCACCCCGTGGTCGTCGACCCAGGCGATCGAGCCGCCGCCCTGGCCGACGGAGGAGACCGAGACCGAGGGTACGTGGATCTGGAAGTCGCCGATCAGTTCGCCGACGCCATATTGCGGACGCCCGTCGACGATCACCGCGACGTCGGCCGAGGTGCCGCCGATGTCGAGGCTCAGCACCTTGTCGAAACCGCAGGCGCTGGCGAGGTGCCCGGCGCCGATGACCCCAGAGGCGGTGCCGGAGAGGATCATCTGGACGCATTCGGCCTTGGCCTGATCGATCCCCATCACCCCGCCGTTGGTCTTGGTGATGTGCAGCGGGCAGGCGACACCGCGCTGGCGCAGCACCGCCTCGAAGCGATCGAGGTAGTGGGCGACCTTGGGCCTGACATAGCCGGAGATGACGGCGGTGATGGTGCGCTCGTATTCGCGGATGATCGGCCAGGTCTCGGCCGAGCCGACGACCGACATGTCCGGATCGATCTCGGCGATCATCGCCGCGACGCGCCTCTCGTTTTCCGGATTGCGATAGGCGTGGAGAAAGGCGAGGACGATGCCGCGCGCGCCTTGCGCCTTCGCCGCCGCGACGGCCTCGGCGACGGCGTCGCGGGTCGGCGCCGTCACGATCTCGCCCGAGGCGCCGGTGCGCTCGGCGATGCCGAAGACGCGGTGGCGCGGGACGAGCGGGACGGCGCGCCGCGACAGCAGGTCGTAGATGTCGGGCGTCTTGAGGCGGGCGACCTCCAGCACGTCCTCGAAGCCGGCGGTGGTGAAGAGCGCCAGGTCGTGGCCGTTCCTCTGGATCACCGTGTTCACGCCGACGGTGGTGCCGTGGGTGAAATAGGTGACCGCTTGCGCCGCGATCCCGTCGCGGGCGGCGAAGACGTCGAGCCCGGTGAGGATCTCCTCGCCCGGCGCGTCGGGCCGCGACAACACCTTCAACGTGGTGATCGAGGCGTTCTTCTCGTCGAACACCGCGAAATCGGTGAAGGACCCGCCGACGTCGACACCCACCCGGTAACCCATGATCATCCCCTCACATTGGTCAGGCGCCGATGATGGGACGCGCGGCACGGCGAGGCCAATCGCATTCAAGGGGGTATCGATAGCCGGAGGTTATGGGAGAAGGGGCGCCGTCGCCCGCAACGAGGAGGAGGGCGCCGGTGAGGGCCCTCTCTCACCCCGCCTTCGGCACCCGCATGTAGCGCTCGGGATGTGGATCGGGGCGGTAGCCGGCGCGCTCGTAGATGGCCTGGGTGTCGGTCGAGGCGAGCATCCAGGTGGTGACGTCGGCGAGTTCCGGATGCTCGCGGATCACGACCGCTGCCCAGGTGGCGAGACCGCGTCCGCGATGGGCGGGGAGCACGAAGACGTCGCGCAGGTAGGCGAAGACCGCATAGTCGGTGACGACCCGGGCGAAACCGGCGAGCGCGCCGTCCGGCGCCAGGATCACCATCGGCAGGGAGCCGGCGATCGCCCGCTCCAGTCGGTCGCGCGGCATGCCGCGCGCCC
>JAFHCF010000063.1:0-28316 GCA_048497495.1 Prosthecomicrobium sp.
GCAAGCCCCTTCTCAGGGCCACCCTCGGGAGCGGAGGGCGAAGGATTTCGTCGCCAGCGGCAGCGCCGCCGTCGTTGGAGCGGTTTATACGCAGACCGATCCCCCCCGTCAACAGTCATCGCAAAAAAACTTCACATTCTCCCCGCCGACTCGGGCGAAACCCGAAAAAGCCCAAGGTTTCCGCGACTTCCCAGTTTCGAGCGGAGGCGCTTTCGATCCCTCGCACGCCGGATCGGCGGCCCATTCGCCCTCCCGAAGCCCGTCGGAGCCCGGTTTCCCGGGCCCAAGCAGGCCCCACACGGCGACGGGAGCCGGAGCGGAAGGGCGTGACCCGGCCGGAAGCAGGATTGGAGACGCATCGCGCGCCCGGCCGCCGCCGCGTCGGCTCCCTCGCCCCCTCGGGCCTTCGTCTTTGCCCGAGATTGACGTCGCGCGCTCAGGCATGCACCCTCGCGCGACTGCTTCGCCGCGTCGCTTCGGCGCGCTTCGACGGAGGAAACCGACCGAACGCCTCGGCCACCGACGCGGAAGCGCCATGATCGTCGGAGAGAAGTCGACCCGAGATCGCGCGCGCCACCCGTCGACGGACGTGGGCCGCCAGCGGTCGCGAACGGATTCGAGCCACGAGGACAGATGCGACACGCGCACCGGCCGGACAGACACGACGGAATCGATCTCGGCGACGACCTGCCCCTGCACGTCGACGGGGGGCTCGGTCGCTTCGATCGCCGCGCCATCTCGCTGCGCTGGCTCGCCGGCACCATCCTCACCGCCTTCACCTCCACCTTCTTGATGGGGGGCGCCCTCTATGTGGCGCTCGATGGACGCCACACCCTCGCCGCCATGCCGGTCGAACTGTCGACCACCGCCGATCGCACGGCCGACAAGATGGCGGAACCGATCGCCATGGGCACCGGCATCCTCGCCAAGGCCGACCGCCTGCCCCGGGTCGGCGAACGGGCCGGCACCCGTCAGGTGCTCAATCTGTCGACCATGACGCGGATCGGCGACCGCGACCTCGTCCGCGTCCGCCCCTTCATCCGCGTCTCCGCGCCGCTGACCATGCGCAAGGCGGAAGCCGCCGCCGAGATCCCGCCCTTCAATCCGCTGAAGGTCTTCGCCGACGCCGACATCCTCTCCGGGCGCGGCTCGGCGGCCAAGAACCCGTCCTTCTACGACGCCGACGTCGAGGGCGAGATCACCTTGCGCACCCGCGATCTGCCCTCCGACACCGCCGCCTTCGACCCGGACGTCGTGATGTCGGCGGCGGAAGTCGAGCGTATCGTCGCCGATCAGGCCCGCTTCCTCTCCGACGGCTCGATCCAGACCGCCGCCCTGCCGGTCTCCGACGCCACCGCCGCCTTCGGGGCCTTCGGCTCGCCCTTCGGCCTCACCTCGGCGCTCGCCATGCGCATCGTGCCGGAGAACGTCTCGTTCTTCGCCAAGAGCGATGGCGAACGCGCCGGCGCCCAGACCGGAAACGGTCTCGACGAGAAGGTCGTCACGGTCGATCGCTCCGACACCCTGAAGATGATCCTGCGCGACGCCGGCGCCGACGACAAGACCATCGCCGACGTCGCCAAGGCGTTTGCCAAGAGCTTCGACATCAAGGCGCTCGAGCCCGGTCAGCGCCTGCGTATCGGCACCGCCAAGATCGACCAGACCGAGAAGCTCAAGCCGGTTCGCATCTCCCTCTACAACAAGGACAACGGCCATCTCGGCACCGTCGCCCTCGACGACTACGGCGCCTTCGTCGGCGCCGAGGAGCCGGGTATCGGCGAGACCATGGTCGCGCCGGAGGACGAGGATGAGACCATCGCCGAGGCGAGCGGCGTGCCCTCGCTCTATTACAGCCTCTATCAGACCGCCCTCGACAATCAGATCTCGCGCAATCTGATCAAACAGCTGGTCGACATCTATTCCTTCGACGTCGATTTCAATCAACGCGTCAAGCACGGCGACGGCTTCGAGGTGCTCTTCTCCTCCGACGACGAGAACGATTCCAAGGCAGGCCAGGAAATCCTCTACGCGGCGATCACCGTGGGCGGGCAGCCGAAGAAATACTATCGCTATCGCTCGCCCGACGACGGCTCGGTCGACTACTACGACGACGCCGGCAAGAGCGCCAAGAAGTTCCTGATGCGCAAACCGATGGAAGGCGGCGTCTACCGTTCCGGCTTCGGCGGCCGCCGCCATCCGGTGCTGGGCTACTACCGCATGCACACCGGCGTCGATTGGGCCGCGCCCACCGGCACGCCGATCTTCGCCTCCGGCAACGGCACCGTCACCGAGGCCGGCTGGAAGGGCGGTTACGGTCGCTACGTCCGCATCAAGCACAACAACGGATACGAGACTGGTTACGGCCACATGTCCGGCCTCGGCCGCGGCATCGCCAAGGGCACCCGCGTCCGTCAGGGCCAGATCATCGGCTATGTCGGCTCCACCGGCGTCTCCACCGGACCCCATTGCCACTACGAGGTGCTGATCAACTCCGCCTTCGTCGATCCGATGCGCGTCAAGCTGCCGCGCGGCAAGGAACTCGGCGGTCCGATGCTGGCGGAATTCCGCCGCGAGCGCGGGCGCATCGACGGGCTGATGTCGAAGACCCCGATCCCCGGCAAGCTCGCCTCCAGCATCAACTGAGATCGTCGCTCGCCCTCGGGCCCCACCGACCCGCTCGGCGAACCGATCCTCGGCTCCGCGCCCCCCCGAAACGACGACGGGCGAGACGGCCTTCGCCCTCTCGCCCGCCCCGTTCTGGTCGCGCGCCCGAGATCGCCGGCTCACGCCGCCGCGTCGACCGGGTTGGCCACGGCGAAGTGCAGCCGGTCGCCGCCGCCGGAGATCGACACCGCCGCGCCGTCGCCGATCCCGCCCATCAGGATCCTCTCGGCCAGCGGATCCTGCACCTCGCGCTGGATCGTCCGCTTCAAGGGCCGCGCCCCGTAGACCGGATCGTAGCCACGATCGGCCAGCCAGTCCCGCGCCGAGGGCTCGAGCGTCAGCGTGATCCGCCGATCGGCGATCAGCTTCTCCAGGCGAGCGAACTGGATGTCGACGATCCGCCCCATGTCCGACCGCTTCAACCGGTGGAACAACAGGATGTCGTCGAGCCGGTTGAGGAACTCGGGCCGGAAATGCGCCTTGACCATGCCCATCACCGCGCCGCGCGCGTTCTCCACGTCCTCGCCGTCGGCGAGTTCGGTGAGGAACTCGGCGCCGATGTTGGAGGTCAGCACGATGATCGTGTTGCGGAAGTCGACCGTGCGGCCCTGGCCGTCGGTCAGCCGTCCGTCGTCGAGTACCTGGAGGAGCACGTTGAAGACGTCGTGGTGAGCCTTCTCGACCTCGTCGAACAGGATCACCTGATAGGGCCGACGCCTGACCGCTTCGGTCAGCGCTCCGCCTTCCTCGTAGCCGACGTAGCCCGGAGGCGCGCCGATGAGGCGGGCGACCGAGTGCTTCTCCATGTATTCCGACATGTCGATGCGCACCATCGCGGTGTCGTCGTCGAAGAGGAACGACGCCAGCGCCTTGGTCAGCTCGGTCTTGCCGACGCCGGTGGGCCCGAGGAACATGAACGAGCCGATCGGCCGGTTCGGGTCCTGGAGCCCGGCGCGGGCGCGGCGCACCGCGGTGGAGACCGCATGCACGGCCTCCGCCTGGCCGACGACCCGCTTGGCCAGTTCGTCCTCCATCCGCAGCAGCTTCTCGCGCTCGCCCTCGAGCATCCGGTCGACCGGCACGCCGGTCCACCGCGACACGACCTGGGCGATCATGTCGGCGGTCACCGCTTCCTGCGCCGCCTTGCCGTCGTCGCCCTTGGCCTCGAGCTCCTTCAGCCGCGCCTCGAGACCGGGGATCACCCCATAGGCGAGTTCACCCGCCCGGTCGAAACGACCGATGCGCTGGGCCTGTTCCAACTCGGTCCGCGCCTGTTCGAGCGCCTCCTTGACCTTGTTGGCCGAGGCCATCTTGTCCTTCTCGCCCTGCCACTTCGAGGTCAGTTCGGCCGATTCCTGCTCGAGCTCGGCGAGTTCCTTCTCCAGGCGGACGAGCCGATCCTTGGAGGCCTGATCGGTCTCCTTCTTCAGCGCCTCACGCTCGATCTTGAGCTGGATCACCCGGCGGTCGAGTTCGTCGAGCTCCTCGGGCTTGCTGTCGACCTGCATCCTGAGCCGCGCCGAGGCCTCGTCGACCAGGTCGATCGCCTTGTCGGGCAGGAAGCGGTCGGCGATGTAGCGGTTCGACAGGGTCGCGGCGGCGACGATCGCCGAATCGGCGATGCGCACCCCGTGATGCAGCTCGTACTTCTCCTTCAACCCGCGCAGGATCGAGATCGTGTCCTCGACCGTCGGCTCGGACACGAACACCGGCTGGAACCGACGGGCCAACGCCGCGTCCTTCTCGACATGCTTGCGGAACTCGTCGAGCGTCGTGGCGCCGACGCAGTGCAACTCACCGCGGGCGAGCGCCGGCTTGAGCAGATTGGAGGCGTCCATCGCCCCCTCGCCCTTGCCCGCGCCGACCAGCGTGTGCATCTCGTCGATGAACAGGATGATGCCGCCCTCGGCCGCCTGGACCTCGGTCAACACGCCCTTCAGCCGCTCCTCGAACTCGCCGCGATACTTGGCGCCGGCGATCAGCGAGCCCATGTCGAGGGCCATCAGCTTCTTGTCCTTGAGGCTCTCCGGCACGTCGCCGTTGACGATCCTGAGCGCCAGCCCCTCGATGATCGCCGTCTTGCCGACGCCGGGTTCACCGATCAGGACGGGGTTGTTCTTGGTGCGCCGAGACAGGACCTGGATGGTGCGGCGGATCTCCTCGTCGCGGCCGATCACCGGATCGAGCTTGCCGTCGCGCGCGGCCTGGGTCAGATCGCGGGCGTATTTCTTCAGCGCGTCGTACTGGTTCTCGGCCGACGCCGTATCGGCGGTGCGGCCCTTGCGGATCTCCTCGATCGCCGTGTTGATGGCGACCGGTGTCACACCGGCGGCGGCGAGAATGCGGCCGGCGTCGCTGTCCTTGTCGAGAGCGATGGCGAGCAGCAGCCGCTCGACGGTGACGAAACTGTCGCCCGCCTTCTCCGCCACCTTCTCGGCCTGATCGAAGAGCCGCGCCGTCGCCGGCGCCATGTAGAGCTGACCGCCGCCGCCCGAGACCTTGGGCAACTTGTCGAGTGCCCGGTCGGTGGCGGCGAGCGCCTCGCGCGACCGGCCGCCGGCGCGGTCGATCAAGCCGGCGCACAAGCCCTGATCGTCCTCGAGCAGCACCTTGAGGAGATGCTCGGGCAGGAATTGCTGATGCCCCCGCGAAAGCGCGGACGTCTGCGCCGATTGCAGGAAACCGCGGGCGCGTTCGGTGAATTTCTCGAGATTCATGTCGTCCCTCCTGGCCCGCCGGATCACCGCCCATCATGGCGCGGCTCGAGGCGTCTCGGGATTGTCGTTCGAAGCCTCCGGCCCCACGCGGGCGACCGGTTCGACCCCTGTCCAGGCACATATGGGAAGCCATCACGATCGGTTGAAGGGGGAAGGCCGCGAGACTTGACGAGACCGACCCGCGACCTTACCGCTCGCCGATCGCGCCCGCCGAGGAGACGACCATGAAGCCCCACGTCACCGCGCTCTATCGCTATCCCGTGAAGGGCTTCTCGCCCGAAGCGCTCCAAGCCGTCGACCTCGTCGCCGGCGAGACCATGCCCTTCGATCGCGCCTACGCCATCGAGAACGGCCCCTCCGGATTCGATCCCGAAAATCCCGTCCATCTCGCCAAGATCCGTTTTCTCTGCCTGATGAAGAACGAGGCCCTGGCGCGGCTCGCCACCCATTTCGACGACGCCTCCTCCACCTTCACCGTGCGCGAGGACGGCGTCACCCTGGTCGCCGGCCGGCTCGACGACGCGGCCGGCCGCGCGGCGATCGAGGCCTTCATGGCGGCGCGCTTCGCCGGCGATCTGCGCGGCCCCCCGAAGGTGCTGAGGGCGCCCGGCCATTCCTTCTCGGATGTCGCCCGCAAGGTGCTGCACCTGGTCAATCTGGCGACGCTGCGCGAGATCGCCGAAGAGCTCGCCACGCCGATCGACCCCGTCCGCTTCCGCCCCAACGTCGTCGTCGACGGGCTCGAGGCGCGCGCCGAACTCGACTGGACCGGTCGCACCGTCACCCTCGGAGGGCTCCCCTTCGAGGTGGTCAAGCGCACCCAGCGCTGCGCCGCCACCAACGTCGATCCGGCGACGGGGACACGCGACCTGGAGATCCCACGCTTCCTGATGGGTTTCCTCGGCCACACCGACTGCGGCATCTATCTGAGGAGTCTCGAGAGCGGCCGTCTCGCCGTCGGCGACACCGTCACGGCGTGAGCCCGACGCTCATTTGCCACCCTTCGGCCAGGCATCGGCGCCGAAGCGCGCCATATAGTCGGCGCGAAACCGGCTGGGATTGGAAAAGCCCCACATCCGCGCCACCGCGTTGATGTTCGCCCCGTCGCCGGCGACGAAATCCCGGCGGACCGCGTCGAGGCGGATCTGCTTGAGGAACTCGTGCGGCGTCTGACCTCGCTCCTCGAGGAACGCCAATTGCAGGGCACGGACGCCGACGCCCAGCCGCTCCGCCAGATCGGTGACACCGAGGGGTTCCGAACTGGCCCGCGCGATCTCGACCGCCAGATGAACCCTCCGCTGCCCCACCGCGTTCCGGCGCGGCGACGGCTCGGCGCCGTTCAGCCGGCACAGGACGTCGGCCAGTCCCGAGAAGGCCGCCTCCTCCGCCTGCCTGACCGAGTAGGGCCCGATTTCTCCCTTGATCCGCGCATCGAGGCAATGGCGCAGATGGCGGAAGGTCCGCCGCAGATGGCGACCCGACCCCTCGTCGCCCGGCAGAACTCGGGCACCGTCGCACGGCGCGCGAAACTCCTCGCCGGTGACGACCGGCGCCCGCCTGCGCAACTCGTCGATCGACAGCGTGAAACAGATGATCCGTGAGGCGCCGTCGAACTTGAGGCCCTTCGTCGTCGTCCGGTCGAGAACCGCCACATGCCGTCGATCGAAACCTTCCGCGCAGCGCCCGTCCCCCTTGTCGACCCACGCCGTGCCTTCGCTCATCAGGCCGACCGACAGGAGTGCCGGGGTCTCGCGGGCTCGAACCTCCACCGGGGTGTGGTAGCCCACGTCGAACATCGCGAAGACCGATCCCGCATGCAGGTCGAACACGCCGGAGAAACTCTCCCCCCGCTCGGGGCGAAGGTCGAAATGCAAACCCAGGTGAGCGGCTATTCTGTCGCTCGCCGCGAACGGATCCTGCGTGGTGAAGGTAAGGCGACTCTCCGGCATGAGCAGATTCTACGATCCGATCCGATGAATAGACGGAACTCGCACCGCGAGAGGTCGCGACGGGAATCGACACGTTTGGGAGAAATGACCCGCTCGATCGGACCCGTTTTGATCACACGGTCGCATCATTCGAAAAGCTGCATTGGGCGGCCACGCGACACTACGACTTTCGGCAAACGTCGCGACATTGTCAAAAGCTTTGTTGTGCCCGCAACGTGTAGAGAAATCTACGGAAAGATTAGACAATCATCGATTGCATCATCCGTCGAAGAGACAACTTTTAAATATTACCACTTAAATCATAAGTACAAAATGCGTATCGCACCATACACATCACGAATTAATTCGCCATGAACCATATTTTACAATTGATTAACCGAATTTGATTAAAATATCTGTGCGTAATAAGGATCTTTATTTACGCAAAAATTCGGACGCCGGCGATCGAGACGGAGGCGTCCAAACAGAGGAAAGGCATAGACCATGTCGTTCAAGAATTGGCCGATGATCTGGAAGGTCGTGAGTCTCCTCCTGATGCTGGCCTCCGCCGGATTCGCCGGCGTCGTCTACACGACGCATCAGATCACCGTCGTCGACGATCTCGACACCGCGATCATCGAAGGGCCGTCGGCGGCGATCGCCAACATGGCGCGCTCAAATCGAATGATCGCCCTGACCGAATCGGCCATCTACCAGAACATCGTCGCGAGTTCCCCGGAAGAAAACGCCACCGCCTCGCGGCGGATCAAGGAAGCCTTCACCGGATATGAGGAACAGATCGTTTTGGCGAAGAAGGCCTTTCCGAAGGCCGCGACCGAGATCGACTCGGTCGCCGATCGGTACAAGACCCTCATGAGCGGCACCTGCGGCGACGTGATCCGTCGGGCCAACGCCTCGATCTCCGCCGAAGAAAATGCCAAGGTCGCCGCCCTGATGGAGACCGGTTGCCTTCCGAAGCTGGAGGAGGTCGTCCAGGCCTCCTCGGCGGTGAACAAGACACTGACCGCCGAGAAGAACCGCCAGAATCAGGAGGTCACCGACATCGCCACGTCGACCGCCCTCATCTCCCTGATCGGCCTCGGCGCGGGGACGCTCGGAATTCTCGTCCTCGCCTTCTTCGTCGTCCGCTCCGGCGTCGTCGCCCCCCTCCGCGCCTCGATGGGCGTGATGGAATCGCTCGGTGCCGGGGATCTCCACGTCGAAATCCCCGGCACCGACCGCGGCGACGAAATCGGCGCCATCTCCAAGTCGCTCGAGGTCCTGCGCGGACAGTTGCAGCAGGCCGAGACGGCCCGCCAACAGCAGGCGGCACGTGAGGAGACCGAACGGCAGACCCTCGCCCGGCGCGAGAAACTCGCCGGCGACTTCGTCACCCGCATGCAGAACCTCGCCGCCGGCTTCGCCCAGTCCTCCGGCGAGGTCGCAGACAGCGCCAAGAATCTCTCCGCCACGGCGGAGGAAACCTCGCGCCAGGCCCAGGCCGTCGCCGCCGCCGCCGAACAGGCCGCCTCCAACGTCCAGACCGTCGCGGCTTCCTCCGAGGAAATGGCCGCCTCGATCCGCGAGATCACCGGCCAGGTCGGCCATTCCGCCCAGGTCGCCGACACCGCCTTCGTCGAGGCCGAGGCCTCCAACACCCGTATCGCCGCGCTCGCCACGGCGGCCTCGGCGATCGGCGACGTGATCAACCTGATCAAGGGCATCGCCGATCAGACCAACCTCCTCGCCCTCAACGCCACGATCGAGGCCGCCCGCGCCGGCGAGGCCGGCAAGGGCTTCGCCGTCGTCGCGGCGGAAGTCAAGCAACTCGCCAGCCAGACCGGCAGGGCGACCGAGGAAATCGGCCAGAAGGTCGGCGAGATCCAAACGGCCACCGACGGCACCGTGAAGTCGATGACCGAGATCGTCCGGGTCATCGCCAACATCAAGGAGATCGCCTCGGCGATCGCCGGCGCGGTCGAGGAGCAGGGCGCGGCGACCGCGGAGATCGCCCGCAATTGCCAGCAGGCGGCCACCGGCACGCAACAGGTGACGCAGAACATCTCCGGCGTCGGCCAGGCCGCCGAGATGACCGGATCGGCCTCCACCCAACTCATGACGTTGTCGAACGGCCTGTCCGGCCAGGCGGCGGACCTGCGCAACGTCGTGGAGACCTTCGTCAAGGACTTCGCCGCCGCCTGACGTCGACTTCGGTTGGGAGACCCTCGCATGACGGGAAGCCTCTACCTGCTTCACGACCGCCCGGGCGATGACGAACCCGACTATCTCGAAGCCCTCGCGGCGGTCGAGAACGTCATCGCTCTGCGGTGGGGTGAAGTCGCCCGGCCCCACCGGATCGTCGACCACCCCTGGCTGATCGACTTCGCCGAGATCGACCACGCCAAGACGGCCTTTCTACATCTTTCGCTGACCAGGACGGGAGGCGCCCCGCGCCTCTTCGTCGCCAATACCAACGACGAGGGTCTCCTCGCCAGGATAAGAGGCTTCGGCACGACGAGGATCGCTTCGCCGCCGATCGACGTCGCGGGGATCGGCCGTATCCTCCATGACCATCACGCCGCGCGCCGCGACGACACGACCCGCAGGACGGCCGTGAATCCCCTGGGTCTGGAGGCGGTCGCGGGAGCGACCGCCGTGCTCGAGAGGGTCTTCGAGGCCTGCATCGGGGGACTGACCATCGACGAGGAATTCCTCGCGGACGTGGCCTCGGCGGTGTTGCCCGCCATTCGCGAGATCGGGCTCGACTCCTGGCTCGAAATCGTTCGCGACCATCACACCGGAACCTACCAGCACAGCCTGATCACCATGGGGGTCGCGGTCGGCTTCGGCCGGGCCCTCGGTCTCGACCGAGAGACCGTCCACCGCCTGGCGCTCGCCGGCCTCCTCCACGACGTCGGCAAGTTCTGGGTACCCGAGGAAATCCTCTCCAAACCCGGCAAACTCGGCCCCGAGGAGCTCGAGATCGTCCGCAGGCACAGCCGGGACGGGTGGGCGGTGTTGCGGGCCTCCGGCCTTCCGCTCGGCGAGGACGTCTTCGATGCCATCCTCCACCACCACGAATATCTCGACGGCAGCGGCTACCCCGACGGCCTCCGGGCCGAGCAGATCTCGACCCTGACCCGCATCCTGACGATCGCCGACATCTATGGGGCGTTGGCCGAGACGCGCTCCTACCGCCCGGCCCTGAAGCCCCGGGAAATCCGCCCGATCCTCCAGGCGATGGCCGATCGTGGCCGCATCGACGCGAAACTCCTCCGGGCGCTGCCCTTGGTCCGCTCGACCTGAGCCCCGGACCGACGCGCTCCGACGGAAACCGCCGAAGAAGACGAAAAAGCCCGGCGCGGTTTCCCGCCCGGGCATTTTCGTCTCTCGATCGTCGGATCGATCAGTCTTCCGCGGGGGCCGGGGCGGCAGCCGCGGTGCCCTCCTCGCCTCCGGCGAACTCCGGCCGGCGGCCACGGCCGCGACCGCCACGGGTGCGCCGACGCGGCGTCTCGCCGTCCTCGGCCTCCGGGGTCTCCGCCGCTTCCACGGCCGCCGCCGCCACGGCGGCGACCGCGACGCGCGGCGGCGCCGCCGTCAGGAAGGCGGGCAGCGCATCGAGGTTGCTCTCGATCGGCTCCTCGCGGGATGAGGCCTCCGACGACGCCGAGCGCGTGGTCTCGCGCGCCTCGACGGCCTCGCGCGGTTCACGCGGACCACGATCGAATCGGCCCTCGCCACGGGCGGGCCGCTCGCGCGGCGCGCGCGGCGCTTCCGAACGTCCGCCTTCGCCACGCGGCGCGTCGGTTCTCGGTGCGTCGGTTCGCGGCGCATCACCCCGAGGTTCGCGGAAGTCGGCGCGTCCGCCGGTGCGGAACCGGCTGCGGCTGGGACGACGGTCGTCGCCCCGCTCGCCGACCACCCGCTCCAGCGCCGAATCGTCGACGAAGGGCTGCGGCGCGTCCGGCGGCATGTAGGGATCGCCGCCGCGCGTCTCGATGGTCCGGCCTTCGCCGCGACCCTCATAGCCGCGCTGGTCACGCCCGTTCTCCTGGCGCTCGCCACGCGAGCCCTCGACGTTGCCGTTGACCTCGGCGCGCGCCTCGCCACCGCGACCGCGCGTATCGAAGCGCGTCTCGGCGTAGCTGTCGTCGCCGTCGTCCTCGTCGTCGTCGACTTGGAGATCGGACCGCACCACCTGCATCGGCTGCGGCATCGCGGCCTGCGCCGTGGCGATGATGCGATAATAGTGTTCGGCGTGCTGGAGGTAGCTCTCCGCCAGAACCGGGTCGCCGCTCGACTGGGCGTCACGCGCCAGCGAGACGTATTTCTCCGCGATATGAAGCGCCGTGCCGCGGATCTTGACGTCCGGTCCGGTCGATTCGTAGCTCCGGCTCAGCGGGTTGGGGCCCTTGCGGCCGGGATTGCTGCTTCCGCCGCCCCGGCCACGCATCCTCTTGTTGGAATTTCCCTGTCTCATCCTGGTGCGATCTCGTCCGAGGAAAAACTTCGTCTCGATGCCCGCGCGACCGAATGTCGTCACGAGCGGTACCGACCGACGCGGCCGGTATCCCATGCACTCCGAATCATCGACCCGGAGCCATTTCTCGTCGCCAGACGACTTGGAAACTCTGGCGACGAGGAATGGCTCGGTCCTTCGTACCGCTTGCCGCAGGGCCTCGTCTTTCGATCACGGGCCGCCGGAGGTCTCACATCTCCCGTCGTGAAAGGCCTGTCGATCCGCGATCGGCCGTCGTGCCGAACCCCGGCGCCGACGGCGCCGCTCCCGTGCCGGACACCGGTCGCGAACCGGATCGAAACAGAACACGCGGGGATTGGGGCGGCACGTGCCTCTCGTTTCTGAAGACGACCGATTGAGCTGTGGCGCGGCCTAGCGGGACCCGCACCACCGACGCCGGACGATTTCTCGTGCCTACGAGCGAACTTCCGGCGGGAGCGCTGTTCGAGCGCTGTCCGGTCGATCTGCGTCGACGCTCTGCTTCGGTGCTGGGAACCTATCGATTTCTCCGCGCATTTCCAAGGCCTAATTTCCGCCGCCCGCCATTCCGCGTCGTCTCACCGCCCGTCCGCCGTCGCGCGTCGGGCCGTCACCACCCGGTCTCGACCGGCGAGATCGGGGGCGACCGTCACCGCCTCGAGCCCCGCCGCCGCGACCAACGCCGCCACCGCCGCGCCCTGCCGCCAGCCGATCTCGAGCGCCAGGAGGCCGCCGGGACGCAAGGCGCCGGCGGCCCGCGGCGCGATCGCGCGGTAGGCGTCGAGCCCGTCGACACCGCCGTCGAGGGCGAGCCGGGGATCGTGGAGCCGGACCTCGGCATCGAGCGTCGCGATCTCGCCCGTGGCGATGTAGGGCGGATTGGAGACGATCAGATCGAAGGCGTCGGGCGCCAGCGCCTCGGCGTAGGAACCTCGGACGAAATGCGCCCGCCCCGCCACGCCGTTGGCCTCGGCATTGGCCCGCGCCGTCGCCAGCGCTTCGGCCGAGAGATCGGTCGCCACCCCGATCGCCTTCGGTCGCGCGACCAGGATCGCCACCAGGATCGCCCCCGACCCCACCCCGAGATCGGCGAAGACGAAGGATTCCTCGGCCGAAAAGTGCTCGATCACCGCCTCCACCAGGCTCTCCGTGTCGGGGCGCGGCACCAGGGTCTCGGCCGACAGACGGAAGTCGAGGCCATGGAAGCCGGCCGAGCCGATCAGCCGTTGCACCGGTTCGCCGGCGAGGCGCCGCCGGGCGAGATCGGCGAGGCGCAGCGCCCGCGCGCCATCGACCGGCCGGTCGGCGCCGACCGTCAAGCCGGTGAGGTCGAGCCCCAACACGTGGCCGGCGAGCATTCGCGCCTCCGCCTCCGCCCCCTCGAGGCCGGCCTCGGCGAAGGCCGCGCGCACCAGGCGCGTCGCCCGGCCGACGTCGAGCCCCTCCGCCGCCAGCCGGGCGAGACCGTCGTCGCTCATGACGGCGCCTCCGCCGCCAGCAGGCGAACCTGATGATCGGTCACCAGCGCCTCGAGAATTTCGTCGAGCGCCGTGCCCTCGAGCACCTGTGGCAGTTTGTGGAGGGTGAGGTCGATGCGGTGGTCGGTGACCCGCCCCTGCCCGAAATTATAGGTGCGGATGCGCTCGGATCGGTCGCCCGAACCGACCTGGGTGCGGCGATCCGCCGCGCGTGCCCGATCGAGGCGTTCGCGCTCCATGTCGTAGAGGCGCGTCCTCAGCAGCATCAGGGCCTTGGCCCTGTTCTGATGCTGCGAGCGCTCTTCCTGCACCGCCACCGCGATGCCGGTCGGCAGGTGGGTGACGCGCACCGCGCTGTCGGTCTTGTTGACGTGCTGTCCACCGGCGCCGGAGGCCCGGAACGTGTCGAAGGTGAGATCGGCGTCGGCGATCACCACGTCGACCTCCTCCGCCTCCGGCAACACCGCGACCGTCGCCGCCGAGGTGTGGATGCGGCCGCCCGATTCGGTCGCCGGCACCCGCTGCACCCGATGCACCCCCGATTCGAACTTGAGCCGGCCGTAGACCCCGGCGCCGGAGATCTCGGCGATGATCTCCTTGAAGCCCCCCATCTCGCCGTCGCTGGCCGAGATCACCTGGGTCTTCCAACCATGAAGCGCCGCGTGGCGCTCGTACATGCGGAAGAGATCGCCGGCGAACAGCGCCGCCTCGTCGCCGCCGGTCCCCGCCCGCACCTCGAGGATGACGCTGCGTTCGTCGGCTGCGTCCTTGGGCAGGAGGGCGAGGCGGACTTGCCCGGTCAGCGCGGCGACGCGCTCGATCACCTCGGCGCGCTCGGCGAAGGCGAGATCGTGCATCTCCGGTTCGCTCGCCGGATCGGCGAGCAACTGGTCGAGCCCGGCGCGCTCCCCCTCCGCCGCCTTCAAGGCGCGAATGCGGGCGACCACCGGTTCGAGCTCGGCGTGATCGCGGGCGAGCCTCACATAGTCGCCGCCCTCCGCCCCGGCGGCCATGCGGGCCTCCAGGACGGCGAAACGATCGAGGACGGCGTCGAGCTTGGCGGAGAGGGACATGGGACGGGGCGGCCTCGAGAAGCGAAGGGGGAGCGTCGGGCTCGAGCCGACGAGACGACCCGCCTCGCTAGGGCTGCACCGTGATCCCCTGTTCGTCGGCGAAGGCACGCAGCATGGCGCGGATGTCGTCGGTCGGTCGACCGGCCTCGAGCCGCGGCAGGAGCCGGGCGCGCAACTTGCCGACGTCGAGTTCGAGCAGCATCGTCTTCACCGGCCCGACCGACGACGACGCCATCGACAGCGAGCGATAGCCGAGGCCGATCAGCGCCATCGCCTCGAGCGGCTTGCCCGACAACTCGCCGCACAGCGTCAACGGCACGTGATGCTCGGTCGCCTTGTCCTGGATCAGCTTCAGCATCCTCAGGAACGGCCGCGACAGCGGATCGTAGCGCCCGGCCATGCGGTTGTTGCCGCGATCCGACGCCATCGCGAACTGGAAGAGATCGTTGGATCCGACCGAGGCGAAATGGACCTTGCCGAAGAGTTCGTCGAGCTGGAACAACAGCGACGGCACCTCGATCATCACGCCGAGCTTGATCGTCTCCGGCATCTCGTAGCCGAGCCGCTTGAGAAAATGCTTCTCGCGCTCGACGATCACCTGAGCCCGTTCGAACTCCGACACCTCGGTGATCATCGGGAACATCAGACGGAGCTCGCGCCGCGCCGCCGCCTTCAGCAGGGCGCGGACCTGGATGCGCAACAGACCGGGACGATCGAGGCCGATGCGGATCGCCCGCCAACCCATCGCCGGGTTTTCCTCCTCGTCGAAATTCTGGGCATAGGGCAGCACCTTGTCGCCGCCGATGTCGAGCGAACGGAAGGTGACCGGCTTGCCGCCCGCCGATTCCATCACCTTGGCGTAGAGCTGCTCCTGCTCGCCCGAGCGCGGAAACGACGAGGCGACCATGAACTGCAGCTCGGTGCGGAACAGGCCGATCCCCGAGGCGCCGCTGTCTTCCAGATGCGGCAGGTCGAGGAACAGGCCGGAATTCAGCAGGAGCTGGACGTGCTGGCCGTCCTTGGTGATCGACGGCCGCGATTTCAGCCGCCGATACTGCGCCTGCCGCCGGGCGCGGAAGCGCACCTTCTCGGCGAAGGCCGATTCGACGTCGTGGGCGGGGCGCAGATGGACGATGCCGAGCTCGCCGTCGATGACGATCGAATCGCCGGTCTCCACCAGCGAGACGACGCCGGGCACCTGACCGACGATCGGCAGGCCCATCGAGCGGGCGACGATCGAGATGTGGCTGGTCGGCGCGCCTTCTTCCAGCACCAGACCCTTCACCCGGTCGCGGTCGTAGTCGAAGAGATCGGCCGCCCCCATGTTGCGGGCGACGATGATCGCATCCTTGGGCAGCACCCCCGACACCGGCCCGTGCGGCCGGCCCATCAACTCGCGGATCAGCCGATTGGCGAGGGCGTCGAAGTCGTGCAGCCGCTCGCGCAGATAGGGGTCGGTCTGGCGCAGCATGCGGGCGCGGGTGTCCGACTGGACCTTCTCCACCGCCGCTTCCGCCGTCAGGCCGTTCTTGACGGCCTCCTCCATCTTGCGCACCCAACCGCGGTCGTAGGCGAACATGCGGTAGGCCTCGAGCACGTCGCGGTGCTCGCCGATCTGGTCGACGTCGGAGCGCTGCAACAGGTCGTCGACCGAGATCCTGAGCTTCTCGATCGCCGCGTCGAGGCGGTTGAGCTCGCGCCGGGCGTCGTCGGCGATCAGATCGGAGACGACGACGCGCGGCTCGTGCAGCACCACGTGGCCGAGGCCGACGCCCTCGCCGAAGCCGATGCCCTGCATCTGCATCGAACGCTTGAGGTCGAGCGACGAGCCCGGCTTCAACAAGGGTTCGAGCCCGCCGGCGGCGATCATCTCGGCGATGATCATCGCGGTGGTCTGGAGAACCTCGACCTCTTCTTCCTGATAGGTGCGATGCGCCTTGTTCTGGACGACCAGGACGCCGAGGGTGCGGCCGGCGCGCAGGATCGGCACGCCGAGGAAGGCGTTGAAGATCTCCTCGCCGGTCTCCGGCTTGTAGGCGAAGGCGGGGTGCGACTGGGCGTTGGGCAGGTTGAGGCAGCGCGCGTCGGCGGCGATCAGGCCGACGAGGCCCTCGCCGACCTTCAGCGCCGTCTGGTGCACCGCCTCGCGCTTCAGGCCGACGGTGGCGGCGAGTTCGAGCACGTTGTCGGCGCGCAGCACATAGACCGAGCCGACTTCCGCCACCATGTTGGAGGCGATCTGTTCGACGATCTTGTCGAGCCGATCCTGCGCCGCGATCGGCTCGGCCATGACCTCGCGCAACCGGCGGAGCAACAGGCGCGGCGCGCCGAGAGATCCTCGCATCCCTGCTCCTCCTCGTGTCTCGCGAGCACCGCCTCGCGTCCACGCGGCGGCATTCGGGGGTTGGTCCGGCGACGCACGCACGCGGCGAGCGCTTCCTCCCTCAATGCTTATCGAGACCGTAGACCGAATGCAAAGTGCGAACCGCCAGTTCGGTGTACGCCGCGTCGATCAGCACCGAGATCTTGATCTCCGAGGTGGTGATGGCGCGGATGTTGATGCCCTTGGAGGCCAGCGCCTTGAACGCCATCGAGGCGACGCCGGCGTGGGACCGCATGCCGATGCCGATCACCGAGACCTTGACCACGTCGGCCGAGGACTCGATCACCACCTTGCCGATCTCCGCCTGGGCCGCCTCCAGCACCGCCCGGGCCCGCGCCTCGTCGGCCGCCGGCACCGTGAAGGTGAGGTCGGTGGTCGAACCGTCGGGCGAGGTGTTCTGCACGATCATGTCGACGTTGATGTTGGCCTCGGCCAAGGCGCCGAACACCGCCGCGGCGACGCCGGGCTTGTCGGCGACGCGACGCAGCGAGATCTGCGCTTCGTCCTTGGAGTAGGCGATCCCGGTGACGACCTGATTTTCCACGATCTCGTCCTCGTCGCAGATGAGCGTTCCCGGAGGATTGCCGTTCTCGTCGACGCCGACGGAGTCGGGATCGTCGAAGCTCGAACGGACGAAGGTCCGGACCTTGTAGACCATGGCGAGCTCGACCGAGCGCACCTGCAGAACCTTGGCCCCGAGCGAGGCCATTTCCAACATTTCCTCGAAGGCCACCTTCTCCAGCCGCCGCGCCTTGGCGACGATGCGGGGGTCGGTGGTGTAGACGCCGTCGACGTCGGTGTAGATGTCGCAGCGTTCCGCCTGGATCGCCGCAGCGATCGCCACGGCGGACGTGTCCGAGCCGCCGCGCCCGAGCGTCGCGACCCGGCCGGTCGGGCCGATGCCCTGGAACCCGGCGACCACCGCCACCTCGCCCGTCTCCATCGCCGCGATCAGCCTGGAGCCGTCGATGTCCATGATCCGCGCCGAGCCGTGCGCCTCGTCGGTGACCAGCGGGATCTGCCAACCCTGCCAGGAGCGCGCCGCGATCCCCATCGACTGCAGCACGATGGCGAGCAGCCCCGAGGTCACCAACTCGCCGGAGGCGACGACCGCGTCATATTCCTTCTGGTCGAAGAGCCCGCCGTTGGCGTTGCCGGTGGCGGCCGCCTCGTTGACGTGAGCGACCAACTGATTGGTGACGCCCGACATCGCCGAGACGACGACCGCGACCTGATGGCCGGCCTTCACCTCGCGGGCGACATGGCGGGCCACGTTGCGGATGCGTTCGACGGTGGCGACGGACGTGCCGCCGAATTTCAAGACCAGACGGGCCATCTCTGATGGGGCCTCTCGAGCGAACCGGGTCGGCGCGCGGGACGTCCCACGCGTTCCTCGGGCGCCGGCTCGAGGCCCCCGAGGAAACGGCGCTTCATACTCGGTTCGCGCGCCTCGATCAACAAAGCCCGGCTACGCGGTTCCGCGTGGGGCCGGCGCGTCGCGCGGCCCCGCCGCCGCGCCGAAAGCCCTTGACCCGGCGCCGGTGGCGGACGACTTATCCTCGATCGAGGGCAGGCCGACCGCGAGGAGATCCCATGACCATTCCCCATGCCCAAGGCACCGTCGACCAGGCCGAGATCGGCAACTTCGAGGCGATGGCCGCCGAATGGTGGGATCCCAACGGCCGTCTGCGCCCGCTCCACGACCTCAATCCGACCCGCCTCGACTATCTGAAGCGCGAGATCTCGGCCCGTTTCGGCCGTGATCCCAAGGACAGCCGGGCGCTGGAAGGCCTCGCGATCCTCGACATCGGTTGCGGCGGCGGCTTGCTCACCGAGCCGCTCGCCCGCCTCGGCGCGAGCATGGTCGGCGCCGACGCCGGCGCCGCCAACATCGCCGCCGCGAAGGCCCATGCCGAGGCGCAGGGCCTCGTCATCGACTTCCGCGCCACCACGGCGGAGGCGCTCGCGTCGCAGGGCGCGAGCTTCGACGTGGTGATCGCCATGGAGATCGTCGAGCACGTCGCCGACCTGCCGATGTTCCTGCGCGAGATCGCCCGCATGGTCCGCCCCGGCGGCCTGCTCTTCCTCGCCACCATGAACCGCACGCTGAAGAGCTTCGCGCTGGCCATCGTCGGCGCCGAATACGTCCTGCGCTGGCTCCCGGTCGGCACGCACACCTGGTCGAAGTTCGTCACCCCGAAGGAACTCGAACGGGTCACGGAAGCCGCCGGCCTCGAGGTGCTCGACGCCTGCGGCATGGTCTTCGACCCGCTGCGGGGCCGATGGTCGCTGAAGCCCGGCGACCTCGACGTCAACTACCTGATGCTCGCCGAACGCAAGGCGTGAGCCGGCGCGACGAGTGAGGCGACGCGGTGGGCGATGGTTCGCCCCCCTTCACCGTCCGCCATACCCCTCCGAAGACGCGAAAACGGGCGGGGTCTCCCCCGCCCGTCCGTGTCGTCGTCTCGTCGAGGCGTCGAGGATCACTCCTCGTCTTCCTCCGGCTCCGGCCCCTTGAGGCTCTTGAGCTTGGCGAAGATCTTGTCGGCGTCGAGTTCGCCGGAGTCGGCGCGGCCGCCCGAGCCGTAGTCGCCGTGCTCGTCGAGCCCATGCGGCTTCACCGTCTCGTCGACCGACAGCAGGGTCGAGGCCCCGGCTTCCCCCGCGTCGCGGATCGGCAGGCCCTTGGCGGCCTTCTCGACCTCGAGATCGAGCTCCAGCTGCGAGCACAGGGAGAGCGTCACCGGGTCCATCGGCGCCAGATTGGGGGAGTTCCAGTGCGACCGATCGCGGATCTGCTGGATTGTCGTCTTGGTCGTGCCGACCAGACGCATGATCGCCGCGTCCTTGAGCTCCGGATGGTTGCGCAGCAGCCAGAGGATGGCGTTGGGCCGATCGTGGCGACGCGACACCGGCGTGTAGCGCGGACCGCGACGCTTGGCTTCCGGCACCCGCACCTTGGGATCGGCGAGCTTGAGGCGATGGGCCGGGGTGGCGACCGCCTTGTCGATTTCCTCGCGGGTGAGCTGGCCGGTCATGATCGGGTCGAGACCCTTGATGCCCTGCGCCGCCTCGCCGTCGGCGATCGCCTTGACCTCGAGCGGATGCAGCCGGCAGAAGGCGGCGATCTGATCGAAGGAGAGCGCGGTGTTCTCCACCAGCCAGACGGCGGTGGCCTTGGGCATCAGCGGCGTGTTCTGCGGGGTCGCCATCGGATGGACCTTCCTCGTGGCCTCTCCCGGCGGGCGGGCGGAGAGAGGCGGGGATTCACATGAATGAATGATGATGGCGCGTCATAGCAGGTCGAGCCATTCCGCGCAATTCCGCTGTCGTCGCGGCACCCGCTCACATCGTCAGCACGATCTTGCCGACATGGGCGTTGGTCTCCATGCGGCGATGGGCCTCGACGACCCGGGCCAGAGGCCAGGTCGAATCGATCACCACCTTCACCGCGCCGCTCTCGATCAGCGGCCACACCTTCTCGCGCAGGGCGCTCGCGATCTTCGCCTTGAAGGCCACGTCGCGGGCGCGCAGCGTCGAGCCGGTGTGGGAGAGCCGCTTCAGCATGATGCGGGTGAAGTTGACCGTCGCCTTGGGCCCGCGCAGGAAGGCGATCTGGACGATCCGCCCCTCGACCGCCGCCGCCTCGTGATTGCGCTCGATATAGTCGCCGCCGACCATGTCGAGGATCACGTCGGCGCCGTGGCCCCGGGTGAAATCCTTGACCCTCTCGACGAAATCCTCCTCGCGATAGTCGATGGCGAGATCGGCGCCGAGTTCGCGGCAACGCGCGCACTTCTCCGCCCCACCCGCCGTGGCGATCACCGTGGCGCCGAAGGCCTTGGCCAGTTGGATGGCGGTGACGCCGATCCCTGAAGTGCCGCCGTGGACCAGGAAGACTTCGCCCGGCTTCAGCCCGCCGCGATCGAAGACGTTCGACCACACCGTGAAGAAGGTCTCGGGGATCGCCGCGGCTTCCACCATCGACAGGCCCGCGGGGATGGGCAGCGCGTTGGCCTCGGCCACCACCGCGTATTCGGCGTAGCCGCCGCCGGCGACCAGCGCCGTCACCTTCGCGCCGAGCGCAAACGGCCCGCCCTCGCCGTGCCTCCCCACCACCTCGCCGGCGATCTCCAGCCCCGGCACGTCCGGCGCGCCCTTCGGCGGCGGATAGCCGCCCTGGCGCTGGAGAACGTCGGGCCGATTGACGCCGGCGGCGGCCACCTTCACCAGGATCTCGCCGGGACCCGGCACCGGCAGCGCCCGGGTCTCGAGCGTCAGCGCTTCCGGCCCGCCGGGCGTGGGCACGGCGACGACGGTGTGGGTGGCGGGCAGCGGGGACATCGCATATTCCTTTCGGGTCGAACAGAAAATAAGCCGGCTCAGTACTCCGAGCCGTCCTTGCGCGTGAACCGGTAGCGGCCGTCCGGTCCGGGTTCGCCGTGCAGGTCGTCGTCGGGATAGGTGACGATGTCGCCGCTGGCGCGATCGCCGACCACCAGCAGCAGCACGTCGCTCGCCGACCGGTTGAGGAAATGATGGCCGTCACCGCTGCCCTTGGGGAAACCGGCGCACATGCCGGGACCGAGCACCTGGGGACCCGCATCGCTCACCAACGTCGCCTCGCCCTCCAGCACCATGACGAATTCGTCCTGGGCGGAATGGGTATGGCGGAACGACGACTGACCACCCGGCACGATTCGGGTGAGGTTGACACCGAAATTGGTGAGCCCGGCGAAGCTGCCGAGCCGCCGGTTCCAGCGCGTCATGGCCACCGCCCGGAGCGGCTCCGGCATCAGCGTGGCATTGCTCTCGGGAACGTCCTTCGGATCGAAGGGGGGTGGGTTCGGCATGGCGCGAGCCTCCGGTGGATGAACGGGTGGGAAGGCTAGACCCTCGCCCACGGACTGTCATCCGCCCCGGCGCCGGCCGCGTCGATTTCCCATTCGCATTCGACCACCCCGTTGCCGTGCACCGCCGTCTTCACCGGCTTCACCGCCCAACGCTTCCGGCCGGTCACCCACAAGGGCGTGCCGGCACCGAGCAGCACCGGGATCTGGAATGTCTTTAGTCGACGAACCAATCCGGCGTCGAGGAAGGCGCGGATCGGTCCGCCGCCGCCCACCACCCAGATCCGGCCGAGCCCGGCGCGCTCCAGATCGACGGCGATCTCCACCGCCGTGCGGTCGTCGAAGACGGCGAGCCCGTCCTCGTCGATCCGACCCGACCGGGTCATCACCATCACCGCCTTGCCGCGATAGGGCCATTCGGCGAAGGCCCGGCACTCGCGATAGGTCGCGGCCCCCATCACCAGCGCGTCGATGGAACGATAGAAGGCGTCGTAACCGAAGTCCCAGCCCTCGAACGGCGCCAGCCAGCCGAGCGACCCGTCGCGATCGGCGATGTAGCCGTCGATCGAATGGGCGATGTAGACGGTGATGTCGGTCATGACTCGTTCCCCGCGACGACGGCCGTTTGGCCCCGGCCTCCGCGAGATCTATACTGAGTCGGCGCGGGATCGAGAGCCCGCGTCGAGATCCGGATCCGACCCCATGACATTCATCGACGACGATCGCCCGAAGAAGAAGCTCGCCCACGAGATCGGCCAGGACGTCTCCCTCGTCTCGGAAGGCGAGCTCGCCGAACGCATCGCCCTGCTCGACGGCGAGATCGAGCGGCTGAAGGCGGAGGTCGCCAAGCGCCGCGCCTCGCGCTCCGCCGCCGACGCGGTCTTCAAGCTGTGAACCAGCCTCTCGCCGCGCCCGAGCCCGAGACGTCCGCCCCGCCCCGGGCGGCGATCCCGCGCGTCGCGGTGACGGCGCTGAGGCTCGGCGACTTCCGCAACTACCCGGCCCTCGATCTCGCCACCTCCGGCCGCCACGTCGTGCTCGCCGGCGAGAACGGCGCCGGCAAGACCAACATCCTGGAGGCGCTGTCGCTCCTCTCTCCCGGCCGGGGCCTGCGCCGCGCCCGCCTCGACGAGATGGCCCGCATCGGCGCGCCCGGCGCCTGGAGCGTCTTCGCCAGGCTCGAAGGCCCCGACGGCGAGGTCCGGATCGGCACCGGCGCCGAGCCGCAGGTCGACGACGAGGCGCGCTCCCGCCGCGTCCGGCTGAACGGCGAGGCGGCGCGCTCCGCCGACGACCTGCTCGACCACCTCCGCGTGCTGTGGCTGACCCCGGCGATGGACGGGCTCTTCACCGGCCCCGCCTCGGAACGCCGCCGCTTCCTAGATCGCCTCGTCCTCGCCGTCTCGCCCGGTCACGGCGCCCATGTCAACGCCTTCGAGAAGGCGATGCGCGGCCGCAATCGCCTGCTCGAGGACGACCGCCTCGACCTCGACTGGTTGGCGGCGATCGAGGCGCAGATGGCCGAGATCGGCGTCGCCGTGTCGCTCGCCCGGGTCGAGACCGTCGCCTGCCTCGCCCGCCTGATCGCCGCGACCCGCGCCGACAACCCCTTCCCCCACGCCGAACTGGCGCTCGAGGGCGAGATCGAGGCGCTGGTGGCGACCGGTGGCCCCGCCGCCGATGCCGAGGACGCCTATCGCGCCCGCCTGCGCGACGGCCGCCGCCGCGACAAGGCCGCCGGCCGCACCCTCGACGGCCCCCACCGCGCCGACCTCGTCGTCCACCACGGGCCCAAGGCGATGCCCGCCCACCTGTCCTCGACCGGCGAGCAGAAGGCGCTGCTCCTGGGGTTGGTGCTGGCTCACGCCCGCCTCGTCGGCGAGACCTGCGGCCGCGCCCCCCTCCTCCTCCTCGACGAGGTCGCCGCCCACCTCGACCCCCGTCGCCGCGCCGAGCTCTTCGACGTGGTCGAGGCATTGGGCTCGCAATGCTGGATGACCGGCACCGACGCGAGCGCCTTCGCCGCGCTGGGGGCGCGGGCGGAGGTCTTCGAGGTGACGAACGGGCGGGTCGGGGAAGTCTGAGGCCGCGCGTCAGAGCGCGGCCTCGAAGCTCGTCGCTCAGGGATTGAGCGTCAGCGTGTAGGTGGCGTTCTGGACGTCGGCGTGACTGAACGGCCGCAGCAGAGCCGGGGCGCATTTGGCGCCGGACAGATTGATCCGCTTGAACGGCCCCGGCGTCTCGACACAGAACTTGATGTCGCCGCGCCCCCAGGACGTACCCGTCGCCTTGGCATGGGTATAGAAATGACCGCGCGGATAGTTGCCGATCGTGCGGCAGGCCCCCGCCGCCACCTGCCACCAGCCGGCGACGACATAGTCCTTCGACCCCGGGGCATAGTGCGCCCCGAGCGCCACCGAGGCGTTCTTGTGCGACTTGTTGCAGACGCTGAACGAGAACATCCGCCCATCCGCCGCGACCGCGCCGCTCGAAAAGCCGATGGCCCCCGTGGTGGCCGCGATCGCGACCGCCAATCCGACCCGAAATCCCATCGTGTCACTTCCCCCCCGAGATCGCCCACCATCTGGATCGGCACGGTAGACTACTGATATCCCAGCGGCAAACACCCTCTTGCCGTGGAACCCCTCGCCGCACCGAACGACCCGACGCAGGGACTCGTTCGGCGGGTTCGGTTCGTGCTATCTCCTCTCGTGATCGGTTTCGTCTTCGTCCCCGGTCGATCCGCCTGCCCGCCGGGCCGCGATCGACCCCTCGGGCAGGCGGCGCGACCGAACTCGAAGGACATTCCGAACGGCGGCCCCGACCCATGGACACCCCCACCCTCCTCGCCTTCACCATCGCGCTCACCGTCGCCGCCGCGATCCCCGGCCCGGGCATGACCGCGCTCGTCGCCCGGGCGCTGGCGGTCGGGTTCTGGGGGACGATGCCGATGATCCTCGGCCTGATCATGGGCGACATGGTCTTCCTCACCTGCGCCGCTCTCGGGCTGGCGGCGATCGCCAAGACCTTCGCCACCGTCTTCACCGTGGTGAAGTTCGCCGGCGCCGCCTATCTGCTGTGGCTCGCCTGGCAGCTGTGGACGGTGAAGCCCCATGCCGACACCGTCGAGGCGGCGCGGCGGCCCGAGCACGCCGCCCTGCGGGTGGCGCTCGCCGGCCTGACCCTGACGCTCGGCAACCCCAAGACCATCATCTTCTACCTGGCGCTGCTGCCCACTGTGGTCGATCTCGGGGCGCTCACCCCGGTCGGCTTCGCCGAGATGGCGGCGATCGTCTTCGTCGACCTGATCGCCGTCGGCGCGGCCTATGCGGCGCTCGCCGCCCGCGCCCGCGACTTCTTCCGCGACCCCAAGGCCCGCCGCATCCTCGACCGCACCGCCGGGACGATGATGGCCGGCGCGGCGGTGGCCGTGGCGGCACGGTGAATTCGTGAACCGTGGGGCGGAATAGCCGAAGGCCTATTCCGCCGCCGGCGCTCGACCAATCCGCGTCACCCGCCTCGTGAAAGGCGGCCTCCGCCGGCGCAATTACGCCTTCGGCTATTGCGCCCTACGGCGCCTCGTCACCCGGCTTTGCGCGAATCGCTCGCCCAGCCCCTCCGAGCGCCGTTTTTCCTGCCTTCCAACCGCTTGATCCGACGCTGCTTTTCGCCCCCCTTCGGCAAACTTTGCACGCCCGCTTCCACCCCTGTATGGAAGGGCCTCGCGAAAGTCGACGGAAAGTGAACTCGGACCCCATGACCGAACAGAATCAAGACGGCACGCCGAAGACCGGCGCGGAGGACTACGGCGCCGATTCGATCAAGGTGCTGAAGGGGCTCGACGCCGTCCGCAAGCGTCCGGGCATGTACATCGGCGACACCGACGACGGCTCGGGCCTGCACCACATGGTCTACGAGGTGGTCGACAACGCCATCGACGAGACGCTGGCCGGCTGGGCGACCGAGGTCTTCGTCCGCCTCAACGCCGACGGCTCGGTCACCGTGCGCGACGACGGCCGCGGCATCCCCACCGCCATCCACACCGAGGAAGGCGTCTCGGCGGCCCAGGTCATCATGACCCAGCTCCACGCCGGCGGTAAGTTCGATCAGAATTCCTACAAGGTCTCCGGCGGTCTGCACGGCGTCGGCGTCTCGGTGGTCAACGCACTGTCCTCGCTGCTCGAGCTGAGGATCTGGCGCGACGACAAGGAACACAAGATGGTGTTCCGCCACGGCGTCCCCGACGAGGACCTCCAGGTGGTCGGCCCCGCGCCGGGCCGGCGCGGCACCGAGGTGACCTTCCTCGCCTCGTCCGACACCTTCACCAAGACCGACTACGACTTCGCCACGCTGGAGCACCGGCTGCGCGAGCTCGCCTTCCTCAATTCCGGCGTCAACATCATCCTCGAGGACCGTCGCGGCGTCGAGCCGGTGATCGTCAAGCTGCATTACGAAGGCGGCCTGGTCGAATTCGTGCGCTATCTCGACCGCGCCAAGAAGCCGGCGATCTCGACGCCGCTCTACATGAAGGCCGAGCGCGACGGCATCACCGTCGAATGCGCACTGTGGTGGAACGACAGCTACCATGAGCAGACGCTGTGCTTCACCAACAACATCCCGCAGCGCGACGGCGGCACCCATCTCGCCGGCTTCCGCGCCTCGCTGACCCGCCAGGTCACCGGTTATGCCGATAGTTCCGGCCTGATGCGCAAGGAGAAGGTGACGCTCTCCGGCGAGGATTGCCGTGAAGGCCTCACCGCCGTGCTCTCGGTCAAGGTGCCGGACCCCAAGTTCTCCTCCCAGACCAAGGACAAGCTGGTCTCCTCCGAGGTGCGCCCGGTCGTCGAGAACCTGCTCAACGAGGCGCTGTCGAACTGGTTCGAGGAGCATCCCGCCGAGGCCCGCATCGTCGTCGGCAAGGTGGTCGAGGCGGCCGCGGCCCGCGAGGCCGCCCGCCGCGCCCGCGAACTGACCCGCCGCAAGGGCGTCCTCGACGTCGCCTCGCTCCCCGGCAAGCTCGCCGACTGCGCCGAGAAGGATCCGGCCAAGTCCGAACTCTTCATCGTCGAGGGTGACTCGGCCGGCGGATCGGCGAAACAGGGCCGCAACCGCGAGAATCAGGCGGTGCTGCCGCTGCGTGGCAAGATCCTCAACGTCGAGCGCGCCCGCTTCGACAAGATGCTTTCGTCGGAGCAGATCGGCACGTTGATCACCGCGCTCGGCACCTCGATCGGCGCCGACGAGCTCAACATCGACAAGATCCGCTATCACAAGATCATCATCATGACCGACGCCGACGTCGACGGCGCCCATATCCGTACCCTGCTTCTGACCTTCTTCTATCGCCAGATGCCGGAGATGATCGAACGCGGCTACCTCTACATCGCCCAACCGCCGCTCTACAAGGTGACGCGGGGCAAGTCGGAACAATACCTGAAGGACCAGAAGGCCTTCGAGGACTACCTGATCGATCAGGGCCTCGACGAGACCCGCCTGATCCTCGGTTCCGGCGAGGAGGTCGCCGGCCTCGATCTGCGCGCCATCGTCGAGGAGGCCCGCATCATCCGCCACGGCATCGACAACCTGCATCATCGCTACCTGCCGCGCATCGTCGAACAGGCCGCCATCTGCGGGGTGCTCGACAAGGCGATCCTCGACGACGCCGAGCGCGCCGCCGCCGCCGCCGCCCTGCTCGCCGCCCGTCTCGACGACCTCGCCGACGAATTCGAGAAAGGCTGGGCCGGACACGTCGGCGAGGACGGCGGCATCACCGTCACCCGGACGCTGCGCGGCGTCACCGAGACCCGCATCCTCGACGCCGGCCTGATCGCCTCCGCCGACGCCCGCAAGATCGACAGCCACGCCGGCCGGCTGAAGGAGATCTTCACCTCCGCCGCGGCCCTGCGCCGCAAGGAGACCACCACCGCCGTCCACGGCCCCAACGACCTGCTCGACGCCGTCTTCGCTCAAGGGCGCAAGGGCATCACCATGCAGCGCTACAAGGGGCTGGGCGAGATGAACCCGAGCCAGTTGTGGGAGACCACCCTCGACCCCAACATCCGCTCGCTGCTCCAGGTCCGCATCCGCGAGGCCGACGACGCCGGCGAGATCTTCTCGCGCCTGATGGGCGACGAGGTCGAGCCCCGCCGCGAATTCATCCAGGCCAACGCGCTGTCGGCGAATTTGGACGCTTGAGGGCTCGGCTCTCACGTCACCGTGACCGAGCCGACGAAGAGGCGAGCCCGCGGGAATAACCCTGCGGGCTTTTGCGTATGTGTCGACGTATCCCCCCTTTCGAGTAGGAGACGGACATGATCGACACCACGTTTCGCGCCACTCTCGTCGCGCTGGCTCTGACCCTCGCCGGCCCCGCCTTCGCCGCCGAGCCGGCGACCATCGGCACCACCGCCAAGGGCGGCACGCTGGTCGACGCCAAGGGCATGACCCTCTACACCTTCGACAAGGACATGGGCGGCAAGTCGATGTGCAACGGCCCCTGCGCCGGCAACTGGCCGCCGCTGAAGGCGGACGGCGGCACGGCGACGGGCGACTGGACGATCGTCACCCGCGACGACGGGTCCAAGCAATGGGCCTACAAGGGCAAGCCGCTCTATGGTTGGGTGAAGGACGGAAAGCCCGGCGACATCACCGGCGACGGCTTCCTGAACGGTGCCTGGCACGTCGCCCAGCCCTGAGCGCCCGCCCGCGGCGCCCGCGCCGCC
>JAFHCF010000064.1:0-35019 GCA_048497495.1 Prosthecomicrobium sp.
AACCCATAGACCATGTCGGCGAAGAACGCATCTCCCCGAGCGCCGCACCCGTCGCGGAGAGCGCGACGAATCGTGCCCCGAAACGAAGACCGCCCCCTCGTCTTGCGACGAGGAGGCGGTCCCGGGGCGTCCGATCGGGGGGCGATCGGGCATTCCGCGTCCGGACCGACGGGGAGGGGGCTTGGGGTCCGGCGCGGGGTCTCGAGTTACGGTCAGGCGGCTTGCGCCGCGGGCTGCGCCTCGATCGTCTTGGCCGGGGCAGCGGCGGCGATCGGGATGCGGCGGGGTTTCATCGCCTCGGGGATCTCGCGGACGAGCTCGATGTGGAGCAGGCCGTTCTCCAGATCGGCGCCCTGGACGACCACGTGGTCGGCGAGCTGGAAGCGGCGTTCGAAGCTGCGCGACGCGATACCGCGATAGAGCAACTCCTTGTTCTCCTCGGCGGAGGTCTTGTCGCCCTTCACCAGGAGCATGTTCTCCTTGACCTCGAGCGCGAGGTCGGCCTCACCGAAGCCGGCGACCGCCATGGTGATGCGATAGGCGTTCTCGCCGGTCCGCTCGATGTTGTAGGGCGGATAGCTCGGCTGCGAAGTCTCGGCGGTGCCCATGGCGTCCATCAACGAGAACAGGCGGTCGAAACCGACGGTGGAACGATAGAGCGGGGAGAAGTCGATACGCATGATGATGTCCTCCAATCAGATGAGCGACACGTTGGAACGAGATCACGCCTCGACGCCGACCATCACGACGTCCTTCGAGGCCCGTCGGGTCGGCGCCCATCGGGCGCGATTTCATCGTGGATCCTTGCGGCCTCCACATTCGATGAATTGGGAAGACTCCGCAGGTCTTTCAAGAGGGGGATCGAAGGAATTCGCCGGAGCCCAGTCCGGCCGGGCCGAATCGCGCCGGCGCCCCGCTCTCCACCCCTCGGTTGTCGCCGTCGACGCGTCGGGGTATCTCGGAGAGGAGCCGGGAGCCGGGGATCGGCGGGTCGATTCGACCCCACGGCGGCCGCGCCGGAGGAGCGAGGGATGGACGTCGTCGATCACCTGATCGAATCCGCCTGCGGCCCGACCCCGCCGGGCGCCCGCGTCGGCCTCGTCACCACCGCCGACGGCCTTCGCCTGCGCTTCGCCGCCTTCGACGTCCCCCGCCCGCGCGGCACCGTGCTGCTGCTCCAGGGCCGAGCCGAATACGTCGAGAGCTATTTCGAGACGGTGCGCGACCTCCAGGCCCGCGGCTTCGCCGTGCTGACGTTCGACTGGCGCGGTCAGGGCGGATCGCAGCGGCTGACGCGAAACGGCCGCAAGGGACATGTCTCGACCTTCGCGGCCTATGACTTCGACCTCGACGCCGTGCTGCGCCTCGTCGCCCCGTCCTGCCCGAAGCCGTGGTACGTGCTCGGCCATTCGACCGGCGGGCTGGTGGCGATCGCCAACGGCGCCCGGCTCGCCCGCGACGTCCACCGCATGGTGCTCACGGCGCCCTTCCTCGGGCTCGGCGCGGTCGGCCCGTCCGAGCCGGTCGCCCGCGCCCTCGCCCGCACCCTGCGCGCCCTGGCGATGGGCCGCGACTTCGTGCCCGGCGGCGGCGCCACGGCGATCCACACCACGCCCTTCGCCAAGAACTTCCTGACCTCCGATCCCGAGCGCCTCGCCCGCCTCGCCGAGACGTCGTGGCGCCATCCCGAGATCGCCATCGGCTCGCCGACCGTCGGCTGGCTCGCCGCCGCCTTCGAGGCGATGGACCGGATCTTCGCCCCCGACGCGCTCGCCGCCTGGCGCCTGCCGACGCTGTTCTTCACCTGCGGCGAGGACCAGGTGGTGTCGAACCGGGCGATCGACGCCTTCGCCTCCCGCACCGTCAACACCGATCATCTGGTGATCCCCGGCGCCCGCCACGAGCTCTTGAGGGAACGCGACCGCTACCGCGAACAGTTCTGGGCCGGCTTCGACGCCTTCGTGCCCGGCTCCGACGCCCCGCCGGTCGAGAGGCCGAAGCCGATCGTGGTCGAACCGGTGGGGGCCGTGATCCCCCCCCGGATCGAACCCGAGGTCGAGACGGCGCCGCCCGCCGAAAGCGGCGCCGAAGCGTCGCCGAACGCGATCGAGGAGGCCGCCGTGGTCGCGGCGCTCGCCGGCGCCATGGCGGCGATCGCCATGGCGCGCGACGGCGGTAGCGGATCGGCCGCCCTGCCCGAATCACCCGCCGCCGAACCCGCGCCGAACGATGTCGAGGCGCCCGAGACCTCAGCCGGCGTCGGCGAGGAGCGCCAGGACCCGGTCGTGCAGCCGGCGATCGCCGGAGGCGACGATACGGCCGCCGTCGACGGGGCTGCCGCCGTCCCAACCGGTGACGACGCCGCCGGCCCCCTCGATCACCGGGATCAGGGCGACGATGTCGTAGGGCTGCAGCCCGGCCTCGATCACCACGTCGACGAAACCGGCCGCGACCATGCAGTAGGCGTAGCAGTCGACCCCGTAGCGCGCCAACCGGACCCGTGATTCGACCCGGTCGTAGGCGACCCGCTCGGGGCCCTTCAGCATCATCGGCGTGGTGGTGAAGAGCACCGCGTCCTCGATCGCGCCGCACGACCGCGTCTTCAACTCCCGCACCCCGTCGGGGCCGCGATACCACGCCCGCCGGCCATCGCCGGTGAAGCGTTCGCCGGTGAACGGCTGATGCATGGTGCCGAGCACCGGCCGACCGTGGTGCTTCAGTCCGATCAGCGTTCCCCACACCGGCAGGCCGGAGATGAAGGCGCGCGTCCCGTCGATCGGGTCGAGCACCCAGACGTGTTCGGCGTCCTCGCGCTCGCGCCCGAATTCCTCGCCGAGGATGCCGTGGTCGGGATGGCGTTCGCCGAGCAGCCGGCGCATCGCCGCCTCCGCCGCCCGGTCCGCCACCGTGACCGGATCGAAGGCGCCGTCGGAGAGCTTGTTCTCGACGTCGATCCGCGCGCGGAAATAGGGCAGGATCGCCCGTCCCGAGACGTCGGCCATCTCGTCGAGAAAATCGAGGAGGTCGGCGGAGATGTGAGAAGCGGTCATGGCAACCTCGTCGAGGGCGGCAGGTTCGACCCCAGCCATGCGGCAGCGGACGCCGCGATGCAAGCCTTCGCCGCCGCTTGCGACCCTCGGCGAGGGCGAGGCGCGGTGGTCGCCGGGCGGCGGTCACGCCGTCGTCACGAACTTCCGGCGCAATCCCGCCGACCTCGTGACGTTCCGGCGCGATCCGCGCCGACTTCACCAGAATCCGGCGCCGTCGCGCCGGACACCCCGACCAGACGGAGAGACGCGATGACCGGATCGGACGCCATCCGCGCGAGCTTCCTCGCCCAGGCCGCCGCCTGCCGCGATCTCGGCTCGCCCTTCATGGGGATGCTCTGCGACGGTCTCGCCCGCGACCTCGATCGCACCACGAGATTCGGCCGACGCATCCTCGATTGGGCCGGCGTCCCCGGCCCTCGCGGCGACGCCCTGGCGCTGCGCGCCTGCGGCGCCCTCCACCGGCTCGCCCGCTCGGGCGCGGCACCCGAGCTCGCCGGCCTCTTCCCGGCCCCGGCCGGCGCCGCGACCCGCCTCGCCGGTACCCTCGCCGCCACCATTCCCGCCTTCGACGACCGGCTCGCCGCCGATCTCGAGCGGGTTCCCCAGACCAATGAGATCGGCCGGTCCGCCGTCCTGCTCGGCGCCGCCCTGATGCTCGCCGACGCCTTCCGCCGGCCGATCGAACTCCTGGAGATCGGCGCCGCCGCCGGCCTCAACCTGCTCTTCGACCACCATGCCTACGACCTCGGCATCGGCGCCTGGGGGCCGCACGACGCCCCTCTCGCCCTCGCCTGCGACTGGCGCGGCGCCAGCCCGCCGCTCGGCGCGCCGCTGGAGATCGCGACCCGCGCCGGCTGTGACCGCGCGCCCGTCGACGCCCGCGACCCCGAGGCGCGCGCCGAACAGCTCTCGTGGATCTGGGCCGACCAGACCGCCCGACTGGAGCGCACCGCCGCCGCCCTCGATCTCGCCGCCCGGCTCGGGTCGACGATCGAGCGCGCCGACGCCGCCGACTGGCTCGAGGCCCGCCTCGCCGAACCCGCGACCCCGGGGCGCCTGCGCCTGGTCTTCCACACGGTGGTGCGCCAATACGTTCCCGAGGCGACCGGGCGTCGGCTCGACGCGGCTCTCGCCGCCGCCGGCGCCCGCGCCGACGCGACGACCCCGCTCGCCCACCTCTCGATGGAGGCCGACGCCGCCCCCGGCGCCGCCGCCGTGGTGCTGACCACATGGCCGGGCGGCGAGCCCCGCGAGATCGGCCGGGCCGACTTCCATGGCCGCCATGTCGCCTGGCGCGCCACCGCCGGACGTTTTGTCGCGGAGGGCCCTTGACTTTGGTGCGTTGCAATATAATCTATGTTGCATCGCAGTGGGCTTATCACCCCGCGTGGCCCTTCTCGGGCGTTTCCTCCCTGATAGCACTTCGGGCCGCTGCCTCCTTGGCGCGGCCCGTTTTTTTGCAACGCACCATTGCGACGACGCGGGCGCCTATTCGGCCGCCGAGCGCAGCCCGTCGAAGATCGCCCCGAAGCCGCTCACCAGTTGATCGACGAAGCCCCGGAAGCCGGCCGCCAGCGTGGCGAAGTCCGCCGTCTTCTCCATCGTTGTCTCGTTCATGTAGAGGCCGCGCGAGATCTCGATCTGCAGGGCGTGCAGGCCCTTCTCCGGCCGGCCGTAGGTCTCGGTGTTGTAGCCGCCGGCATAGGGCTTGTTGCGCGCCACCCGGTAGCCCGCTTCGCGCAAGAGCGCCGAGGCGACGTCGGTGAGCGCCGGATGGCAGCTGGTGCCGTGGCGGTCCCCCAGCACGATGTCGGCGCGGCCCTCGGCCCCGCCGGTGCGTTGGATCGACGGCATCGAATGACAGTCGATCAGCACCGCCAGGCCGAATCGGGCGTGGAGCCGCGCCAGGGCCCGCCGCAGGGTGGCGTGATAGGGCTCGTAGCCCTGCGCGATGCGCGCCAGCCCCTCCTCGATCGGGATCGGGCCGCGATAGATCTCGTCGCGCTCGGAGACGATGCGCGGGATGGTGCCGAGCCCGCCGACCACCCGGGTCGAGCGCGTGTTGGCGCCCGCCGGCAGCCGTCCGACGAACATGCGCGGGTCGAGTTCCATCGGTTCGCGATTGACGTCGAGCCAAGCCCGGGGGAAATGGGCATGCAACACCGGCAACCGGCCGACGGCGGCGCCGAGACACAGTTCCTCGACGAAGGCGTCCTCCGATCGCCGAATGGTCACCCGATCGAGGCGGGACAGTGCCAGGAAGTCGCGCGGATAGGTGCGGCCGGAGTGAGGGCTGTCGAGGAGATAGGGCGCGGCGACTCGCGCCGGCCAGACGAGGTCGAACGGCGGATCGCTCTCGAAGTCGGCGACGATTCGCATGTCGTCGGACCTGCCTGTCACGCCTCGACCCTCTCCTTCTCCACCGCCGAGCCCCCGATTCCGATGCCGACGATCGCCCGGCGAAGCGCCCAATTTGCCCCTCCCGGGTCGCGTCTGTCCACAAGCCTCTTCGCCCCGGTGAATTCGCGCTTGCCGCCGTCGGTCGGTTTCACCCTATATTTACCGTGAGCGGTCCTTAGTGGACGACCGGAATCGAAACACCCGAAAGAGAAATCGAATGGACCCGATGGCGCGCATCATCCTCGCCGAGGACGACAACGACATGCGGCGCTTCCTGGCCAAGGCGCTCGCCAACGCCGGCTACGACGTCGTCTCCTACGACAACGGCAAGAGTGCTTACGAGCGCCTGCGCGAGGAGCCCTTCACCCTGCTCCTGACCGACATCGTCATGCCCGAGATGGACGGCATCGAGCTCGCCCGCCGCGCCACCCAACTCGACCCCGACCTCAAGGTGATGTTCATCACCGGCTTCGCCGCCGTGGCGCTCAATCCCGACAGCCAGGCTCCCAAGGACGCCAAGGTCCTCTCCAAGCCCTTCCACCTGCGCGATCTGGTGCGCGAGGTCGAAAAGCTCCTCGCCGCCTGAGGACGACCCACGCCCCGCGGTGGCCGATCGGTCAGTCGACCACCACCACGGCATGGCCGCCGGTCTGTTTCGACCGCGCCTTCGCCTCGTACATGGCGACGTCGGCGGCATGCACCAGTTGATCGACGGTCGGAAATTCGACCGTCCCCGCCTGCGCCACCCCCACCGCCAGGGTGACGCCGAGAGCGGTGTCCTCGTCGAACCTCGCGAACAACCGCCGCACCATCTGAAGCGCCGCGTCCTTCTCGGTCTTCGGCAGGACGACGCAGAACTCGTCGCCGCCATAGCGGAAGCATCGATCGGTCTCGCGCACCAGATCGCGCAGATGGGCGCCGACCCGCGCCAGCACCGCGTCGCCGGCGCGATGCCCATCGCGATCGTTCAGAGCCTTGAAGTCGTTCAGATCGAAATAGACGAGGCAGACCGCCTCGCCGTACCGCTCCGCCCGGGCGACCTCGCGCCGCGCCTCGTCGTAGAAGGATCGCTGATTCCCGACCCCGGTCAGCACGTCGGAGCGCGACAGCGCCTCGAGCTGGGTCGTGCGTTCGGCCACCTCCCGCTCGAGATCGTCGGCGTAGCGCTCCAACGCGTCGCGCGCCGTCTCCACCTCCGCCACCAGGCTGCGGATATAGGTGTCGAAGACCAGTTGGATGTCGAACATCAACGTCTTGTGCAACGCGCCGACACAGCGCCGCCGCGCGCCCTCGTCGACGACGATGACGCCGAGGTGGCGCTCCAGAACCGACCAGAGGATGTGCACCGCCGAGATGTAGAGCTTCGGCGAGACCCCGATGCGCTTGTGGACCAATCCGATGCGCAGCCGCTTGTTGACGTATTCGGCGTCGTAATAGCCCTCGAAGATCTCCATGACGTAGCGCCGCATCGAGGCATGGAGGCGGCGGAAGGTCTCCTGATCGCCGATCAACAGCGAGATCTCGGGCTCCGATCGCTGAATGTCATAGAACTCGTCGACGATCGCCTCGATGTGTTCGCCGACCGCGATCCGTTCGGTGCGCAGCGCCCGTGTGTCGGCCTCGCCGATGTCGAGCAACCGTAGGCGATCGTCGATCTCGGCCTGATTGATCTTCATCTGCTGCGCCAGAGTGAGATCGAGCGCGGGCACTTTCTCCTGTCCGGCCGCCTCGGCGAACTCCTTCATGGCATTCCCTCCGACCGCGGAGGGATTCGATCGGAAGCACCCGCGCCGATCGCCCCATACCCCTGGTACGAATCAGCATGCGCGCATAAACGACCTACGTAAAGTCACGTAGAACCCATTGCGCGGGAAGACGGAACGCCACCGGCCCGCCCGCCCCGCCATCGCGGATCCGCGGGGCGTCGGGCGGGCCGATCGACGAGATCGTCCACAGGCGCGACATCCGCACTTGCGCGACCCGGGGAACCCCGTTATAGACCGACCCCGCCGCCCGATCCCGACCGGGCGGTTCCGATGGTTCAGGGCGTGTAGCTCAGCGGGAGAGCACTACGTTGACATCGTAGGGGTCACAGGTTCGATCCCTGTCACGCCCACCATCGCACGAACCCTGACAATCACCGACGCTCCGACGACCCGAGCCGGTGGCACGAGGCACCCCCTCGACGCCGCCGGCGCCTCCGTCGGCGGGTCGGGTCGAATTCCACGGCCGGGTCTCGGCCGGCGCTCGGCGACGGGACGCGGCGCGCGACGGCGTTTCAACGCTCCAGGGACATGTCGGGCATCGCCGCTTTCGGAATGATCGCACCCGGGTGGCGAATGACCACGGCGGCGAGGCGATGGCCGGCACGGGCGGCGGCCTCGGGGGGTACGCCTCTCAGGCGCGCCGCGAGATAGGCGGCGGCGAAACTGTCGCCGGCGGCCGTCGTGTCGACGACGTCGGAGACCCTTTCGGCGGTCACCCGCCGATGGCTGCCGTCGAGCCAGGTCAGGCAGTCGCTCTTGCCGCGCTTCAGGACGACTTCGGTGCGGTCGAAATCGAGCCAGTCGCGCAGAGCGGCCTCGACGTCGGTGGCGCCGAAGAGCAGGTGAAGGTCCTCGTCCCCGGCGAGCACCACGTCGACGACGTCGGCGAGTTCCGCGAAGGCGGCGCGGGCGATGGAGAGATCGGGCCAGTTTCGGGGGCGGAAATTGGTGTCGAGGACGATGCGGACACCCTTGCGACGAGCCCGCTTCAGCGCGGCGACGAGCCGCCACAGGCCATCGGCGCCATAGAGCGACAGAGTGATCCCCGACAGGAAGAGGACGTCGGTGTCGAGGAGCCGGCCGGTCGTCTCCTCGGCTCGGACGGAGGTGAAGAGGTCGCGGGCGGGCGAATCGGTCCGCCAATAGAGAAAACGGCGTTCGCCGTCGGGCGACGTCTCGATCACATACATGCCGGGCAGGCGGCCGGGCGCGATCGTGACGGCGTCGGTCAGCACCCCTTCGGCGGCCCAGGCGTCGATCATCCGCGCCGAATAGGGATCGTCGCCCAGCGCCGTGACGAAACGGGTCTCGACGCCGAGGCGGGCCAGATAGATGGCGGTGTTGAGGACGTCCCCGCCAAAGGAGAAACGCGCGGTCTCGGCATCGATGTGCCGGATCTCGACCATGCATTCGCCGAGCACGACCACGCGCATCGCCGATCCCATCCTTCGATCATGCTCCGCCCGGACCTCGTTGGTCCGGTGAGGAGAATTCGCCAAAGCGACGAGCCGGAGGGGCTCGTCGGACCTACCCTCGACCGAACCCGTCACGACATCAAGCGTCCCACGGCAATTCGGCGCGTCGGTCCACCGATGTCGGCACCACGCCGGTCTCCGCCGAGGTGGTGTCGTCGATCCAATTGCAGGCGGCGACCTGGCGCTTGCGCCGCGCCATCCGCGCCTGCCGCTCCGTGACGAGGTCGGCGCGCTCCACCAAGGGCACCTCGGCCATCGGCTCGAGCCGTCCGGCGAGGAAGGCTTGCGTGTCGAGCAGATCGATTCGCCGATCGCTCAGCCGGACCCACAGGAGATCCCCGGTCACCAGCGCGCCGATACCGCCGCCCTCATAGGCCTCCGGCGTGACATGACCGACGCAGGCGCCCTTGGTGACGCCCGAGTAACGGCCGTCGGTCATCAGGATCGAAGTCCGCTCCAGGATGCCCTGGTGGCGTAGGTAAGCCGAGGGCGCGAACATCTCCGGCATGCCGAAGGCCTTGGGGCCCTGCCCGGCGATGACGAAGGCGAAGGCCAGCGTCCCCTTGACCACCATGGCCTCGACGCTGTCGCCGACGTCGCCGCCGTTGATGGCGCGCAGCCGGTCGGTGAGCCGCGAGGGAAGGGTCATCGTCTCGGCCAGCGTCTTGACCAGATCGGTCGACTGGAGCTCACGATTGCAGTCGGTCTCGTTCTCGTAGTGGCGCACCAGGAACACCCGGCCGTCGAAGCGCGTGACCTGCTCGGTCGCCATGCCGGCGACCTTCAGGGTGCAGGAGGAGAAGAAGTTGCCGCGCATCACGTCGGTGCCGGACAACGCGCGAATCGGCTTGGTGCGGATCACCGAGCGTTCCTGCGGCAGATCCGGCGACACCGCGAAGGGCAGCGCCGCGATGCGCTGCCCCCAAGTCTTGCCGGTCACGGTGGGGGCGTCGAGGTTCATCGGCACGCCGAGATCGGCGAGAACCTTGACGATGCTCTCCAGGCCGGCGTTCTGGCCCGCCTCGGCCTGGCAGGCGAGGGTGAACGTGTCGCGGCCCTCGGTCAGGCTGTGGGCGAAGATGTCGGGCACCGGATGGGCGTCGCGCACCCGCTCGTAGTCGAACAGCGTCACGTCGAAGCCGGCGTGGCGCATGACGCAGGGCATGTGCAGCATCAGGTTCGACGACGAGCCGGTGGCGTTGTGGACGCGGATGGCGTTGGCGTAGTTGGCCTTCAGGATCTCGCAGACGGCGTATTCCGGCTTGTTGATCATCCGGAACAGCGTGTCGACGCTGGCCTCGACGATCGAGAGTTCCGGCTCGGCGATCAGCAGTTCCGCCCCACGCGGCACGAAGCCGAGGGCCGAGACCAGGGTGCGCGACGAATTGCCGGTGCCGTTGAAGGCACAGATGCCGCCCTTCTCGTCGCAGGTGGCGGCGGCCAGTTCGTCGAGGAGGTGGTCGGCCTCGCCGCGCTCGACGATGCCACGCCCGACCGCCCGGTTGAGCTGGCCGAGGAAGGCCTCGCCCGACGAGCACTGCAGGATGTAGCGGCAGTTCTCCTCGATGTCGGCGGCGAGCTGGGCGTCGCCGGCGGCGACCGCCTTGGCCTGGAGGTCGGCCAGCTTCGCCCTCGTCGCCTTGGGGATGGTGCCGCCCTTCAGCACATGGGCCGGCACGAACACCGCCCATACCGGCGCGGTGCCACGCTCGGGCTCGCGCCGGGCGCGGTCGGCGGCGGCCAGCCCCGAGAGGATGCCGGTCGGGGTCTTGTCGCAGCCCGACATGACGTAGGCGGCGTGATAGCTGTGGCCCTCGAAGTTGATGTTGACCGCCATCGCGGTGTGGTTGCGCGAGGCCAGCGAATAGCTCTGGCCGATGTTCGACTGGGCGGTGCCGTCGCAGATCACCGGAATGCCGAAGGTGAAGGGCACGCCGCCGTTCTGCCACACCCGCGCCGCCGCCCTGAGCGCGTGTTCGTGATCGGCGAGATGGGCGGGGTGGTCGGCCGAGCCCTGGATGATGGCGATGCGCGGCCGGTCGGTCGCCAGCCGTTCGACGATCGCGGCGAGCGAGAAGTCGCCGAGACCGGCGAAGTCGGGGTCACCCTCGAGCAGGGCCTCGGCCCGGGCGATGAGCGCCCTGACCGTGATCGGCTCGTTGGAGAGCCCCTGGATGCAACTGCGATAGGGGTTGTAGGCCTCCTCGACGAAGAGGTCGGCGAACTCGGGATTGATCGGTGTGCTGTTCGACGCGGTCATCGGCCTGCCTTTCGGCGTGATCGTCCGTCCGGGGTTGATGCGATCGGCTCCGATCGCCGCCGGCCCTCGAGGCCTGTCCCGCGACGGCCCGGTTCATCGCATGCATGCGCCACGGCCACGCTCAGGCCGATGCCGTGGCGTACCTCTCGCCGCTCTGCGCGTCGAACAGGTGATAGTGCACGGCGACGAGCCGCAACTTGTCGCCCTGCCGCACCGTCTGACGTTCGCGGAACAGGGCGATGATCTCGGCGCCGTTGGCGATCGCCGTCACCTGGGTTTCCGATCCGGTCGGTTCGACGATCTTGGTGGCGACCTCGAATCCGTCCTCCCCGTCGCCGGCGATGCGCAGATGCTCGGGTCGAATGCCGAAGACCAGCGGCCGGCCGGCGAGGTCCGCGAAGGCGGCCGTACTCGGCAGGGGCACGAAGGTGCCGTTGTCGGCGGCGAAACCGGTGCGGCCGGCGACCTCGATGGTGCCCTTGAGCATGTTCATCGCCGGCGATCCGATGAACCCGGCGACGAACAGATTGTTCGGCGTGTCGTAGAGCTCGAGCGGCCCGCCGGTCTGCTCGACAAGGCCGTCGCGCATCACGACGATGCGGTCGGCCATCGTCATCGCCTCGATCTGGTCGTGGGTGACATAGATCATCGTGGTCTTCAGCCGCTGATGCAGTTCCTTGATCTCGCTGCGCATGGCGACGCGCAGCTTGGCGTCGAGGTTCGACAGCGGCTCGTCGAACAGGAACACCCTGGGATCGCGCACGATGGCCCGGCCCATCGCCACCCGCTGGCGCTGGCCGCCGGAGAGTTGGCGCGGACGGCGGTCGAGGAGGGCGGTCAGCCCCAGGATCTCGGCGGCGCGCGCGACACGCTGGTCGATTTCGGCACGATCGATCCCGCGCAGCTTGAGCGAGAACGCCATGTTGCCGGCGACCGTCATGTGCGGGTAGAGCGCGTAGTTCTGGAACACCATGGCGACGTCGCGGTCGCGCGGTTGCAGGTCGTTGACGACGACGTCGTCGATCCGGATCTCGCCCGAGGTGATGGTCTCGAGCCCGGCGATCATGCGCAGCAGCGTGGACTTGCCGCAGCCCGACGGGCCGACCAGCACGACGAACTCCCCGTCGTGGATGCGGATGGAGACGCCGCGCAGGATCTCGGTACGATCGAACGACTTCTTCGCATTGACGATGTCGACGGACGCCATGATCGCTCACTATCTGTTTTCGGTCATCGAGAAGGTCCGTCGCGGCGTCAGCCTTTGACGGCCCCCATGGTCAGTCCTTTGACGACGAACTTCTGGAAGATCATCGTCAGAACGATCGCCGGCGCCATGATCGCCACCGCCGCCGCCATGACCCCGCCCCAGTCGACTTCGGCATAGGAGACGAAGTTGTAGACCGCGATCGGCAGCGTCTTGGTCTTCTCCATGCTGAGCACCTGGGAGAACATGAAGTTGTTCCAGGAGAAGATGAAGGACAGGGTCACCGAGGTGATGACGCCCGGGCCCGACATCGGCAGGATGATCGCCCAGAAGGCATATTGGCGCGTCGCCCCGTCGACCATGGCCGACTCCTCGAGTTCCACCGGGATCGAGTTGAAATAGGCCGACATGATCCACACCACGATCGGCAGCGCGATCAGCATGTGGCTGAGCACCAGCGCCACGTAGGTGTCCATCAGGCCCAGGCGCGAGAAGATGATGTACCACGGCATCAGGAACGAGATGCCCGGCATCAGTCGCGCCAGCAGGATGAACAGGGCGAGCCGCTTCTGGGTGAACCGCGAGATCGAATAGGCCGCCGGCAGTCCGAGGACGAGGGACAGGCCGACCGCGAGGCCGCCGACGACGGTCGAGTTGATGAAGTATTTCAGGAAGTCCTGCTCGCCGAACACCTTGGTGTAATTCTGCAACGTCGGCGAGAAGATCAGCTTGGGCGGCCAGGCGATGATGTCGGTCTGGGTCTTGAAGGAAGACGACAACATCCACAGGAACGGGAACAACACGACCAGCGATATGAATATGACGACGCCGTAGAACAGAATCTCGTTCAGGATGTTCTTGTTCTGCATCGTCGCGTCCTCCCGGCCATTCGGTCGTATTTTTCTGATCTCGTCAGACTTCAGACGAAGACCTCAGCTTCATGATCCCCATGCTGCACAGGAGAACCAGGAAGAACAAGGCGATCAGGATGACGGAGGCCTGCCCCATGCGGAAGTACTCGAAGGAGTACTTGAAACCCATGATGTTGAGGGTTTCCGAGGCATAGCCGGGTCCACCGCCGGTCATGGCGAAGATGATGTCGAAGGTCTTCAGCGCATCGATGAGGCGCAGGATCACGGCGGTCAGGATGACAGGCATGACCATCGGAATGGTCACGTATCTGAGCAGTTGCCACTGCGTGGCGCCGTCGACCCGCGCCGCCTCGAACGGCTCCTCCGAGAGGCCGGCGAGGCCGGCGAGGACGATCAGGGTGATCATCGGCGTCCATTGCCACACGTCGACGATGATCAGCGACGGGATGACCGTCTCCGCGCTGGAGATCCACAGACCCTGCGGCAGACCGAGGGTAGACAGCACGAAATTGGCGAGCCCGATGGTCGGGTCGTAGAAGAGATTGAAGACGATGCCGACCGCCACCGGCGTCGCCACCAGTGGCAGGAGCAGCAGGAGCTTCGCCAGGCTCTTGCCGATGAAGGCCCGGTTCAGGATGATCGCGATGGCCGTGCCGAGCACCGCCTCGATCGCCACCGCGAAGAAGGTGAAGGTGAACGTCCGGACGATGGCGTCGACGAAGCGCGGTTCGGTGAGAATCTGCACGTAGCTGCGGAACCCGACGGCGCGCATCGGCGCCCCGGAGGTCAGGTTCCAGTTCGTGAAGCTGATCACCAGGGTGTAGATGATCGGGAAGATCATCAGCAAGGCGATGAAGATGATCGCCGGCAACGGAAAGAGGATATGCAGATAACGTTCGACGAAGCTCGGCTTGTGCATCTCGCGCCCCTGGTCTCGGTCGGCCAGTTCTCATACTCGACGCAAGAGTTCCGAAGAGGTCGGAACGTCAGGCGTTCGGTATCACGCGTCGGGGCGGCGACCCCGAACGCCCGGGCGACTGGCGCCCGGACGGCCGAGATCGACGGCCCGCTGTTCGCGACCGATCAAGGCTGGCCGTACTCGCCGGCGTCCTTGAGCAGTTCGTTCACGCGGTTGGCCTTGTCCTTGGCCATCGCCGGAAGTTTGGCGGATTCGCCCTTGCTGTTGATCGACTCGATGATCAGCTCGCCGATCTGGTCACGGGCTTCGCCGACCGCGCTCATGTAGGGACGGTCGAACGGGTTGCCGTTCTCCGCGGCATAGACACTGGTCGCCACGAGGCCGGGATTGATGGCCGCGAGCACTTTCGGGTCCTTCCAGACCGAGGTGCGCGCCATGGTGATGTTGGCCAACATACCCTTGGTGGCGAGTTCCTTGCTGCTCGCCCAGTCGAGGAACTTGACGGCCGCCTCCTTGTTCTTGGACTGGTTCGCCACCGCGATGCCCCACGAGGTGACGATGAACGGGCTGCTCGCCTTCGGGCCGGCGGGCAAGTTGGCGATGCCGAAGCTCGCGGCCGGGACCTGGGTCTTGGCCGGGTCGACGATCTGGCCGTAGAACACCGAAGCGTCGGTCCACATCGCCACCTTGCCGGCCTGGAACAGCGGCATGATGTTCTCCCACGACATCGACGTCACGCCCTTGGGGCCGTAGTTGCCGAGGATCTTGCCGTAGAAGCGGATGGCCTCGATCGCCGCCGGTTGGTCGAACACCGCGACGCCCTTGTCGAGGTAGCCGCCGCCGTAGTTGTAGACGTAGCTCGACAGCTGGGTGACCGCGGCGGCGCCCTTGCCGCGCGAGGCGATGCCGGCGACGGCGTCGGAATTGAGTTTCTTCGCTGCGGCCTCGAGCTCGACGAAGGTCTTGGGAACCTCGAGCCCGGCGGCCTTGAGCAGATCCTTGCGATAGTAGAGGACCTGCCATTCGGTCACGAGGGGCACCAGGTAGGGCGTCGAGCCGGCGGAGGCGACGCCCATCACCGTCTTCGGGTAGTCGGAGAAGTCGTAGGTCTTCAACGGCTCGTACCAGCCGTTCTTGTTGAACATCTTCCCTTCCTGCAGCGGACGGGTCATGAAGACGTCGACGGACGAGGACTTCGTCGCGAACTCGGTCGTCAGCTTGGTGGTGAGCTGGCCTTCTTGAAGACTTTCGAAGTTTACTTTGATCCCGGACTGCTTCTCGAATTCGGGAATGACGGTTTTCAGAAGCTCGCCATAGGGATGATTGGCGAGCAGAACCCGGATTTCCTTAGTCTGGGCGAAAGCACCTGCGGACAGGCACAGAGAAGACATCAGAACGACGGTGGAGGTGAGTATTTTCTTCATTTTAGTAGTTCCCTCTCCTGAGTACTACGAGACACGGCCGAAAGGGCGGTTCGGATCGTCATGAAGATTTGACGTCCCACACCACCGAAAGAGGCGGTCGGAGGCAATACTAGTCCCAATCCGACTCCTGCGCCGCAGGATACGGGTGGTTACGGAAGGTTACGGATCTTCGTCGGGAGACCGTTCGGCTTTCGCCCGTCCTGCTCGCGGCGTCGAAACCCGACGCGCCCTCATCCGAGCGGCGGCCATCCGACGGGCGGGGCCGCGTCGACGATGCGATCGGCCATTCCAACCATCCGTGCCGGCGTCACCCCTCCCCATAGCTTCTGTTTTGTTTGAATGACTCATAAATGATAGCGCTGTCATTTGTCAAGTCGACGCAATCGGCTATACTGGCGAGGAGACGCTCCGGATGATCGTGAGTCATCGAAATTGGGTAATAAAATCAAACTAATAGATGTCGCGAAGGCGGTCGGTGTAAGCACAATCACCGTGTCGCGCGTGCTGCGCAAGCCCGAGATGGTTTCCGAATCCGTCCGGTTGCGTGTCACGGAGGCGGTCGCTCGGTTGGGCTACGTCCCGGATCCCGCCGCCAGGGCGCTCGCCTCGGCGAGGACCGACGTCCTCGGCATCCTGATCCCATCGGTCACCAACAACGTCTTCTCCAGCGTCCTGCGTGGCATCTACAACCGCGTCGAGGGTCTGCCCTTCAACATCCAACTCGGCAACACCCGTTATTCGGTCCTCGAAGAGGAACGCCTCCTCGGCGTGTTCTCGCGCCAGCGCCCCACCGGCCTGATCATTTCCGGCATCGACCAGTCTGCCCGTTCGCTGGCGCTGCTGCGACAGGCCGACTGTCCGATCGTGCAGATCATGGAGATCGGCGACGATCCGATCGACATGATGGTCGGCTTCTCCCACCGCGACGCCGCCCGCGCGGCGGCGCGCCACCTGCTGGACCGCGGCTATCGGCGGATCGCCTTCCTCGGCGCCCGCATGGATCCGCGAACCCAGCGGCGTCTCGACGGCTACGAACAGGTCATGAAGGAGGCCGGACTGTTCGATGAACGATTGGTCGTCACCACCCATCGCGCCTCGACGGTGACCTTGGGCTGCGAACTCCTGATCGAGTTGCTCTCCCGCACCCCCGAGGTCGACGCGGTCCTCTGCAACAACGACGATCTGGCGATCGGCGTTCTGTTCGAATGCCAACGTCGACGGATCTCGGTGCCGGACGAATTCGGAATCTGCGGCTTCAACGACCTCGAGATGATGGCGGTCGCCAATCCGCCCCTCACCAGCGTCCGGACCAATCGCGAGGAGATGGGCCGCAAGGCGATCGAGCTGCTGATCGCGCGCATCGCCGGCGAGCCGATCGACGACCCGGTGATCGACCTCGGCTTCGAGATCGTCGCCCGCCAGAGCACCGCCGGTCCTCTCACCCGCGATGCCCGCCCACCACTGTGAGGACGGCTCGACGGCGGTCGACCCGACCGTCGACGCCGTCGGTGATTGATCCGCGCGCCGTCGACGTCCGCCGGCACGGCACCACTTTTGAAATCGGGAGAGATCATGGAACCCATCGCGAAGATCGCCCTCGTCACCGGCGCCGGCAGCGGCATCGGCGAGGCTTCCGCTAAGGCGCTGGCCGGGGCCGGCTTCACCGTGGTCCTCACCGGGCGCCGCGCCGGGCCGCTCGAGGCCGTCGCCGCGGCGATCACCGAGAGCGGTGGGCGGGCCTGGGCGATCGCCGCCGACGTCTCCGACGAGAGCGCCGTCGAGGCCCTCTTCGAAGAGATCGAGACGCGGTTCGGCCGCCTCGATCTCCTCTTCAACAACGCCGGCATCCGCACCCCTTCCATTCCGCTCGACGAACTCGACGTCGCCCATTGGACGGCGGCGGTGGCGGTCAACCTGACCGGCACCTTCCTCTGCGCCCGGGCGGCGTTCCGCCTGATGAAGCGGCAGGTGCCGCGCGGCGGACGGATCATCAACAACGGGTCGGTCTCCGCCCACGCGCCGCGCCCCAATTCCCTGCCCTATACGACGACCAAACATGCCGTCACCGGTCTGACCCGGTCGATCGCCCTCGATGGTCGCGCCTTCGACATCGCCTGCGGCCAGATCGACATCGGCAACGCCGCGACCGACATGACCGAGCGCATGGCCCACGGCGTGCCGCAGGCCGATGGCCGGGTGGCGGTCGAGGATCGCATGGACGTCGACATCGTCGGCCGCTCGGTCGTCCACATGGCCAGCCTGCCACTCGACGCCAACGTGCTGTTCATGACGGTGATGGCGACCAAGATGCCCTTCGTCGGCCGCGGCTGACCCTCACCGACGCGGCTCATCGCCGCGGCAGTGAGAGAACAACCAGGAAAGACTTTCACCTATTTGATTGCCTTTAAAATTGCAGTAGCATGATCTAAAGTCTGCCGATCACGCGCCACACCCCCGAAAATGCCCCTAAAAGAGAATAGAATATGTATAGATTCTGATCATTCATAATAAATATTGAATTTCTTGAATAATAATCCCATGATACAATAAGCATACCCTACCTTTATCCATGTTTCGAGGTCACAATGAATCCCTATGACGAAATTCCGGCAAAAGGATTTTGGAGACAGGCAGTTGCCGATCTTTCTCCTTTTAATGTCAAGGAACTGTGGGATCCAAAATTTCACATGAGATGGAATGATCCGGTTGCGACATTCGGCTCATGCTTCGCTCAGCACATAGGAAGAGCGCTCAGGGACAATAAGTATAACTGGCTGATAACTGAAAAGCCGCCATACGGGATGTCGCCAGAGAACGTGAGAAAATTCAATTACAACATATTCTCAGCGAGAACTGCTAATATATATACGACTACTTTATTGAAGCAATGGACATCATGGGCGCTGAATCATTCAGTTCCGCCCGATGAAATTTGGATTGATAAAGGCTCATACTTCGATCCATTTCGCCCGCGGATCGAACCGGAGGGATTTGCCACAGCGGAGGAGCTGTTTCGGCTACGCCACTCAACAATTCGATTTTTCAAGCAATGTATCGTCCAATCGAAGTATTTTGTTTTTACGCTCGGCTTGACGGAGAGTTGGGTCAATTCTCGGCGGGGTTATGAATATCCCATGTGCCCCGGCACTGCCGCGGGAACATTTGATCCGACCATCCACGAATTCATTAATTTGGGCTTCGATGAGGTGCGGACGTCTCTGTTGGAAGCCATCGAAATGATGCGCGTCGTCAATCCGGACCTGAAATTCCTATTGACGGTCTCACCTGTACCATTGACTGCAACAAATTCCGGAAAGCATGTGTTGGTAGCAACCATGCAATCGAAATCAATTTTACGCGCCGTTGCCGGAACCCTTTCGGATCAATATCCCTATATAGATTACTTTCCATCATACGAAATAATAAACAGCCCTGTATTTCGCGGCATGTTCTTCGAACCAAATCAAAGAAACGTTGCCGCCGAGGGTGTGAATTTCGTGATGAGCCAATTCTTCGAATCACTTCACGGAAAGTTCGGCAAACCCCAAAATGCTGGGCCTGCGGGGTCCATACAGGCAAGAAAAGAAGACGAGATATGCGAGGAAGAACTCCTTTCGGCATTCGGTGGCGCACGATGAGGATCGCCGTTCTCGGAGATAGCCACGCGGGCTCCTTGAAGCGCGCCTGGGATGCCATGTCGCAGGAGTACGATCGGGTCTCGTTGACATTTTTTGCTCAACGGCGGTACGGGCTTCAACATCTGGAGATAGAAAATAAAAAGCTCATTTGTAGAAATGAAACACACGCAAAGGCTCTGGCATTTACATCAGGTGGATTGACCGTCATCGACCCGGCGAAGTACGATATATTTCTACTTTATGGCCTCGGAGCCAGACCTTTCTTCCTAGAGCCGAGTGATTTTTCCCAACGCGCCATCGACGTCGCGGTGGTCGACGTTTCGCAGAAATCATTATCCTACCGTACGGTCAAGAAAGTAAGAGCAATATGCAAGCATCCGATATTTCTCGGTCATACACCACTTCGCCCAGCGAAGACCCTTCGCACGGACGACGACACGTCGAGTTATATCGCCGGGATGAAACTATTGAACGAATCCGTTTACGCGCCCTTGAATTGCCAGATGATGACTCAGCCGATAGAGACGATATGCTGCGGAAATAGAACAAGGCCCGAATTTTCCGTAGGATCGAAGCGGCTGGCCGTCGGCGACTCCTTGGACGATGAACTTCACGGCGTGAGCGACGAAATGCACATGAACGATGAATTCGGAAAAATCTGGCTCAGACAATTCATTGCCCGCATCTGAACACGCCGAGTTTCATTGTCGATCGCGCAACATCGATGGTCGCGGATGAACCCTTGGGGACGTCATCGGTTCGATCGCTCCCCCGCTCTCTAGACATACCCTGCCGCTGCTCGTCACACCGAAGGACAATGAATGCGGCATTCTGCATTCTGCATGCCGATTTCTCGTGCACCAGACGCAGATGCGAAATCGGCATGTCGTCAACGGCCCGATGCGTCGACATCCCCGGCCGGTGGTCTCATGATACCGCTCCCCTCGCCGCGACTTCGGCCGGCGCTTGGGGGCTCGATCAGCGGCCGTGGACTTCCGGCACAAAGATGTAGCCGCCGGTCCGCATCGTCCGGATCATCGTCGGATGGCGGGGATCCGCCTCGATCTTGTGGCGGATGCGGCTGATCAGAATGTCGACGGAGCGATCGAAGGGGCCGCCGGTCCGGCCGCGCGTCAGATCGAGCAGGCGGTCGCGCGACATCACTCGATCACGATGTTCGATCAGCACCTGCAACAGATCGAATTCGGCGCCGGTGAGCGCGATCTCCACGCCCCCCTCCCCCGTCAGCCGTCGCGCCAGGGTGTCGAGTTCGTAGCCATCGAAGACCAACGAGCGCGGCGCCGGGCGCTCCTCCTGCGTCGCCCCGAGACCGGTGCGGCGCAGCACCGCGCGGATGCGGGCGAGCAGTTCGCGCGGCTCGAAGGGTTTGGCGAGATAGTCGGCGGCGCCGAGCTCGAGCCCGACGATGCGATCGAATTCCGATCCCCTGGCGGTGAGGATGACGATCGGGATCCTGGGATCGACGCTCAGGCGCCGACAGATCTCGAGCCCGTCCTCGCCCGGCAGCATCAGATCGAGCACGATCAGATCATAGGATCCGTCCGCGAGCTTCGCGTCCATCGCTCGTCCGTCACCGGCGATGGTCACGTGATACTCGTTGGCGCCCAGATAACGGGCGACCAACGAGGCGATCTCTCGATCGTCTTCCACCACCAGGATTCGTGTCTTCGAGGCCATGCGCCCATCATCCCAGCAGCCCGCCCGGGGTGCATCCGATTTTTTGTATTGCTTTGTTTCCATGGGCCGATTTCGAAGGACGGGTCATTGCCCCGGCAGGAGTTGCCGGGCCGCTTCGCGCCTCGGGCAGAATGTGCCGCGATCGCGCGCCCACCGCCGTGAACACGGCGAGTGGGCCGCCTTCGGATACAATCGGCACCTCCCCGCGCACCCTCGCCGGCCCCGACCGCCTCCGCTCCGCGGCCACGGCGCGAACCGTCGGAGATCGTGAAATCGGCGGCGAACCTCGTTCCCCCGCACGGAGCCGGGCCGGCGAAGCACCCGCCGACACCGCCGTCGGCGAAGCTTCGCCGTGGGGTGAAGAGTTTTCTGAGAGCTCTTGAATGTTTCTCACTCGAAAACCACTAGTATCTATAAAGAATACAAATCAATTCCATAGTTTTCTGGAAGTATGAAATTCAAACTGGCACGCTTCTTGTTCGACAATGTTTCGATCCGTGCGTCTTGCATCAGGGCGAACACATAGAAGAAAGGGAGAGTTTCCATGATCGGATCCGTATCGAGCAGTGGCTACTCGCCACCTCTCAGAGAATTGGCATCGACATCCGGGACGAGCGTCGCCACGACCGACGAGCAGACGTCGAAGTCGTCGTCGGCCGGCAATCTCTTCACGACCGTCGGAGACGACAAGAGCGGCGGTGAGGCGACCAACGGACTGCAGCCCTACGTCGGCACGCTCTCCGACGAAACCCGTGGTTCACTCCTGTCCATGCAGGAGACCGACGATACGACGACGACGGCGACGTCCGAGGCGGCATCGCTCTTCACCACCATCGACCAGGACGCCGACGGCGCGATCTCCGAGGATGAATTCTCGAATTTCGTCCAGGGCGCCGAACCCCCGCCGCCCCCGCCGCCGCCACCCGCCGAAGAGAGCAGCGACGCGAGCAGCGACATCTCCGACCTCTTCACCTCCATCGATTCCGACGGCGACGGCGCGATCTCGCAGGGCGAACTCTCCTCGTTCCTCGACCAGACCGCGACCGCCGACGGCACGACGAGCGACGACGGATCGACGACGTCGGGCGCATCGGGATCGGGATCGGCGTCCGCCACCTTCGACGCGATGGACACCGACGAGGACGGCACCGTGTCGCAGGCCGAACTCGAGGCCTATCTCGGCTCGCGCTACACCAACGCGCCGACCCCCGCGACGTCTGCCCCGCCGGAGGTGGCGTCGGCCTCCTCGTCCACCGTCACCGCCGCGACCGCCACCGACACCGATCAGAGCTCCGGCTCTTCCGACATGTCGTCGCGGCAGATGGCGGCCACCCTGGCGAGATACGCGACGCAGGCCTACGACGACGCCTCGTTCGCGACAGATCCGCTCGCCGGCGGCGGGGCCCTCGCCTCGCAGATCGCCTGACCGGCGCCCTCCGAGCCCTCCCCACTCGATGGAGCGCGGGAGGGACCGGATCGGCGGCGGCGCCCCGGCCCCGCCGTCCGCTTCGCACCGCGGGTCGCCCATTCCGAGGATTTCGCATCCTCGGGCGGAGACGACGCAGATCACCACGGGATGGAACCGCAATGTCCGATGAATTCCCCCGCAACGATGGCGCGACCATCACCCGTTCCGCCCACGGGGCGCCCGCGAGGCATGGCGGGCGCGAGGCCCGCGCGCCGATGAGCGCACGCCACGGGAGGGTCCAATGAGAGCCTCGTCCACCCGAAGCCTCGTCCCGACGTCGCCGGCCGCGACCACGCTCGCGGCGCCCACCGCCCCCGTATCGTGCCACGGCGTCATCCAGCCGAGCGGCCACGGCAAGACCCTCGTCGACGACGACGAGCAACTCCTCGCCCGCATCGCCGAGAACGACCAGACGGCCTTTCGCCACCTCGTCGAGCGCCACATCGACCGCGCCTACGCCCTCGCCCTGCGCATCCTGCAGAACCCGGCCGATGCCGACGACGTCGTCCAGGACACGATGTTGAAGGTGTGGACGCTGCGCGGCACCTGGCAGAGCGGACGCGCCCGGTTCTCCACCTGGCTCTACCGCGTCGTCGCAAACCGCTGCATCGACCTGCGGCGGCGGCCCCACCACAGCGACATCGACGAGGTTCCCGACCCCGCCGACGGCCGCGAGGACGCACTCTCCGCGCTTCACCGCGCCCAGGTCGGCGATCTGCTCGAGGCGGCGATGCTGCGCCTGCCCGATCATCAGCGCATCGCCCTCATCCTCTCCTACCACGAGAACCTGGCCAACGCGGAGATCGCCGAGGTGATGGAGACGACGGTCGCGGCGGTGGAATCGCTGCTGAAGCGCGGTCGCCAGCAATTGCGTCAGTTTCTCCGCCGCTCGGAGGGCGAGATCCGCCAATCGTTCCTCGCCGATTGAGCCGTCTTCACCTTTCGTAAACCATAAATTCCGAAGGGCCGGCGTTCTTCGCGCCGGATTCCGGGCCCCCCGGCCGTTGAAGGTACAGACGCGGAGAACGACCGCTCCGGTGGAGGACCGAGACATCTCGCGACGACACCGCCTTCGACAGCAGGAGACTCTCAGATGCCCGTGATCTCGACCAACACCGCCGCCAATTCCGCCGTCCGCTACCTCAACATGAACGCGGCGGATGAGAGCAAGTCGCTCTCCAAGCTCGCCTCCGGCTCGCGCATCACCCAGGCCTCCGACGACGCCGCCGGCCTCGCCATCTCCACCAAGATCTCCTCGGACGTCTCGACCCTGCAGCAGGCCGCCACCAACGCCTCGCACGGCGTCTCCATCCTGCAGACCGCCGACGGTGGCGCCTCGAACATCTCCGACATCCTGGTGCGCATGAAGTCGCTCGCCACCCAGGCGGCGTCCGGCACCGTCACCGACACCGAGCGCGCCTACATCGACGCCGAATTCTCGCAGTTGATCGAGCAGGTCGACACCATCGCCACCGGCACCCGCTACAACGGCGTGTCGCTGCTCGACGGCTCGTCCGCCTTCGCCGGCGGCACCGACATCGTCGTCGGCTCCGACGCCAACGACAGCATCACGGTGCAGATCGACTCCCTCGACGCCACCACCCTCGCCATCGCGACACTCGACGTGACGAGCCAGGCCAACGCCGAGACGGCGCTGACCGCCCTCACCGCGGCGATCGACACGGTTTCCTCCGCCCGCGCCAACATCGGCGCCCTGGAGAGCCGTTTCGAGTTCACCTCCAACTCGATCGCCTCGTCGATCGAGAACCTGTCGGCGGCCAATTCGGCGATCGCCGACGTCGACGTCGCCTCGGAAGAGGCCTCCCTCGCCTCCTCGCAGGTCAAGGTCCAGGCCGCCGTCGCCGCCGCCTCGCAGGCCAACCAGATGACCCAGGACCTGCTCAAGCTGATGCAGTGAAGCCGTGAGCGGCGCCGGGGAGGCGGGCGAGGCGCCCGGTCCCCGGCCCACCCTCGGCGAAGGACGAGAAGGCGGCGGACATGACCTCGGTGAGCAGTTCCACCTCGACCACGACGACGACGGCGACCACGTCGTCGATCTCCTCGATCACCGACGCCGCCTCCACCAGCATCGACAACATCGACTGGGACGCCATCATCGAGGCGTCCTATCAGGCCAAGCTCACGCGCGCCGACGCGCTGGAGACCAAGGTCTCGACCAACGAATTGAAGATCGCCGCCTACGAGGAGGCCCAGGGCCTGCTGGCGACGCTCACCGACGCGGCCCAGGCGCTGCGCGCCCCGACCGGCACCCTCGACAGCGCCGACGACGTCTTTCTGGCGCGGACCGCCTACCTCACCGGCAACGGCGGCGTCACCGCCTCCGACGCCCTGTCGGTGACCTGCGCCGACGGCGCCTCCGTCGGCAGTTTCGACGTGAAGATCTATCAGTTGGCCAAGGCCCACAAGGTCGAGTCCTCCGCCTTCACCTCGAAGTCGGAAGATTTGGCCCTCTCGGGAACCTTCACGCTCGGCACCGACGCCGGCGGATCGGCCTCGATCACCATCGACGAGGACATGAGCCTCGCCGACATCGCCGACGCCATCAACGCCGAGACCGACACCACCGGCGTCCGCGCCTCGGTGCTCAAGGTCTCCTCCACCGAATACGAGCTGATCCTGTCGTCGGCGGAGACCGGCGAGACGATTTCCGCCGTCGACGACAGCGGCGGCGTGCTCGCCAGCCTCGGCGTTCTCGACGAGAGCGGATCCTTCGCCGACGAACTTCAAGCCGCGCAGGCGGCGATCTTCTCGATCGACGGCGTGATGATCACCCGCGACGACAACGACGTCGACGACGTCGTCGACGGCGTCACTCTGCATCTCTACGCCGCCACCTCCGAGACCGGTTCCGACGACGACACGTCCGTGACCGTCGAGGTCGGGCAGAACCTCTCCGACGTCAAGGACGCGGTGATCGCCTTCATCGACGCCTACAACGCCTATCGCGACTTCGCCCTGACCCAGCAGGACCTGACGTCCGACGACGACGAGACCGTAGCCGCCGCCCTCTTCGGCGACGGCACGCTGCGCACCATCAACAGCCAGATCGCGACGGCCCTGAACATCGACATCGACGAGACCACGCTCGCGACCCTCGGCATCACCTTCGACGACAACAACAACCTCGAATACGACGAGGACACGCTCGACGACGCCCTGCTCGCCACGCCGGAGATCATCGAGGCGCTGTTCTCCTACGGATTCGAGAGTTCCTCGAGCGATCTCCTGTTGCTGTCGCGCGGCACCTCCGACATCGGCTCCTTCACCCTCGACGTCGAGGTCGACGACGACGGCAACCTCTCCGCCGCCTCGATCGGCGGCGACACGTCGCTGTTCACCGTCAGCGGCAGCCGCGTCATCGGCGCCGAAGGCACGATCTACGAAGGCTTCACCTTCGTCTTCACCGGCGATTCCGCCACCTCGATCGACATCACCACGTCACGGGGTCTCGCCGAGGCGATATTCAACGCGGCCGATCAGGCGTCCGACGGCACCAGCGGCTCGCTCCAGGCGTTGATCTCCACTCTGAGCGACCGCAACGACGACTACCAGGACCAGATCGACGACATCACCAGCCGGGCCGAATCCTACCGGGACACCATCACCGCCCGCTACGCCAAAATGCAGGCGGCGATCTCCGAGGCCCAGTCGATGCTGAGCTACCTCGAAGCGCTCCTCGACGCTTCTTCCTCGAACTGAGGTTTCGACATGAATCGACAGATGGGCCTCGCGGCCTCCGCCTACCGTCGCGCCGCCGCCGCCGTCCATCCCACCGTCTCGGTGGTCAAACTCTACGACGAGATCATTCTCGCCGTCGTCCAGGCGCTGCGCGCCTTCGAGGTGAAGGCTCACGAGACCGCCTTCAAGAAGGTGCTGCGCGCCGCCGCCATCCTGCGCGGCCTCGACCATTCGCTGAACCACGAGGTCGGCGGCGAGGTCGCCGATCGCCTGCACCGCGTCTACAACTCCTACATCCTCGCCCTCCACATGAACTACGGCAAGGCGGACGTCGCCGCCCGCTACGGCAAGCTCTTGGCGGGACTGACGGAGCTGCGCGACGCCTGGGCCTCGATCGCCGGCATGCGGGCCCGCGACGAGCCCTGGCCGGCGGCCGATCCGGCTGCCCCGCTGCCGATCGGATCGGTCTCCGCCGGCACCCTGCGGCGCGACGAACTCGACCTCGCCCAACTCGCCCTCGCCTGCGGCCCCGCGGCCGTCGGTCCGGCCGGCACCGGGCCGACGCCGTCGCGCCCCGGCCCCGCCCGCGTTCCGATCCGCCGTTCCGAACCGCGCGGCGCGAAAGTCCGGTGACCTCCGCTCCCCCCGTTGCTATTGATCGGCGTGTCGCCGACGATCGTCGAGCGACGCGACTGGTCTGGTCGTCGTGTCGTCGTCGAGCGGCGAGACCCGAGCGGGAGAGCGCAGCGATGGACGTCGCAGGCTTCGTCGACCTTCTCGATCGCCATGGCGGCGACGTCGCCGCCTGGCCGGACGAGTCGCGCGCCGAGGCCATGGCGCTCCTGGCATCGTCGCCCGCCGCCCGCGACCGGCTGGAAGCCGAACTGGCGCTGCGCCGCGCCCTCGCCCGCGATCCGGCCGTGACCGCCCCCGCCGATCTGGTCGATCGCCTCATGACGCGGATCGCCGACCCGGCGGTCACACCGCCGCCCGTCGCCCCGCGCAAACCCCGTCCCTGATCCGTCGCGTCGACGCCCTCGGGCGCGCCGATGTCGTCGCACCGGCCGCCGCCCCACGCCGGGGCGTCGCGCGTCGACGCGTCCCACGCTCGCCGTGATCGACCGGAACCGGCCGGGACGCGTCCCACGCATTTTCCCCGCCCGGTTTTCGCGGCCCCACCGTTTCAAGTAGGAACCGGGACCCATCCCCCCCGCAACCGCTTCCAATCACTCGCCGCGACCCCTCGTCGGCGAGAACGGGCGAGGTATGTCATGACGACCATATCGTCGATCAGCTCCACCAGCACGGCAACGAGCACCGAATCGACCAGCTCTTCGTCGAGTTCATCGACGATCGACACCAACGATTTCTTGCAGTTGCTGGTCGAACAACTTCAGAACCAGAACCCGCTCGATCCGACCGACACCACCGAATTCACCAGCCAGATGATGTCCTACGCCAGCTACCAGCAGCAGGTGGAGAGCAACTCGGCATTGCTGTCGATCCAGGAATCGATCTCCGACCTGGCCACCGCCCTCGGCGTCTCCGCGTGATCTGGAGGAATTCCCCATGAGCCTTTCCGGAGCGATCAATTCCGCCGTCGCCGCCCTCAGGGCCCAGTCCCAGGTCATCGGGATGGTCTCGGACAACATCGCCAACTCCGAGACCAGTGGCTACAAGGCCAACTACGCCAGCTTCGCCTCGCTGGTGACCGGCCAGGACGACAACAACTATTCCTCGGGCGGCGTGCTGGTCTCGACCCGCTCGAACGTCACCCAGTCGGGCCTGCTCACCGCGACCTCCAATTCGACCGATCTGGCGATCAACGGCTCCGGCTTCTTCGCGGTCTCCTCGGAGGACGGCTCCAACACCTACTACACCCGCAACGGCGCCTTCGAATTCGACGAGGAAGGGCAGCTGACCAACAACGGCTACTATCTCCTCGGCTGGCCGACCGACGCCGACGGCACCATCTCGGGCGGCTCCACCTCCGCCGGCCTGGAGAAGATCGACGTCGACAGCGTCTCGAGTTCCGCCGCCGCCACCACCGAGGTGTCGATCGTCGCCAACCTTCCGGCCAACGCCGCGGACGGCGCCACCTTCACCAACACGATGGATCTCTACGACAGCCTCGGCACCGCCGCGTCGACGACCGTCACCTGGACCAAGACCGGCGAGAACAGCTGGACGGCCTCGTTCTCCGATCCGGTCTCCGCCGCCGACGGCACCACCGAGGTCGGCACCATCTCGTCGAGCGACATCACCATCACCTTCAACGGCGACGGCACCCTGGCGAGCACCTCGCCGAGCCCGCCGACCCTCTCGGTCTCCGGCTGGACCACCGGCGCTTCCAACAGCACCATCTCGCTCGATCTCGGCGCCGCCGACACCGCCAGCGGCCTCAGCCAGTATTCCTCGACCGCCGACACGCTCACCGTCACCCCGACCATCACCCAGGACGGCCTCGCCTACGGCAGCCTGTCGAGCATCACGGTGACCGACGACGGCACCGTCGAGGCGAGCTATTCGAACGGCCAGACCCGCTCGATCTACAAGATTCCGGTCGCCACCTTCGCCAATGCCAACGGCCTCGAGACCATGTCGGGCGCCGTCTACGCGGTGACCGGCGACAGCGGCACGGCGACCCTCCACGTCGCCGGCGCCGACGGTGTCGGCACCATCGAGGGCTCCACCCTGGAGGCCTCGACCACCGACACCAACGAGGAGTTCTCCACCATGATCGCCGCGCAACAGGCCTATTCGGCCGCCGCCCGGGTCATGTCGACCGCCTCCAACATGTACGATTCGCTCCTCCAGGCGGTGAGCTGAGCCATGGCCGCGACCGCGCCCGACATCGACGCTCTCCTGAAGCGGACCCGGAACCTGGTCGCCCGCGCCCGGCGCCAGACCGGGGCGGCGCCGCTGGGCGATGCCGATCGGCGGGCCATCCTCGCCCTCGTCACCGACCTCGGCCCGGCGCTCGCCGAACTCCGCCGCCACGCCGATGCCACCGCCCGTGAGATCGACGGCTCCGCCCGGCGGGTCTCCGCCTGTCTCGCCTATCTGACCGTCGGTCGCACCGTCCATGCCCCCCGCCGCTGACCCGCGACCGGCGCCCTCCCGGCCCCCGTCGGCCGACCCAACGCGAGAGACGCCCACGATGAACGCCATCGAACCCACGAAAGACGCCCACGAACCGGTCGAGACCGGTGTCGCCGAGGGCATCATCGAACTGGTCGAACGGCTGATCGCCGTGGTTGATGCCGAGAACCGAGACCTCGCCGGCGGTCTGCCGGCCTCGGTCGCCGCGGCGGCCGTCGACAAGTCCCGCCTCGCCGACGAACTCCGCCGGCGCATCGGCACGGAATTCCGCCGCGACGTCGTCGTCCGCACCGCCCCCGAGGTCCGCAGCCGGCTGATCGAGCGCGCCGGCCTGCTCGAACGGCTCACCCAGGAGAACATGGTCCGGCTCGAGGCGGCGATCGTCGCCACACGGCGCCGGGTCGACGCGGTGATGCGGGCCATCCGCGAGCAGATGAGCCGCGACGCCCACGCCTATGGCGCCAACGGCCGCCTGCCGCATCGCCCCGCCCCGCCGCCCGCGAGGCGCGGCTACCTCGCCTGAGCCGTTCGAGGAGAAGCGAGATGTCCCTGTCGATCGCCAGCCGGATCGCCTCCACCGCCCTCTCGGCGGCACAGGTTCAGATCTCCGTCGCCTCGTCCAACATCGCCAATGCCGCCACCGACGGCTACACCACCAAGACCGCCGAGCAGAGCTCGGTGGTCTACAGCGGGCTCGGCACCGGCGTCGAGGTGTCGTCGATCTCCGGTGGCATCGACCGGCTGCTGTTGAAATCGCTGGTGGCGGCGGATTCCGAACTCGGCGCCGCCGACACCACCGCGACCTACACCGACCGGCTCCAGACCCTGCTCGGCACCACCGACGGCGAGGGCAGCTCGATCGCCGACGATCTGACCGCGCTGGAAACCGCCCTCCTGTCGCTCGCCTCGACCCCCGACGACGCCACCCTGGTGACCACCACGGTCGACGCCCTCGACGACGTCGCCTCCGGCCTGCGCTCGCTCTCGGACTCCGTCCAGTCGCTCAGGGGCGACGCGGATCAGGAGATCGCCGCCGACGTGGACACCGTCAACGATGCGCTGAACACCATCGCCGACCTCAACCTCGCCATCGTCGCCGCCGAGGCGCAGGGCGTGTCGACCGCCGACCTGATCGATCAACGCGACACGGCGCTGCAGACCATCGCCGGGTTGATGGACGTCACCTGGTACACGACCTCGTCCTCGACGATGCAGATCTACACCTCGAGCGGTCAGGCCCTGCTCGACGGCACCGTCCACGAACTGAGCTACACGACCGTCGCCGCCATGACGTCCGAGACGGTGACGAGCGGCATCACCGTGTCCGGCAAGGACATCACCGCCGACATCGGCTCGGGCGCGATCGGCGCCCTGTTGACGCTGCGCGACGAGACCCTGCCCGCCGTCCAGGACGAACTCGACACGCTCGCCGCCGGCCTGATCGAGGCGATGAACGAGATCTCCAACACCGCCACCGCGGTTCCCGCCCCGACGTCGCTGACCGGAACCGCGAGCGTCGCGGCGAACGACACCTTCTCGGCGACGGGCTCCGCCCGCATCGCTCTCGTCGACAAGGACGGCGCGCTGGTCTCCGAGGTCGATCTCGATCTCTCCGCCTACGCCACGGTCGGTGAATTGGTCGACGCCCTCGACGCGATCTCCGGCATCGACGCGGAGATCGATGCCGACGGGCATCTGACCCTCACCTCGACGGTGTCCGGCGCCGGCATTTCCATCGGCGCCCTCGACGGCGTCACCGCCGACGGCGACAACCTGTCGGCCGCCTTCGGCCTCAACGATCTCGTCACCGGCACCAGCGCCGCCGACATCCGCGTCTCCGCCGCCGTCCTCGCCGATTCGAGCCTGCTGCCGATCGCCACGCTCGACGAGGATGCCACCACCGCCGGCGACACCGCCCTCGCCGCCGCCTCGAGCGCGGTGGCGGAGGCGCTGAACACGGCGATGACGGACGACCGGCTCTTCGGCGCCGCCGGGAACCTCGGCAGCCGCACCGGCGATTTCGCCTCCTACGCCGCCGCGATCATCGCCGACGTCGCCTCGACCGCGTCGCGCGCCGAAACCGGCCTGACCACCGCCGAGACGATCCAGTCCAGCCTGGCGTCGACCGTGAGCTCGCAATCCGGCGTCAACCTCGACGAGGAGACCGCCAAGATCACCGAGTATCAGGCCCTCTATGCCGCCGCCGCCCAGGTGATCCAGGCGGTCAACGAAATGTTCGCGACCCTGCTGCAGGTCGCCGAATCCGCGAGCTGAGCGAGAAGGAGACGAACCCATGTCGATGCGCGTCGCCACCTTCGCCATGACCGACGGTCTGGTGCGCTCCGCCCTCAAGGTCCAGGCGCAGGAGGCCGAGGCGACGCTGCAACAGGCCTCCGGATCGGTCTCCTCCGATTGGGCCGGCTACGGCTCCGGCGCCGGCCGCATCGTCGACCTCCAGGTCTCGATCGACCGGTCCACCGCCTATGCGGCGGCCGCCACCGAGGCCGACGCGCGGGTCCAGCAGATGTACACCTCGCTCGGCTCGATGATCGACGGCATGACATCGTTCAAGTCCGACCTCGTCAACTTCTCGGCGACGCTCACCGACAGCGGCACCGAAGTCCTCGCCGAGACCGCGAGTTCCATGCTCGATACCCTGACGTCGCTGCTCAACACCCGCTTCGAGGGGCGATACCTCTTCTCCGGCGCCGCCACCGACACCGCCCCGGTCGATGCCGACGCCATCGTCGCCCAGACCGCGCCGTCGAGCGCCGATACCACGTGGTACGCCGGCGACGACGAGATCGCCTCTGTGCGCGTCGCCGACGATCGCACGGTCGACTGGGGCGTCACCGCCGACGGCGACGGCTTCGAGAAGGCTCTGCGGGCGCTGGCGATGATCGCCGCCGGCAACGTCGACGACACCTCGCTCGAGGAGGCCTCGACCCTCGTCGCCGAGGCCCTCGACGCGATGACCGTCACCCAGTCGAAACTGTCGCTCAGCGCCGAGTCGCTGGAGAGCGCCGTCGCCGACCAGGAGGACTACCAGAGCTTCGCCTCGACCCTGGTGACCGACGCGACCGCCGTTGACGTCGCCGAGGTGGCGGTCCGCTTGGCGAACCTCCAGTCCCAGTTGGAGGCGACCTTCTCCGCCATCGGCAAGGTCCAGAGCCTCAGCCTCGTCGACTATCTCTCCTGAGGCGAGGCGCCGCGGTCGAGCCGAGGAGGGTCGGCGTTCCGCCGGATCGCCCGATGGAACGGCGCCGGACGCGGATCCCTCGTCACATCGACCTCCGAGAACGACCGGTCCGGCAGGCGCGCGCCTCGCGCCGTGGCGCGGTCGCGATGGAAACCGAAGCCGAACATCGCCGATTCGAGAGAAGCCGGCGAATGATCCCCGCCCGGCCCGCCGCGCGCCACGGCTGTGCGATAGGTGAAACGCCGATGCGCGAAAGGCCCTCTGTCCCACCGGCGCGATTTCGTCTATTCGAACCCCACCCACGGCGCGATGCGGCGCCATCCCATCGCCACGGCCAAGGGAGAACGACCGAGCATGACCCTCTCCAAACTCGACCAGCTTCGCGCCATGACCACCGTCGTCGCCGACACCGGCGACTTCGAGGCCGTGCGCCGCCTCGCCCCCGTCGACTGCACCACCAACCCGACACTGGTGCTGAAGGCCATCGCCCTGCCGCACTTCGCCGATGTGGTCGAGGAGGCGCTCGCCTGGGGTCGCGCGCTCGGCGCCGACCGGGCCCGTGTGGTCGAGGCGGTCGCCGATCGGCTCGCCGTCTCGGTCGGCGCCCAACTCACCGAGCTGGTGCCCGGCCGCGTCTCCACCGAGGTCGACGCCGATCTCTCCTTCGACACCGCCGCCACCGTCGCCAAGGCGCGCGCCATCATCGACGCCTACGCGGCGCGCGGCATCGGCCGCGACCGCATCCTGGTCAAGGTCGCCGCCACCTGGGAGGGGATCCGCGCCGCCGAGATCCTCCAGAAGGAGGGCATCGACTGCAATCTGACGCTGATCTTCTCGCTCACCCAGGCCATCGCCTGCGCCGATGCGCGCGCCTTCCTGATCTCGCCCTTCGTCGGCCGCATCCTCGACTGGTGGGTGAAGTCGACCGGCCGGACCTATGCCCCGACCGAGGATCCCGGCGTCGTCTCCGTCGCCGCCATCTGGCACTATTTCAAGGCTCACGGCATCTCCACCGTGGTGATGGGCGCCTCCTTCCGCAATGCCGCCGAGATCGAGGAACTGGCCGGCTGCGACCGCCTCACCATCTCGCCGGCGCTCCTCGACCAGCTCGCCGCCGACACCGGCGCCCTGCCGCGCCGCCTCGTCGCCGGGGGCGAGACGCCCGAGCCGATCGTCCTCGACGAGAAGGCCTTCCGCTGGCGCATGAACGAGGACGCCATGGCGACCGAGAAGCTCGCCGAGGGCATCCGCGGCTTCGCCAAGGATCTCTCCGCCCTGAAGCGACTGGTCGCCGAGCGTTTGTGAGCCGCCGAATATTCGGCGGAGCGTCGGAGTTCGCGCCGCTCGACCGATGATCGGGCGCGTCCGCGAGAATTCCGATCGGTTGGGCGCGCCCGTCCCGGTCCCCTGCGGAGTGCTTCATGCCGACCCTGGTGATCCCCCTCGGCCTCGCCTTCCTGATGCTCTGCGTCGGGCTCGAGACCCGCATCGCCGACTTCCGCGCCGTCGCCCATGCGCCCGCCGGGGTCGCCGCCGGGCTCGCCGCCCAGATCCTCGGCCTGCCGATTCTCGCCGGCCTCCTCGCCCATGTCCTCGGCCTGCCGCCGGTCCATGCCGTCGGCCTCGTCCTGGTGGCGGCGGCACCGGGCGGCGTCACCGCCAACTTCGTCACCCTGATGGGGCGCGGCGACGTGGCGCTCTGCGTCACCGTGACGGTGCTCGGCAGCCTCGCGGCACCGCTCACCGTGCCCCTCGTCGTCGGCATCGCCTTCACCCTCTTCGCCGGCGGCACGGTGGCGCTCTCCCTGCCGCTCGGGGCCACGATCGGCGCCGTCTTCGTCACCACGGTGGTGCCGCTGTTGATCGGGCTCGCGCTCGCCCGGCGCCGGCCCGAGGCAGTCGCCCGCCGCCGCGCGATGCTGCGCCGCGCCTCCTTCGTGGTCTTCCTCGCCATCGTCGCCACCGCCGTCCTGTCGCAATGGACGGCGCTCGCCGCCTCGTGGAGCGAGGTCGGCATCGCCGCGCTGGCGCTCAACCTCACGGCGATGGCGCTCGCCGCCCTCCTCGGCCGCGCCGTCGGCGTCGCCTCGCCCGGCCTCGTCGCCCTCGCCGTCTCCGGCGGATTGCGCAACATCGCCCTGGCGCTGACCGTCGCCATCGGCCTGCTCGGCCGCCCCGACGTGGCGGTCGCCGCCACCGTCTACGTCTTCGCCATGAACGCCTCCGCCCTCGCTCTGGTGGCCCTGCGCCGCCGCGCCTCCGGCTTGTCGGATGTCAAGGAACGACCGACCGTTTCGTGATGACATCGCCGAGACCCGCGGATCTCGTTTCGCGATCCGCGGGCGAGGGTTCGAAGGTGGGCACGCACCACACGCGAAAGGGTTGGCTCGCCGGCCTGCGCCGCTTCTCCGGCGTCGGCGCGCTTCTCTTCGCCCTCGTCGTCCTCGTCGGCACCGCCCGCGCCCAGGCCCTGGCCTTCGCCGCCGGCGACGACGAACTCTGCGTCGCCATGGGCTTCCTCGGTATCCGCGCCACGCCGACGCAGGCCGATCCGAGCGACCTCGCCGACGACCATCACGCCTGTTGCGATCTCGGCTTCTGTCTCGATGCCAGCGCTCTGCCGCCGAGCGTCCCGGACTTCGCCGCCGCCGGACGTCGCGCCCGCCGCCTCGCCCGTTCGCTGCCGCCGTCACCCGTCCGCCGCCGCCATCGTCGCGCCGGCCATCGCCCCCGCGACCCGCCCGGCGCCTGACTTCGACCGCCTCGCCGCGACGGAGGTCTCCGTCGCCGCGACCGGCCGGATGCCGGCGACCGCGTGACGGCCGGTTCCCGTACGCGCCCCCGA